>NZ_JBVAYX010000020.1:0-65577 GCF_055412825.1 Pseudarthrobacter linnaei
TAATACCCCCGGGGGTATCCTGCAAGTGGGTTACCGGCGAGCTGGCGCCAACGGATTGGCGCCAGCGGGTTACCGGCGGATTGGCGCCAGCAGGGCGGCGCCCGGTCAGCCCTGCGGCTGTACTGCCTGGGCCCGCACGCTGGCCATGTCCAGGTTCTTGACGCCCTCGATGACTTCCTCGAGGCCGGCGGCGTTGAGCGCGCCGGGCTGGGAGAAGACCAGGGTCTTGTCGCGGAAGGCCATCAGGGTGGGGATCGAGGTGATTCCCGCCGCAGCCGCCAGGGCCTGCTCGGCTTCGGTGTCCACCTTGGCGAAGACGACATCCGGGTGCTTCGTCGAGGCCGCTTCATAGGTGGGCGCGAACATGCGGCAGGGGCCGCACCACCCGGCCCAGAAGTCGACAAAGACGATGTCGTTGGTTTCCAGCGTTTCGGCGAGAGTCTTTTCGGTGATGTCGATGGTTGCCATAACTATCTTCCATTCCTCCGGGTCGTGGGGTGAGAGGGAACTGCTGTTCAGGGACGGATCAGGTGGTCGGCAGGCCCGCGCGGGTCCATGCGATCATGCCGCCATCCATGGTGTCTGCGGTGAAGCCCGCGGCATTGAGGGCATCCGCCACACGGGCGCTGCGGTTGCCACTGCGGCAGATGGCGATAACGGGGACCTTGGCGTCCAGCTCGGACAGGCGGGCCTGCAGCTCGCCCATGGGGATGTGGATTGCTCCAGGGATCATTCCTTCGGCGACTTCGGAGTCCTCGCGGACGTCCAGGACCTGCGCCTTGTTCCGGCGTTGGTCTGCTTCGGTGATGCTGATTTCTGCCATGGTGATGCCTTTCGTTTCGGGATTGACTGTGGGTGGCCGGTTAGGTCAGACCGACGTGGGCTGGGAGTCTTCGCTGGTGGTGCGGTTAGAACTGCGCAGCGGGCAGGTGCTGACGAAGAACCAGCAGACTGCTGCCGCGACGAGCGCGGTTCCGGCAACACCCAGGGCGATCGGTCCGCGCAGATCCACGGGGGCCTGCTGGATGAGGACGAACGCGCCCATCACCAGCACGAACCAGCCGAAGCCCTTGCGCAGGGCCGCTTCCGGAATGCGACCGGCGAGCTTGGACCCGATCAGGGTGCCCACGATGGCGGCACCCGTCACTGCCAGCGTGATCCCCCAGTCCAGCTCCACGGTGGTGAGGTAACCGGCCAGGCCCGCGAAGGACTTCATCGCGATCACGACGAGCGAGGTTCCGACGGCGATTGCCATTGGCAGGCCGCCGAGCAGCGCCAGGGCCGGGACCACGAGGAATCCGCCGCCGGCACCGACGAGACCGGTGACCAGGCCGACGACGAGGCCGTCGAGCAGGACGCGGAACAGCGGCAGTTCAGTGTGCTTGGGCGCCTCGGTGCCCGAGCCAGCCTTCTTCTTGCGTCCGCGGATCATGGCGATCGAGGTGGCCACCATCATCAGGGCAAACGCGATAAGCAGGATCTGGCCGGGGATGTGCCCGCCCAGTAGACCGCCCACGAAGGCGCCGACCATGCCGGCAGCGCCAAACAGCAGGCCGGTGCGCCACATGACGCGTCCGGCCCGGGCGTGGCTGAAGACGCTGACGGCCGAGGTTACGCCGACCACGAACAGGGAGGCGGCAATCGCTTCCTTGGCTTCGAATCCGGCCACGTAGACCAGGATCGGAACCGTCAGGATGGATCCGCCGCCGCCGAGCACACCGAGCGACAGCCCGATGAGCACCGACAGGGCAAGAACGAGGATCAGCGTTGTGGTCATGAGGCCTTGGACTCCGGGGTCACGGAAGCAGCAACGGGGAACTGCAGGATGGCGGACTCGCGGGTCGGCTCCTGGGCGGCCTTGTTCCAGGGCATGGCAGAGATGGCCTGGCCCATGGCGCAGGTGTTCGTGGCGGCTGAGAAGGTCAGTCCGCCGCCGATGGCTCCGGCGAGGAACCGGATCTTCGGCGAGACGAACTTGCCTCCGGCAAGGCCCAGAACCACGAGGGAACCCGCGGCGAGCCGGACCTGGCGTTCGAGGTCCCAGCGCGACTTGCCGCGGACCACGTCTCCGCCTGCCTCAGCGAATCCGGGTGCGCCGCCCGCCAGGACATAGGCGGTGCCGATACCCGCGCCACCCAGGCGCTGCCGTGCCTGCTCGGCCCGCGCTCCCGACTGGCAGACCAGCACGACGCGGCTGCCCAGACGCGCGGCCAATTCGTCGGTGTGCTCGGAGAGCAGCGGCAGCGGGACGTTGTAGGAGCCGCGGATGTGCATGTTTTCAAACTCAGCGGCCGAACGGACATCAATCACGATGAGGTCCTTATGTTCCTGGAACCAGCTGCGCAGCGTCTCCGGCGCCAGCGAGGTGACCGCCTGTGCGGGGGAAGAAGCCTGGGCGGAGGAAGTGGAAGAGGGCGTCATGGGTGTCCTTTCGAGACGGGCTAACAAAAACTGAATACCCTACCGAGTATTGCAGATACCCCTGGGGGTAGTCAAAAATACCCATGGGGGTATAACCTTGAGGATAGCCAGCCCTACCTTTGGAGACACCCATGGACCTTGATTCAGCTGAACTCGCCCCCGCCATCAACCGGCTCAAGCGCGCTCAAGGGCAGCTTGGGGCCGTCATCCGGATGCTGGAGGAAGGACGCGACTGCAAGGACACCGTCACGCAGCTGGCCGCCGTCTCGAAAGCCCTGGACCGGGCAGGCTTCGCCATCATTGCCAGCGGACTGGAGCAATGCGCGGTCCGGAAGGACTCAAGCATGAACACAAAGGAGCTGGAAAAGCTCTTCCTCTCGCTCGCCTGAGGCTCCGGCCATCGCGGGTTCCCCGCGGCTCAGGTTCCGCAGAAGGTCCGGTAGGCGCCGAAGTCTTCGGGCGCGGCGGCGGCGTAGCGCCCCAGGCCGGGGCGCTCGTCGTACGGCCCGGTCACTGCCTCCAGAAGGCGTCCGAGCGGTTCCAGATCGCCGCCGGTAGCAGCGGCGAGTGCCTCCTCGACCAGATGGTTGCGCGGGATGTAGGCGGGGTTGACCCGGTCCATCGCGTCAGCGTCGGGGCCGAGGGCGATCCAGCGTGCGGCCCACGCATCGAACGCTGACGGATCAGGCAGCAGGCTCCGCGCCGGTTCGGCGTCGCCCCGGGCGGCCGCGCTGAGGCTCCGGAAGAACAGTGTGTGGTCAGCACGGCCCTCCTGGAGAAGGCTGAGCGCCTCGTCCACGAGAGCCGAGGCCAGGTCGTCGTCGAGCCCGTCAGGCAGACCGAGTTTGGCCGCCATGCCGGCGGCCCAGGCCGCGCCGTACTGCCGCCGGAACGCGGCGAGGGACTCCTGCGCCCGGGTGACCGCCTGCTCCTGCTCGTCATGGAAGAGGGGCAGCAGCGACTCCGCGAGCCGCGTGAGGTTCCATTCCGCCATGACCGGCTGGTTGCGGTACGCGTAGCGCCCGGTCTCGTCGATCGAGCTGAAGACCGCGGCCGGGTCGAAGGCGTCCAGGAAAGCGCAGGGCCCGTAGTCGATGGTCTCGCCGGAAATGGTCATGTTGTCGGTGTTCATGACGCCATGAACGAAACCCACCAGCATCCACCGGGCCACCAGCGACGCCTGGGCAGCGACCACCGCCTGGAACAGTGCGAGATAGGGCTGCGCGGCCTCCGCGGCGCCGGGGTAGTGACGGGCGATCGCATGATCGGCAAGGCGGCGCAGGAGGTTCAGGTCGCCCGTGGCCCGGGCGTACTGGAAGCTGCCCACGCGCAGATGGCTGGAGGCGACCCGTGTGAGCACTGCCCCCGGCTGCATGGTTTCGCGCAATACCGGGCGCCCCGTCGCCACCACCGCGAGGGACCGGGTGGTGGGGATGCCCATGGCGTGCATCGCTTCGCTCACGATGTACTCCCGCAGCATCGGACCGACCGCCGCCAGGCCGTCGCCGCCGCGGGCGAACGGTGTGCGCCCGGAACCCTTGAGGTGGACATCGCGAAGGTGGCCGGACGCGTCCGTGATCTCACCGAGCAGAAGCGCGCGGCCGTCGCCGAGCCGGGGGGCCAACCAGCCGAACTGGTGGCCGGTGTAGGCCTGGGCCACAGGAGTAGCGCCGCTGGGGACGAGGTTGCCGATCAGCAGAAGTACGCCGTCCGAGCCCCGCAGGTAGTCGGCGCCCAGGCCCAGTTCTGCGGCCAGCGCCTCGTTGAGCACGAGGAGCCTCGGCTCAGGTGCCTCCTCCGCCTGCCAGGGTATGGCCATTTCCGCGAGCTCCCGGGCAAAGCGTCCGTCAAAGGCAACGTTTGAGGGGGCTGCGGCAGTCATATGCCAAGAATATCCTGCGGCGCGGTGGTGCGCTCGGCTCAACCCGGCCGTCGGCCCGCCGCGACGAGCCAAACCTTCAGTCGCGGGAGTGGAACGGCCGGCCTAGAAGGCGGACACCGTCTCGATGGCGACCGTCTCGATGATCCTGGTCGACGGCTCACCGACCAGCGCCGGTGCCGTCACACCTGTCTTCCAGGTGTCGTTCTGCAGCCGGCCGAGGAAATCCACGGCAGCTGCCTGCGTATCGAAATCCATCTCCAGCATCACGTAGTCCTCCTGGTCGAGGGGACGTGAGATCCTGTACGACCGCACGCCCGACGCGGCGCGGTTCAGGGGGTCACTGTCAAAGGCCCTCCTCCACATGCCGAAGTCCCGGACCTGGTGTTCGATCTGCAGGGTAATCACTGGGGCACTCCTGTCGACGGCCTGTACATGCCCCACTGTAGGCCCGGAAGGCCGCGGCAGGTAAGGCATCGGCAGGGTGATATTTCGGGCGTGGCCCTGCGGCCGCCCGAGGAGGCGCAAAAGAACATCGCGGGCGGAAAGACGCGGTCAAGACTGGTCCCGGCAGTGCTGGCACGGTGTGATCATCTATGCCGCAAGGGCACTCACCACGGCACTTGCTCCTAACCTTGGAGTGCTCTTGGGCTGGTCCCTCCTGAAGGGCCTCGGTGCGCACTGATTATGCCCAGGTCCGGCTCGATTTTGTGGGGTCCGCATTGTCGGTCGTGGGACTGGGAATGGTGGTGTACGGCGTTCCTGCGGCGGACATCGCACCCTGCCGCAGTGGGCGGCGATCCCCTGATCGACCCCGGGCTGTTCCGGAACCGGCGTCTCACCGGCGGGCTCAGCGTCTTCTTCGCTCAATTCCTCGTGCAGGCCGGGGCGTTCTTCACCATTTTTCTGTTCCTGTCGGTCGTGTTGGAGTTGAGCGCGCTGGAAACCGGAATCCGGATTTTCCCGGTGTCAGTGGCATCGATTCTGGCCGCCGCCGGAATCCCCAAGGTCTGGCCGCGTGCCAACCCACGCCGTGTCGTCCGCCTGGGGCTGATGCTGTTGATCGTCGGCATCCTCATCCTCGTGGCGGGAATGGACCCCGGGGCAAATGCCGGCATTGTGGCCAGCCCGATGCTGTTGATGGGCTTCGGGTTGGGGCCGCTGTCCTCCGGCGTCCCGGTCCATTCCCGATACGCAGCTCCGCGGCGCACTAAAGGAGGCCGTCGGGACGCAGGGAGAGTCTGCACACGGCCGGTAGCGTGAGGAGTGCGCCGTCCCTGCGGAGTCCCCCAATGACGCAGTGACGGCGCACTCATGGCCGGCGCTTCTAGCGCTGGAAGAGATTCAGAATGTTGCCTTCGCTGTCCAGGAACCACGCGGCCTTGCCCACCGGAGTAGAAGCGATCCCGTTCTCAGTCTTCAGACCGGGAAAGTCGTACTCCTCGAACACGACACCGCGGCCGCGTAGATCCTTCACCTCGGCTTCGATGTCGTCTGTTCCCCAGCCCATCTGGGTGTTTTTCGCTGATCCTGCGTTGTCGGTCTTGTAGAGCAGGAACGCCGTTCCCTTGCCGCAGCGGTACAGCAGATTCTCCTCGTCCATGGCGTCGGCAGGCTCCAGTCCCAGCACGTCACGATAAAAGCCTCTCGCTCGGGCGATGTCCTTCGCGGGGAGGACTGCATTAATTTCGAGATCCTTCAGCATGATTGTTACTCCCTCTTTGATCAGACTTGATCAGGTTCCGGGGGGTCACCCCAGCTGCCATCCACGATGTAATCGACGTCCGCCGGCAACTCGGCGCACCCGGCCCGTCGGGCTGACCCCGGGCCTCGCGCCCCCGGTCACCAACTTGCTCAGCATCGGCAATGGACAACACACATCTGCTCCTCGACGGTGCTGATGCGCACTATCGTAGGCCCGGGGCTGCGGGAGTCAATACCGTCTGAAATCGCCGACGGCACGGAGGCAACTTCGGGGCGGCTGGCGGGTGACGGCACCAACGAGGACGCCTAGGATCCCGAGTCCGTGGTGCTGGTCGGGGCGTTGGCCTGGTCGGACCGGTGGCGCTGCCGACGGCTCGCCAGCAGGAAGGGCACGGCGATCAACTCGATCACTCCGCCGATGGCCAGCGAGGCAGGGTAGCCGTAGACGTCGGCTGCCCGGCCAAGCACCGGCTGCACCACGACGCCTCCGCTGGAGCCGATAAGCGAGTCGAAGCTCAGCACCGTCGCCCGCTGCTTCGAGGCGATCATGTCGTTCAGGTAAGCCTGCCGCACCGGAGTCCCCGCCGAGGACACCACGGCCCAGACCGCCAGCAGCACAAGGGCCACCCAGAACACCCGGGTGAACCCGAGAACGACCAGAATCAAGACACTCATCATGCTGCTCAGAATCAGCACCGTCGTGCGTCTGCGGACGAGGCGCCGGACGCGGGGCGCCAGCCAACCGCCGAGCACGTCTGCCCCTGCCACGAGTGCCGCCGCCAGGCCTGCCACGGAGTAGGCGCGCGGGTCGCCGAAGAGCTCAAGGAGGTAGGGCTGGAGGGCATAGAAAACGTAGAACCCGACGCCGGCAGTGAACGGCGCTGCCAGCATCACGTAGCGTACCGGCGGATTTTTCAATCCGTTTTCGATCGAGGCGGTGAGGACGGCACGGGTTGCCCGAAGAGGATGGGCCGAGCGTTCAGGGGTGAAGCCGACGTCGCGCATCAGGGCAAAGGCCACGACGAACATCACCAGCAGCACACCCACGCGCAGCAGGAACGGCACACCGAGGTTGGTGGCCTGCGCGATCACACCGCCGGCTACCGAGCCGACGAGCATCCCTACGCCCGAGACCATCTGTCCCCGCCCGAGGACCGTCTCCAGTCCGCCTTCATAGCCCGAAAACCGCAGCTCATCGACGAGCCACGCTTCGACCGCGCCGGAGAAGAACGTAAATCCCAGACCGAGCAAAACCGACACCACCGCCCACCACCAGAACGGGGCGGCAAGTTGCCAGAGCACGTAGTAGAGGTAGGTCGAGACGGCCAGGGTCACGGTCCCAAGCAGGAACGAGGCGCGGCGCCCCCACCCGTCTGCAATCACCCCGGTGGGGACCTCGAACAGCACCATACCGGCCATGAAAAACGCGTTCGCAGCAAACGCCTCGAGGTTGCTGAGCCCGGCATCCAGCAGGAAGAGGGTGTTGATCCCCCAGATAAACGAGGCCGCGAGGGTATTGCCCAGCGTCAGCGTGAGGTAAATGCGCTGGATCGTGCGGGCGGCGGCGTTCATCGGAGGGCCGTCCCTGTCAGGGCGAGAGGGGGACACGGGCCCATTCTTGTCTCCTTCGCCGGCGGGCGCCAGAGGAACAGGGACTGCATCCGGTGGTACTCAGCCGGGCGCGGGCACTTCAAAGTGAACCGTGACCTGGTCCCCTGCCTCGAGTCCGGCCGCCGTTCTGATGGCCTTTTTGACGGGCAACAAATAGGTTCCGCTTCGGCTGTCGGGAAAGAGTGAAGTGGACCAATTGTGGCCGGAGACCGTGGCCGTGATTTTAACGGAGCCAAAGCCGCGACGGAACGCTGCCGTGTCCTCCCTGATCTCGGCTGCAAGTTCTTCCGGAAGGGTGAGGAAGTGCCAGCCTGCTTCTCCCGGATAGTGCCACAGGGTCGCCGTGAAGGCGTAGCTCAGCGCCATTCTTGACGGAGCCTAGAGTGAACGCCGGCGACTCCCGGGCGTTTGCGTGTCGGAGGGTCCCCCGTTGCCGCCTTCCTGGCCCGGCGTGCGACCTTGTGCAATGTGGACATCGATGCCACCTCCTCGACCTGTTCCTTAAGGAACCAGAGCATGGACTGTTCACCCAGCGGGTCATATTCCGCCCGGGCCGCCGCAAACAATTCCTTGATGCGGTCCGTGACCTCAACCTCCTGGGCGAGGGCCAGGATCAGCGGTTCCTTGGGCCAGCTGCTCGTTGAATTGGGGGCCCATGGGAGCTCTCCTCAGGTCGGTGTTCAAGGGTGTGGACCAGGGGCGCCGTGCCTGTGCTGGCCCGGAACCACCGGAGGGCCTGAACCGAGCGTCCCCGTTTGGGATCTCCGCGTCAAGACCCTGTTGCTCTGCGTCAAATCTTGGGGCCCACAAGAGGGTGAGACCGTGGGCTCCTGCCCGGTGGCCCGCAAACATCACAACTTCCGCCGTCTGTTGACACCGACATCCGGGGGTCTGAAGCTGGGCTGATCAGGGTCATGCTGACCCTCAGCCGGACAGTCAGCATCGGGCAGTTGCAGCATCCGCTCTCATCATGGACCCACCGGAGAGATAGCCAAGGAGCACACCATGCACATTGATATGCCGACCCGATACGACGTGGAGCGCCTGGCGGCCGCACGCGATCCGCACAGCGTCACAGTCTATCTTTCGACGAGCAGCGTCCCGGCCGATTCGGAGAAGAACCAAACCAGGGCGCGTGTTTTGTTCGGATCCGCCATTGCTCAGCTCCGTGAGGGGAGAGGCAAAGAACCGGTCGCCGCGATAGAAATGTTTCTCAACGAGCTGCTGGAAGCCCCGGAATTCTGGTTCGACATGGGGCGCAGCCTGGCCATCTTCGCGACGCCGACGTCGGTTCTTGAGTTCCGATTGCCCAACGACCTCGAAGACCATGTCAGCGTGGCCGATCGATTCGCCATTACCCCGCTCCTCCGGGCCCTGACCTTCCCGAACGCGGCGCTGGTGCTCGCGATCTCCCAGAACGGGGTCCGCCTCGTGGAAGTCTCGGCCGACCGGCCGGCCGAAGAAATCACCGTGCCGGGCATGCCCAGTGATGCCGCGAGTGCTGTCGGGCTCGACTCCATCGGCGGCCGCGCCCCCTCCGGGCGTCTGCAGGGCGACGAGGGACGCAAGGTGCGGCTAACCCAGTACGCCCGGTCCGTCGACCACGCGCTTCGTCCCGTTCTGAACGGCCAGTCCTTGCCGCTGGTTATCGCTGCGACGGAGCCGCTCAGGAGCATCTACCGCAACCTCTCAGGTTACGCACACCTCGCGTCAGAGGTCATCGAGGGGAACCCCGACGAACTGACCGCGGCCCAATTGGCGGATGCGGCGCGCCGTGTGCTCGACCGGATCTACGCCGCCGATCTCGTTGCGCTGCAAGAGACCTTCGAAGAGCGCCGCACCAACGGGCGTGCCTCGACGGACCTCAGCGATCTGGCACGGGCGGCTGCCTTCGGTGCTGTTGCTACCCTCCTCGTGGACATGGATGCAGAGGTCAAAGGTTCCGTCGGAGACGATGGCCTGCTCAGCCTGGATGCGGATACGGGCCAGGATGCGATCGAGGAAATTGCCCGTCGGGCGCTCGGAACGGGTGCCCGCGTGCTCGCGGTGCGACGGTCCGATATGCCGGAGAATGTGCAGGCTGCCGGAGTTCTTCGCTACGCCATCTGACGCCAGCACTGTTCGGTTTGACGGGAGGTGGCAGCGGCCGGGACGCCCGGCCGGGCCGCCGGCCGGTCAGATAGCGTGAAGACCTTGCGCACCCAGGTCAAAGGGAATAAGCCATGGTGACTGATAGCAACAACCCGGGCGAGAATATCGCCGCGGGCAGACCGCCCGACGGCGTGACGGCGGCAGTCACCACGATGATGCGCCAGGGCGCCATCCCGGGTCTCTCCATTGCCGTGCTCAATCGCGATCGTGTGCTCCTCGCCGCCGGATATGGCCTCGCCGACCGCGCAGCACATACCCCGGCGACAGCCTCGACGTCGTACCTGTGGTTCTCGATGTCCAAGATCGTGACCGCGACGGCTGCAGTCCGGCTCGGTGACGAAGGCCGCCTGGATCTCCAGGCCCCGGTTGGCGAGTACGTCGATTACCTGCGGGTGCCCGGGACAACGGCGCCGACCGTGGGACAGTTACTCAACCACACCGCCGGTTTCGGCAACCCGATGCCCATCCGCTGGGTGCACCCGGCCGACGCGGATCCGCCGGGCCCCGAGGCACTGCTCCGCCGTCTCATGGGCCGGCGCCGCGCCTACCGGTACCCGGCCGGGCAGAGTGCCAGGTACTCCAATGTCGGCTACCTTGCCGTCGGACAGGTCATGGCCGCCGCGTCCGGGATGCCGTTCGAGGCTTATGTCCGCCAGTCCGTCCTGCGGCCTGTGGGCATGGAACACACCGGGTTCCGCTATCAGGGCGGCGCGGTCAAGGCGACCGGTTACGTCAAGGCACCCCGGATCGTGGATCCCATGCTGCGCGGCCTCCTGCCCGGCGGTATTTCCGGGGACCGTCGCGGGCCGTACCTGTCATTGAACCCCTTCTACGTGGACGGACCCGCCTACGGCGGCCTGGTGGGCGACGTCCTGGATGCGGGCAGATTCCTTCGCCTGCACCTTCGCGACGGCGAGATCGACGGAACGCGGGTCCTCTCCCCCGGATCGGCCTGCAGCATGCGCACCATTGACCAGGCGGGAAAGCCGTTCGACCACGGAACCGGCTGGTTTCGCCGGCCGGCGGCCACCCCGGGGCAGTGGGTGGAGCATTTCGGCGCCGGCGCGGGCTTCTGGAACGTCATGCGCCTCTACCCCGGCCTCGGTCTCGGCATCGTTGTTATGAGCAACAGCAGCCGCATGTACGGTTTCGAGCCGCTGTTCGCGCTTCTGGCATCAGCGCCATGGTCGTAATCGCCGCATTAGGCCACGGTACCCAAAGCTGGTGCACGCCGGCGCCGGATTCGCAGCCGGGCCACCAACGTTGAGGCGAGCCACGCCGTCGTAAGCTCCCCGCCACCAGCCACACGTGGAAGAGGCAGGAGCCGGCCGTCTGGGCGGAAGCGCGGACGTCCTGCACGGGGAGACGTGGAAGCTACTCGTCCTTGCCGACGTTCTGGATGCCGACAAGCGCGCCCGGCCCGGTGTTGGTCCGCTTCGTAATCAACCACGTGATGAACCACAGCACGACGCCGACCGCCATCAGCCCCCCGGCGATCTGGTACTGAATGACGGGCCGGCCGACCCACGGACCGGCGAGGAAAGCACACAGCAGGGCAGCGACGACCGGCAACTGCCCGGGCGAGGTGAAGAACACCTTGCGGTTGGGGTCCCTCTTGCCGCGGAGCACGAGGCAGGCCACATTCACCACGGTGAAAACGCACAGCAGCAGGAACGCCGTGGTGCCGGAGAGGTTCGCGACGACGTTACTGTCCGGGTCACTGGTGACGTACAAGATGAGCCCCAGAGCGAGGACGGTGGAGAAAACGATCCCGGCCCAGGGTGTACGGCGTCCCGGGAGGACCTTTCCCAGCGGCCGCGGCAGGACGTCCTGGCGGGCCATGCCGTAGATCAGCCGGCTGGCCATCAACATGTTAATCAGTGCGGTGTTGGCGACCGCGAAGACCGCGAGGAACGGAAAAACCTTGTCGATCGGAAAATCCGGTGAGCCCTTGGACACGACCTCAAGGAGCGCGGCGCCCTCGGCCTCCCTGATCCCTTCGAGTTCGGTGGGCGAGAGCACGGTGACCACGGACACGGCCACCAGCATGTAGAGGATCACCGCGATGCCGAGACCGGTCAGCATCGTCCGGGGGAAAATCCGCTCGGGGTCCTGGGTCTCCTCGACCATGTTCACCGAGTCCTCGAAGCCGACCATGGCAAAAAACGCGATGGACGTGGCGGCGGTGACTGCCAGGAACAGGCCCTTGTCCTGGGAGTCGGTGAAGACTGTGATCTCTCCGAGGTTTCCGGTTCCTTGGGCCATCACGAAGAAGCCGACGCCGATCACGATACACAGGGCGGTCATCTCGACCAGGGTCAGGACTACATTGAACTTCACGCTCTCGCCCACGCCGCGCAGGTTGATCGCCGCCAGCAGCAGCATGAAGCCCATCGCGACGGCGGTGACCGCTCCCTGTCCGGGCATGCCAATCCACCCGTTGACTTCAAAGCCCCCAAAGAGGTTCTGGGCGAGCACGTTCGCGGATGTGGAGGCGCTTGTGACACCGGAGCAGACGACGGCGAACGCCACCAGGAAGGTCACGAAGTGGATACCGAACGCCTTGTGGGTGTACAGCGCAGCACCGGCCGCCTGGGGGTACTGCGTGACCAGTTCAAGGTAGGAGAAGGCGGTCAGCGTAGCGACGACGAAGGCGAGCAGGAACGGCAGCCAGACGATGCCGCCAACGGTGCCGGCCATGGTTCCGGTGACGGCGTACACACCGGCGCCGAGGATGTCACCGACGATGAACAGCAGAAGGAGCTTCGGTCCCAGGACCCGCTTGAGTTCGGGTGTGTCACCTTCGGGAGTTGCGTCGAACACTTTGTCTTCAGTCGTGCTCATGCGTGACCTCCGCAACAGTTACACGGCGCGCTGATGAACCCCGGCCGGACGCCCGATCTCAATGTGACCTACTTCACCTTGGCCCTCCCTTGTCGCTTTGGCAACAGCCAGAGTCACGCCGGGATCGGGCAGGAACACCCGTTCCGTCGCTGTGATTTAGAAGGGCAGCCTCCCCTCAGCGGCGCCGGTCGAGTGCTTCGAGAAGTCTGCTGACCGAGCCGCCGAGGTTCCATTCGGTCGCGAGACGCTCAAGTTCAGCGCGCGAATCGCCGGCGACGGGTCGCAGCTGCGCGCCCGCCTCCTCCAGCGTCGGCAGCTCAAGGTCGCGCACGACGTTGACGACGGCGGGCGCGACCGCGAGGTAGTCCGTGGCCGCGGCGAGCTTCGACCGCACGGACGCGGACAGCCCGCTTCCAGCGTCCGCCGCCGCCGCGAGCAGCCCGTCGAGGGTGCCGTACTCGCCAAGCAGCGAGGCGGCGGTCTTCTCACCGATGCCGGCGACGCCCGGCAGCCCGTCGGAGGTGTCGCCGCGGAGGGCAGCGTAGTCGGCGTACTGCCCGGGCAGCACACGGTATTTCTCGACGACGACCGCTTCGGTGAGGACTTCAAGGTTCTTCATGCCCCGCGCGGTGTAGATCACCCGCACCTGACGGGCGTCGTCCACGACCTGGAACAGGTCGCGGTCGCCGGTCACCACGTCGACGGGCCGCTGCGCGCGGCTGGCGTAGGTGCCGACGACGTCGTCGGCCTCATGTCCGGCTGTCCCCACGACGGCGATGCCGGCGCGCTTGAGCACCCGGCGGATCATCGGGATCTGCTCCAGGAGCGCGTCCGGCACGATCTCGACGTCGGGGCCATCTGCGACCACTTCCGCGACCCGGTGCGACTTGTAGCTCGGGATGAGATCGACCCGCCATTGCGGGCGCCAGTCGTCATCCCAGCACGCCACGAGGTGCGTCGCGTCATAATCGGTGGTGAGCCGGGCGATCATGTCCAGCAGCCCGCGCACGGCGTTCACCGGAGTGCCGTCGGCGCGGCGGATCGTGTCGGGAACGCCGTAGAAGGCGCGGAAGTACAGCGACGCGGTGTCAAGCAGCATCAGGCGGTCGGGCATACCTGATCCTGACACGGAAGACCCTCCCTGAGAACCCGCCCGGGACCGGACTGCCGTTCAGGGCTCGAGGTAGTAATACAGCATCGGTTCTGCGCCGTTTGGCTCGGCGGTGGTCAAGCCGCGTGCTTCATAGAATCGGGGTGCCCCAACGCGCCCTGCCGGACGCTGACTACGAAGGCCTGGACCAACGTAAAGTTCGTCCAGGATCGCGACCGGACCCTGGTACCAGGCATTGAGCCGGAAGTTGAGCAGCGGCAACTCCGCCGGCCGGTTCGCCGACCAGCAGCACCACCACCTCCTCGCCCGCCAACAACTGGGCCAGCCGCGACGTCAGCTCCTCGACGCCAGGGGTGGGCGTCGAATAAACTCTGGGTTCCACGGGTCCATCAATTCGAGCCCCGACGGTCATCCAGGCCGACAGATCGCCGGGTTGACCAAGGGAGGCCAGCCATGGACTTCGCCCCGGCCAGTGAGCAGGCGCTGGATCCTTTTCCCCATTACGAGAGAATGCGGAGAACCGCACCCGTCTTTTACGACGAGCAATCCTTAACTTGGCATGCCTTCCGGTATGACGACGTGCAGCGGGTGCTCTCCGAACATGCCAGGTTTTCCTCCCGAATGGGCGGCGACGAGCCATCCGGGACAGGCCACCTGTTCGCGTCGAGCCTGATCACCACCGATCCCCCGCGGCACCGGCAATTGCGCTCCCTGGTGACCCAGGCGTTCACGCCGAAAGCTGTGGACGCGCTGGCGCCCCGCATCTCAGAACTCACTGACGGGCTTCTGGAAGGGATCGCTTTGCTCGGCACAGCGGACCTGATCCAGGCATTGGCCTACCCGCTGCCGGTCATCGTGATCTCCGAACTCATGGGCATACCCGCCGCTGACCGTGACCGCTTCAAGCAGTGGTCCGACGTCATCGTCAGCCAGACGCGGACCGGAGCGGCGACTGATGACCACCAGGCGACCAACCAGGAGATGACCCAGTACTTCCTGGACCTGATCGAACAGCGCCGGAGGCGGCCCGGCAATGATTTGATCAGCAACCTGCTCGCCGCCGAGATTGCCGGGCAGAAGCTGAACGCGGCCGAACTGCTGGGCTTCTGCGCCCTGCTGCTCGTCGCCGGGAACGAAACAACCACCAATCTGATCGGCAACGCGGTTCTGTGTTTCACCGAAGTGCCCGGCACCATCGAACGGTTAGTGCAGGAACCATCGCTGCTTCCCCCAGCGATTGAAGAGGTGCTCCGCTTTCGGTCCCCCGTCCAGTCCATGTACCGGGTGACCGTTGCCGACACCACCCTGGGCGACGTTGAGATTCCGGCCGGCGCCCCGGTGGTGGCGTGGATCGGCTCCGCGAACCGCGACGAGCGGCAGTTTGAGCGGGCAGCCCAGTTCGATATCGACCGCGGCCAGACCCGGCATCTGGCGTTCGGCCACGGCATCCACTTCTGCCTCGGTGCCCCGCTGGCAAGACTGGAGGCCAGGATCGCACTGGAGGCAACCCTGGCCCGGCTGCCCGGCCTGAGCCTCGCCCCCGGAGCGGACCTTGAACGGATGGACAGCACCATCGTCTACGGGCTGAAGACGCTCCAGGCCAGCTGGCAGGCAGCCTGATCGGAAAAGCGCCCGCGCAGCCGGTCTGGCTGCGGCATCCGATGGTTGCTAGCGTGGCAAAATGAACCCGTCAAAGGCCCCGGCCGAGATCCTCAACATCGCCGGCACCGAAGTTCGAATCTCGAGTCCGGACAAGGTGGTGTTCCCCGAGCCCGCGCTGACGAAGCTTGACCTGGTGCACTATTACCTCGCCGTCGCGGAGGGTGCGCTGCGCGGCGCCGGCGGCCGGCCCATGGTGCTCAAGCGCTTCCCGAAGGGGATCGACGCCGAGCCGTTCTTTCAGAAGCGTGTGCCCGAAAACCACCCCGACTTCATCGATACGACCACGCTGCGCTATGCGTCGGGAACATCGGCCGAGGAGGCCGTGCTCCGGGATGCTGCGGGCTTGGCGTGGGTGGTGAATCTTGGCTGCCTGGACCTGAACCCGCACCCCGTCCGCGCCGAGGACCTCGAACACCCCGATGAACTGCGGATCGACCTCGACCCGATGCCGGGAGTCGACTGGAAACAGATCGTCGACGTCGCCCATGTCGCGCGGGACGTGCTCGACGACGCGGGGCTGGTCGGGTGGCCGAAGACGAGCGGATCGCGGGGACTCCACATCCTGGTGCGCATTGCGCCGCGGTGGTCATACCGCGACGTGCGGCTCGCCGCCGAGACCCTCGCCCGCGAGGTCGAAAACCGGGCTCCGGGCCTCGCCACAGCGCGATGGTGGAAGGAGGAGCGGGGCGAGAGTGTGTTCGTCGACTTCAACCAGAACGCCAAGGACCGCACCGTGGCATCGGCGTACTCGATCCGGCCCCTGCCCGACGCCCGGGTCTCGACTCCGCTCACCTGGGACGAGGTTCGCTCCGCCCGGCCGGAACAATTCACGGTGCCGACGGTGCTTGAGCGTTTCGCCGTGATGGGCGACCCGCACGCCGGGATCGACGACACGGTCGGGACGCTGGCCGGACTTCTCGCCTTGGCGGCCGAGCTCGGCCCCGCGGAAAAGCCGCCGCGCGGCGGCGACGGCTCGGGCCGCCGGCAGTCGGTAATGCCGCTGATCGAGGTGGCACGTACCAGGACCAAGCACGAGGCGCGCGTGGCGCTCGACGAGTGGAAGACCCGGCATGCGGACCTCGTCCCGGCCCTGCATCCCGCCGACATCCTCGTCGACGGAATGCGCGGAACGAGTTCGCTTTGGTACCGGGTGCGGGTTAACCTGCAGCATGTCCCCGAACATGAGCGGCCGCCACAAGAGGAGCTAATCGCCGACTACGACCCGTGGGCGGGCAAAGAGTGGCCGGGGCGGCCCTAGGCCACCTTTTAACCCGGGTCAGTGGCGTTTCGGTATTGGCCACCCCTGCACCGCCCAGCCACGTTTGAACACTGAAACTGTATTCACCGATGTGGTTGGCAGAGGACGGGAACTAAAATCGCACCTCTTCGGGAACTCAACTGCGTCGCCACTGCTGCTGCTGCCCAATGCGTTGGACATCGGATCCGCCTTGGCATTTGTGTCAGAGACGGTTACTCCGATGATCCCGTCGAGGTTGCGGAACTGGGGGCCCATCTGGCCGCCCTCGGTGTGCCCGGGGTCAACCTGGAGGACAGCACCGCCGGGCGCGCCGGCCACCCTCATCTGCATGCCCGGACTGTGGTTCAAGAAGTCCAGATCGTCACCGCTGGCATCGGACTGCCGGTCAATGTGCTGGCGCACCCCCCGCAGACGGTTGCCGAGCTGGGCGAGCCGGGGTCCGGCGGGTGAGTTCCGGCTCCCCGCCGTACCGGGCAGCCATCGACGCGGCAGCGAACGTGGCCAGCGGGGAAGATACGGACGGCAGCCCCGGAGGCCACATGATTTGGGGTGTGGTGTTGCTGCCACGGATCGACCAATACGATGATGCCATGGAGCGGCGGATCAACGACGTCCTGATTCATTACGTCGAGCACGGTTGCGGAGTGCCGCTTATTGCGCTTCACGGCGCCGGTGTGGATCACCGCGAAATAGAAGCGGCGATCGAGGCCGTCGTCCCCGGCTCGGGATACCGGCGGATCTATCCGGATCTGCCAGGAATGGGCCGCTCCACAACCGGCGACCTGGCCTGCAACGATGATGTGGTCGCGCTAATCGTCGACTTCATTGATCGGTTGGAGGCGGGACCGGTGATGCTGCTTGGACATTCCTACGGCGCATATCTTGCGCGCGGCGTGGCCGCGCAGCGGCCAGAGATCGTGCGCGCGCTGGCTTTGCTATGCCCCGTGGCCGAGCGCGCACAAAATGTGCCCGACCATCAGGTAGTTTTTCAGGGCGCTGACGCGTACGACGAACTCGAACCTGAGCAACGTCAAGGTTTCGACGAATACTTCGTCGTGCGCACACCGGCCACCGCCCGCCGCTACCGCAGCCACATCGTGCCGGGCACGAGGCTCGTCGACGCGACCGGGCTGGGCCGGATCTTCGCCGAATGGACGGTCGACGTCGGATCCGGCACCTTCCCGGCGCAGACCCTAATCGCGGCCGGACGCCGCGATTCGGTCGTTGGCTATACCGACGCAATGGACTTACTCGAGCGCTATCCGCACGCCACCCTGGCAGTAGTAGACGGCGCGGGCCATGCACTCATGCACGAGCGGCCCGACCTCCTCGCCGCGTTGCTCGGTGACTGGCTTGACCGGGCCCGCCCAGACGACAAGTGACGGCCTTTCGCCCCAGCGGCTCAAGGAACGCTACCCGTCGTAGCCCTCGGCGCGGCTCCTGATACCGTGGAGCATCCGCCGGGACATGATGAAACTGGCAACCTCCACCGCCTCGACCAGGCACCGGGCCCACCACTGCAGGTAGGCATACCGCTCCCGCACCAGCAGCCGGGTGGTCCCGTCGGACTGTGGCTGCAGGACAAAAGCCCAGGAAAAATCGAACGGGCCGGGCGGAGAACCGGGAGGAACGCGCAGCACGAGCGCCTTGCCCTCGACCACTAACCCCACTTCCAGGTCTGCGGAAGCAGCCGGTGCCAGGTGAAAGCGATCGCCTACCTTGATGTCCTGCCACTCCGGGTGGATCCGGTCAGCACTGTGGATATCCAGACCGGCCAGATTTTCGAGGAAGTCGTAGCTGTAGAGTCCGCCGCGTCCCTGACCCATCTGCGCCAACCAGGGCCACACTGCATCCGCCAGAGCCTCGATGGTGATCGCCCGCGTTGACTGTAGACCGGCAATGGACAGGAAGTCGTCGCCCGGAAGCCCGCCGTCGGCTTCGGCGGGGGTGGCACCCCAGCGCAATTGAAAGCGCCGGAACAGAAAGCCCGATGCCACCAGCCCAGCGAACACTGCGGCTGGCCTGTAAGGCGTTTTCATGTTTTGTGGCTTCGTCATCTAGCAATCCTCCAGACCGCCGAGTCCGCTGTCACGGGCCATTGGCCCCGGGGCGGTTTCACTCCTGAATGCATTTCCGGGCCACCGCCTACGGGACGTTTGTCCTTGCCCTTGCTTCGTGGACCCGGGGGCTGGATACGGGAGCGGTCCTTCCGGCGTCCTGCCGGCACTCCAGCGTCGGGGCTGACATCGGCGCTTACCGGCGGCGCTAACCCCGGCTCGAGTAACCGACGTGGCGCTTGATTTCATCGAGTTCAGTGCTGAGCCGTTCGACCTGCAGTCTGAATCTCGCAAATTCGGCCCTACGGCGCTGGGCGTCCCGGTAGCCCACCACGAGCGCCACCAGGCCCAGTGGCACGGCAACAGCCAGGGCCCAGCCGGCTGATGCCAGGAAATCCACGGCTACCGGAAGCGAGGCCCGGAAATCGTTGAATTCATTCACGCCGTCCACTACGCCGTCCAGGAGCGCGTCCAGGGATCCAAGGAACTGTCCAACAACGGGGGTATCAGCCAGCGAGGGGGCATCCAGCCGCTCCTCCGCGCCCCCGCCCCAGCGCGAATCTCCGAGGTGGGACAGGACGTAGATGCCCGCTGCGATGTTCGCCACCGCAAACGCGAGGACGGAGCCGAGCGCGGCCCAGTGAACGCGGCGAGGCCGCCAAAAACACAGCAGCAACCCTGTGGCAAGGGCCGAGAGCCACGTCAGGGCCTTCAACCACTCGCCGCTTACACCGCTCAGAATGTCCACAGCACAGCCCCTTCCAAGACTCCCTTGGCAGGTTACCCGCCTTCGCTCCCGTCCCCGGGTGCGACACGTCTGACCCGTGCGCGGCCGGTGGGATTGGCAGCGTGACAATTTCCGGTTCCCAGCTCCGGTCCGTCACTTGCCTCCGTAGCCCGCTCCCGCCACCTGGGCCAGCCGAGACCTCCCCCGGCCTGCACTGTGGCATCCCAGCGCAGGATGGGATCATGGGTATATGACTCCTGCTCAGGGCCCATCCGGCGTCTTCCGGCGTCCCCAGCCCATCAAACCCAAAGCCGGTCAGGAATCGGTGTGGGACTACCCTCGGCCGCCAAGGGTCGAGCCGCGATCCGAACGGGTTATTGTGCGCCTTGGCGGGCAGGTGATTGCCGACACCACCGATGCAGTGCGCGTCCTGGAGACGAGTCATCCGCCTGTCTACTACTTGCCAGTGGACTCATTCCCTGACGGGGTGCTCGTCCCGGTCGAGGGAACCACCTTCTGCGAGTTCAAGGGAGAAGCGCACTACTTCGACGTCGTTGCCGGCGGAGTCGTTGTTCCCCGTGCCGGGTGGACTTACCCTGCACCCACCCGGGGGTTCGAGTCGCTGAGGACCCGGGTGGCCCTCTACCCGGGTCACATGGACTCCTGCGAAGTCAACGGCGAGCAGGTGACCTCCCAGAATGGGGACTTCTACGGCGGCTGGATCACCAAGCAGATCGTTGGTCCGTTCAAGGGTGGTCCGGGCACGGCCGGGTGGTGAGCACGCCGCCGCTGTGCGTCCGGGACGATCTCATCGGAGCGCCGGCGCACGAGATCTCAGGATGCGGAACCGGACCATCCTGCCGGTTCCCGTCGCCTACCAGTTCATTCCGCGGGGGCAACTCACGAGCCAAGGGCTGGCCGCAGCGCTCAGCGGCGCGCTGGGCGACACGGCCTTGCGGTCCAGGGCCGCGGAATTCGGAGTCAGGATCCGTGCGGAGAACGGCGTCGCTGCAGCGGACCTGCAATTCGACCGGATCGGACGTCAGGACACAGGCTCCCCGATCTGACACCGCACCGGCTGACCGGCAGCTGGTCATGGCGGACATGGGCCCACCGGACATGAACCGTCTCGCTCAAAAAGTGATGCCGCGGTCTTCGTCCGAGCTCCCTGACGCTTGAGCTCCCCATGAGCACTGGCCCAGACACTCAGTCCCTGGAGCCCCAGGGAAAACTGCCCTAGTCTCGGGCGCGGCACAGTGGGACTATGCAGAGATGAGCGAGAACGCACGGTGCCGCTAAGGCGCTACTCCTCCTGGGGGCGAGGAAGAAGCCCCGCGCCGACGCCACTTGGAGATCATCCCGGAGAACCGTCCCTGCAGCAGAAGAGCGCCGCAGGCCAACGCCCGATGGGATTCAGAGGAAAAGACAGAACACAAACAACGCGAGACAGGGTCAGGCCGGTCAACTGAGCCGGCGTTCGCCATCGTCTGTGCGCTCGTGGTACCGGAAAGAATACCGGTACGGGAGGAAATCAATGGACGTCAACGTTCTGCGCCGGGCGGCCCGGAACGGCTTGGACGATGGAAACTTCACCCTGCTGGATCTCTCGCTCGGCTTCTGGGCAAACGGAGGCCACGCTGACGCGTGGGACCTCGACGCCTTCATATACGGCCTGACGACCTTGTCAGGTCCGGACATACTCGTTCTGGCTTGGACGCTGGAGGAACGCCACATTGCCTGATAAGTCGGCTGCGCCACCACAGACACTCCGATGGCTTAGCCGCTATCCGGGTTCTCGGCGGTCAAGGCCTCAGGGGGTCGAGTCTGTAGCCGACGGTGGAGACCGGAGCAGGTGATGCCGGTTGCCTGCACGATCTCCCCAGATCGAGAGCCTATGGCCACGCAGGTGAGCGGCGTAGGCAAGTTTCCTCTTCACGGCCCCGGCTTTACCCGGAGACGGCCCGCTGGGGTGCCTGGATCAACGACTACCGCTCGGAAGCTGCTACCCGCGCCGCGGCCAGGGCTTCCCGTATGCTGGCCGGGGCAGCTCTTGCCCGCCGTGATCCGAAAGATACCAGTGACCAGTCCCGCCCCGTGGAACGAACCTGACGGCTTTGCCTAGGCCACGCCGCCCATCTCGAACACGCTGCCGATGTGGGCGAGGACCCTCCGTACCGTCCTGATGGCACTCGGTTGGGTCGGTGTTGCAGCCTTCATTGGGATTTCTGTCAGCTTTGCTCTCCCGGCAAGCATGTACGAGCCCGGAGGGCTTCGCGGAGTCGGCTTTGGCATCATGCTGTCGCTTTTCTGCGCGGCCGGATCGGTCCCCTATTTGATCGCGAACGTCGTTTACGCCATTCGCCGGGCAACCTCTCTGCGCGGCCACGGCTACAGTGTCTCCCGACTCAGCTCAGCCTTCCTCGTAGCTGCCCCGATACTGGTCGCCATTAGTGTCGCCCGTGGCGTTGCATTGCTCTGGTGGCATTAGCGCGGACCGCGGCACACGTCTCCCCGGAGAAGCTGGAGCAGGCCGCCCATAGGGGACCCCGTCATGCCGGACTACCTAGGCCAGGTCATTGAAGCCCGGGCCAGTCAGCCAGGAAATGCCGCTTTGGGAAGTGAGCTGCCCCCGATCTCTGCTTTCCGCACCCTCATTGAGGAGGGCTCGCTGTCCGAGATCTCCGCGGCAGTTCACTCCTACACTGGGACCCGGCCACCGTCCATTTAGTCGGGGTGGTCACCGGGTTCAGTTACACCCGCTCGTGCCCTGTTCCGGAATCTTCCGCGCCCGACAGGAGTGCGTAGTATCCCGGAACCCACTGCGAAAGACCGCTTGCGTTCAACGGGACCACTTCAATGTCCACCGGGCCGTCCGCAATCACCTGCCACTCCAAATCCGAAAATACGCTGCGCCGTTCTTTAGCACCGAAGTGCCCGGGCCGGGGAAGATTTTCCAGGGCGCGCTGCACCTGCAGGGGCATGCTTTGCCGGGTGGCGCCGAGCCCCGCCAGGTAACCGAGACTATTTCCGCGGAAATTGGTCTCGGCCAGTAACACTCGGCCTTTGTTCCCGATGACGGTTCGCAGGTTGGCAGCCACGGCGGCCTGCCTGTCGGGCTTCAGGACGTGGAATACTCCGCGGACGAAGACATTGGCGGGCCCCAGCCGGTCCAGCAGGAGGTCTCCCGCACCTGCCCCCGCAGCATCCAAAACAATGAAGTCGGCATTTGGGATGCCTTCTGCTTCCCTGCTCGCCATCTCGACCGCCCCCTTGGATACGTCGATGCCGAGAACTCTTGGAAATAGGCTGGCAAGCCAGCGGGTGTGGGTTCCGTTGCCGCACCCGACGTCAACTACCGGAAGAGCTGGATCAAAGTGCGCAAGAACCGCGCCGGAGTACTGCGCACGCTCTGCCAGGGAGTCGGAGTCCCAAAGCACCTCGCCTGAACGGCCAGTGGTGCGGATTCCGCGCCAGTATCCTTCCCACGCAGCGTCCGGGTTCTTCGGTGCCCGCGAAGCGAGGCGTATTACTGAGGGGACAAGCAGCATCCGGTCCCAAAGCGTCGACATACGCTAACTCTACAGACGCCGTGCGGGCCGGCGGAGTTGATCCGGTACTTCCGCGGCCGGTGCCGGAAGTCCGTAGAAGTAACCTTGCCCGTAGAGGCAACCCATGGCCCGCAGCTGAGTCTCCTGCTCGGCTGTTTCGATGCCTTCCACGATCGCCCTAAGTCCCGCTGCGGAAATGAGCTGCAGAATGGCTGAAACGAACTTTTGTTGCCGGGGGTCCGACCCTATGTTCTTTATCAGAGACTGGTCTACCTTCACGGCGTCTGCCGGAAGCGACATAAGGTAGCTGATGGACGAATACCCGGTACCGAAGTCGTCAATTTGCAGCCCCACGCCCAGCTCCCGGAGCCTGCTGAGGACCTGTTCTTCCCCGGTTCCCCGGGACATCAACACTGTCTCAGTGATCTCCAAGACCAAACGCCGCGGATCCACGCCATGTTTGGCCAGCGTGTCCCGGATGTCCTCCAACAAGTCGGTTCGAAGCAGTTCGGCGGCAGAAAGATTGATGTGCAGACAAAAGTCTGGAAGGTCCGGGTCGGTTTGGCTCCAGCGCCTCAATTGTGCGACACCTTCATGCAGCACCCACCGTCCCAGTTCAAAGATCAAGCCGGTTTCTTCTGCGATGCCAATGAAGCTGCCCGGCATAACGGTTCCGCGTTCAGGGTGATGCCATCGGAGGAGGGCTTCTAGGCCGATGACGCTACCGGAAGCCAGTTCAACCACCGGCTGGTATAGCAGTGCCAGCTCCCCTCGGGCAACCGCTGTTCGTAATTCGGCGGTTATTTGCGACCGTTCCCGGACGGCGTCAAGCATGTCTGGGTGGAAGAGTTGTACATTGTTGCGACCCCGCAGTTTAGCCTGATACATGGCAATGTCGGCATCGCGCATCAGCGCCTCCGCCGGGTACCCCGGCGCGCCAATGCAAACGCCGATGCTGGCCATTGCCCAAACCGTTTCTGTTCCGATACGCACGCTGTCCTGCAGATACTTCGACGCACGGTGCGCGATTTGAAGGATCTCCTCTTCCGTGGCAGCGGTAATGAGGATGGCAAATTCATCCCCGCCCAGGCGGGCCACAGTATCCGAGGCCCTGACGGCGGAGCGGAGACGTTTGGCAACCTCCACCAGCGCGGCGTCACCGGCACTATGGCCCAGGGTGTCGTTGATGGCCTTGAATGAATCCAGATCCAGGAGCACCACGGCCGGGAGTTTTCCGCCGTCCGCGCTGGACCGGATTGCTTCTTGGATCCTCTCGGTGAGCAACGTCCTGTTTGCAAGTCCCGTTAAGGCATCTGTCTTGGCCATCTGCTCCAGTTCAACCTGCGTTCGCCGCAACATAGCCGTGCGGGCGGCCACCCGCTGTTCCAGCTCCGAATGAATGTGGCCCAGTTCTTCCGCGAGCAGGTTGACTCCCGTAATAACAGCATCAATGTCATCCCGGTGCTCCGAGGGTTCGATGCGTGCGTCCAGCTCTCCGGCGGCCAATCGGACAACGCCGTCAACCAACAGCTGCAGGCGCGGGTCCTCAACACCTTTTCTCGAAGTCATGAAATCCCTGGGAGCAGAAAACTGCGGGAAGGTGGGCCGTTGACGGGCTCCTCCTTACGAACGCAGCAACAGGGAGAAGTGCGTTCACTAACTGGGAGCTGCCCCTGGGTGCCCCTCGACTTATTTCTCTTCACGTCCCGGATTCCCGTTCACCGGCAACCTCGGATGCGGTGTCCCGTTGTCGCATCTCCGCCCAAAAACGTCTGCTCCGGGCGGGCGCGCCAGCTAGCGGATGAGCAGGAATGCGGCCGGTGGCCAGTCCTGGACCCGAGGACGCCCGCGTGCTGAAAAAGCGCACCGGTCGGACTGCGCCCACCTCCAATACCGGTTCGCCTCTCAAAATCGGCCCAGTTGAGTGGCTTGGCCTCGTCGGCCGCTGGAAGGACATCCGGAACTCACACACCGGCAATCAGCCAGGCCACAGCCTCGCTGCGCGACGTAAAAAAACGGGTCGGGCAAGGCGGGACATGCACTCCAAGGAAGAAGTTCGCCAGGACCCGGTCTACAGGCGACTCACCTAACAACGCGATGCGGGAAGCGCCGCAGGGAATGGACCATATACCCCTGGCCTCTCGGCTAACGGAAGCGACTGCTGCCATGTCCACAAGCATTGGATGGTGCTCTTGCTGGCATACCTCGTTGACTTTCGCCATCGCCGCCCGGGCATCCTCGACCTCAATGCGGGCCCCGTGAGGCCAGAGCAGATGGAGAAGCCCGTCGGCGCCCAAATCGACACTGGCCTTTCCGCCGCCATCAGCGACTGGTACCACGATCACGTCCTCCCCGAGCAGGCAGCCGAACATTTCGGCAACTCCTCAAAAGTACCCCCGGTTCCCCATTTCTCATTAAACGACGCCCGGCTGACGCCCCGCGTGTTAACCAGCTACCGTGTGAGGCCGTTCATGCCTCTCTCCGGACCCACTGATGGCCCTGCCCGCGGTTTTCTGGCCTTGGTCGCCTCCTTGCCCATCGTCGCAGCTGCGCTGGGGTCTGTGCCTTCGGTCCGGCTTCCGCGAGGCGCGTGGACCTGGGTTTCATTCGCACCAGTGTTGGCCGGGGATCCGCGAATTTCTCGTGTTGTTCGGCGGAGCCGTAGCCGGCGGCGGAGGCGCTCTCTGCTTTGAGGCTCTGGTCTTCGCGCCCGGCTGCTGTCGATGCCGGTGACGCGGTCCTCGACCTCGCGGCCGACTTTTTCCATGCTGGCAAGGAGTTCCTGTTCCGCGCGCTCGTACCGCTGCTCCACCAGTGTTCGTTCGGAGCCCTTGAACCCGCCCTCGGCCAGAAGCTTGGCCTCGTGCATCTTTTGCCTGCTTTGACCAGCGCGGGATCCTCGAAGCGTGAGGTAGGCGGCGTCTGTGCCGACGTCGTCGGCGTCGATGCCGTAGCGGGTGAGCACTTCCTGACGGATCTTCTCCGACGCGGCCAAAGCGGCCGGGACGTGCAGGCCCGGGGGTACCTTCGCGTCAAGCAGCGGCAACGGCGCCCTTCATCCGGCCAGCCGGCGGGTAGCCTTACGGCATTGACCACCGGGACGCCACCGCTGCCCAGGGCGCGCACGCGGCCCGTACCGTTCTGCCTGGCCTCACGGGGGCACCGGACCCTGGACCCAACAGCGACGAAGGGGGATTCACTCTCGCCGCACGCGCAGCCGGCTCACCAGCCCGTAAACACATATGACACGAATCAAGCTGCACAGCCCGAAACCACAGGAAGGGTTCCGCAGTCAGCAGCTGAAAATGACATCGCCCCTCCCAATCGGAACGCGCTGGAAGGTCAGCCCTCAGTGTAAAACGGGGCATCGGTCATCTTGCGCCCAGTCAGGCACGAGCGCTATTGCGGTGCGCGCCCTCCAGGTGCGCTACATGCCTTTCTGACCCTTGAATATTGTTCTTCCGGTTTGTACCCGTTATGAATGATCTGAGTGGGCCGAGCTGTGCTTGCTGGATCTGCGGAGAATCAGGAGTCCGAAGATGAGTGGACGTCGCCGCCGACCATCAGAATCCATCGCCAGGCGCTACGCACGGCCCCCAGTCGGGAGGGTGGTGACCCCGAGGGTGTGGTGGATGATCAAAGGCCACAATGATGCGCCACGCAGCCCCACGACGACCTGCGCTGCTGTGACGGCGGGGTTGACGACGAAAGCGATGCCGGCGAGGCCCATTACTCTAAGGAACGCAGAGGGCAACGGCGTAGCGCTGATGGATGCCCACTGGACGACGTTTTTCGAGAACAGTCCGCGGAAGCACAGATCCTTGGGCGGCCTTACCCTTCTTCTTCGGTACCCTGTCGGCCATCCCCGGCCACCACTGGGGATTGGGTACAGGATTGCCGCACCTTCCCGATTGGTTGTGCGCCTCGGGGCGGGGTTCGTATGGCACGTCCGCTGATCTCAACGAAGCTGTTCATCCCAAGAGTGCGTCGCCATGTTGTGACGCGCCCACGGCTCTTAGATCGCCTGCGTCGGGGAACTGAGGCGCGATTGACGCTGGTGTCTGCTCCGGCCGGGTTCGGCAAGACAACACTCCTTGCCGAGTGGCTCGGCGGAATGGAGGAGGACCACCGTCGTATTGCGTGGGTTTCGCTCGACGCTGCCGACAGCGACCCTGCGTCTTTTTGGACCTATGTTGTGACCGCGCTGCAAACAGCGGTGCCTGGTGCCGGAGGGTCTGCCTTGGAGCTCATTGCTCCTGCAGGCGTCTCGACCGAGTCCGCGCTCACCATGGTGCTGAACGATCTGGCGATGGTGCCGGCGGATGTCTGGTTGGTGCTCGATGACTACCACCTCGCTGACAGCCACGAGGTCGCCAGCGGGATGGTCTTCCTGCTTGACCACCTTCCGTCCCACGTCCACGTTCTGATCAGCACGCGCGCTGACCCCGAGCTGCCTTTGCCCCGTTGGCGGGTGCGCGGCGAGCTTGTCGAGCTCCGTGCAGCGGAGCTGCGTTTTACATCGGAGGAGGCTACCGCATACCTGAATGACGTAGCAGGATTGGACCTTTCCGCCGTAGACGTCGAGGCGTTGGAGCAGCGTACGGAAGGGTGGGTAGCAGCGCTGCAGCTGGCAGAGCTCTCGCTCCAGGGCCGCACGGACGTTGCCGGTTTTATCGCCGGGTTCGCCGGGAATGACCGGTACATCGTCGACTACCTGGTCGAGGAGGTACTTGCGCATCAACCCGGTCCGGCTCGCAGTTTCCTATTGCTCACGTCCGTTCTCGACCGCTTCAATGGCCCCCTCTGTGACGCGGTGACGGGACGCGGTGACGGGACGGAGATGCTCACGTCACTGGAGCGCGCCAACCTTTTTATCGTCCCGTTAGATGACCGGCGGGAGTGGTACCGCTACCACCACCTCTTCGCGGACGTGCTGCGGGCGCGTCTGCTCAACGAACAGCCTGGATTGATGCCGTTGCTTCATCAGCGCGCCAGCGCATGGTACGAACGCAAGGACCTGATGGAAGAAGCGGTCAGGCATGCCTTGGAAGCCCAGGACTTTAACCGCGCGGCCCACCTTGTGGAATTGGCCGTGCCGATAATCCGGCGCAACCGGCAGGAGGCAATTTTATTCGGCTGGCTGAAGGCACTGCCGGCCGACGCCGTCCGGAACAGCCCGGTGCTTAGCGTGTTCTACGGATTCATGCTCATGGTCTCCGGTGACCTCCACGGGGTGGAGCCGCACTTTGAGGATGCGGAACGTGCACTGGCTGCCTTCCCGTCCCGGGCAGCTCAGCCCTGGGCCGTCACTGAGGAGCTCCGGACGCTGCCGGCGACCATCGCCGTCTACCGAGCCTCCCTTGCGCAGGCGCGGGGCGATGCGGCAGGCACGTCCGATCACGCCCGGCACGCCCTTGCCCTGGCCGGTCCCGGCGACCATCTTGCACGCGGCGCTGCTGCGGGCTTTCTAGGGCTCGCCGCGTGGGCGGACGGGGACTTGTCGTCTGCGCTTGATACGTTCACGCAGGCCGTGGCCAGCCTGCACGCATCCGGCAACCTTATTGACGCGCTCAGCAGCACCGTCGTGCTCGCTGACATGTGGCTCGTGGCCGGCCGGCCCGGCAAGGCGCGGCGGCTTTACCAGGATGCGCTGCAACTTGCCGACGCCGAGGATGAGCCTGTCGCCCGGGCATCCGCCGAGCTGCATGTGGGGCTGGGTGGGCTTGACCTGGAAGCCGGAGATATCGCTGCCGCAACACGGCACCTCACGAGCGCTGGTGAGTTCTTCGAACGGGCGCCCATGACCGAGAGCCGCTACCGGTGGTTCGTAGCGAGGGCGCTGGTTGCCCGTGCCGAGGGAAGCTTGGCCCAGGCCACCGACCTGCTTGACCAGGCGGAGCAGATCTACCGGCCAGGATTCTTTCCTGAGGTGCAGCCGATTGGAGCGATGAGAGCCCGGATCTGGATCGCCCAAGGCAAGACAGCGGAAGCCGCCGAGTGGGCACAGACGCGAGGCGTGTCTGTAACGGATGACGTCAGCTACCTGAGCGAGTTCGACCACCTCACGCTCGTGCGGCTGCTCTTAGCGCAGAACCGGGAACATCCCGACCGCGGCGCGTCCGGGCAAGCCGATCGCCTGTTGGGACGGCTGCTCCAGTCCGCAGAGACAGACGGACGCGCCGGCAGCAGGGTGGAGATCCGCATGCTGCAGGCTCTTTCCGAAGCCGTTCAAGGAAACCACGCGCAGGCCCGCGGGATACTTGGCCGGGCTTTCGCGGAGGCGCCCGAACCTACCGGCTATGCCAGGGTCTTCATAGCCGAAGGGGCACCGATGATGGAGCTGCTGCATGATGCGGCCGGCCACGGAATCGCCGAAGATCACACCCAGCGGCTCCTCGACCTGGCTGCGCCGCCCAAAGCGCTAGCCCCCGTCCCGGGGTACAGGCTGACCTCCTCGGCAGAAGAGAAGTTGAGCCGGCGCGAGCTGCAGGTACTCCGGCTCCTCGACAGCGAACTGAGCGGCCCGGAGATCGCCCGGGCGCTGTTCATCTCACCCAACACACTCCGGACCCACACCAGGCACATCTTCACGAAGCTCGCCGTCACCACCCGCCAGGCCGCGGTCCGCCAGGGGCGCGACCGGGGCCTCACATAACCGGCAAAGTCAAATCTCACCCTGTCGCTCACATCACGGGGTGATGCCTGCTCACCCAGCCCGTCCCTAGGTTTGAACCATCCCGCGATGGCCTGTTGCGGAAACCCAGACCCAGGAGACGAAGATGACCATCACCACCACCACCCTCGCCCGGGCTGCCGGCCTGTCCGCTGTCGCGGCAGGCCTGCTGTTCATCGGCGTCCAAATTAACCACCCCCAACTTGATGCGGCGTTCGCCGCCACCACCGAGTACACGGTCCGCCAAAGCCTGAAGGTGCTCATGGCCGGATTGTCGCTGGCCGGCATCACCGGAATGTACCTGCGCCAGGTGAAGCAGACCGGAGTGCTGGGCCTGATCGGGTACCTCGTGTTCAGCGCCGGATACCTCATCATGATGAGCGTGGAAGTGATCGGGGCCGTTGTCTTTCCGACTCTTGCCCACACGGCACCCGGATACGTCAACGACGTCTTTGCTGTGGTTACTGGCGGGCACGCCAGCGGCGACATCGGCCTGATGCAAGTCCTCATCCTCGCTTCGGCAGCCACATTCCTGGGCGGCGGACTTCTGTTCGGGATCGGGCTCTTCCGCGCCAAGGTCCTCCCCCGCTGGGCCGCCGTGCTGCTGGCCGCCAGCTCCGTGGCGACTCTGGCCATCCCCTTGCTGCCGCAGGTCAACGAAAGGCTGTTCGCCATACCCACCGGTGTCGCACTGGTGGGCCTGGGATACTCGTTGTGGCGGGACCAGCGCGCCGGGGCTATTCGACCACTGCCCCAGGACGCAAACCGCCCGCTCAACCCGGCCGGCGCCAAGTGACCATCCACAACATGGCGCGCCCCACCTGGCCGGCGCGATCGACCGGGTGGGTGCCGTTCGCGCTGGTCGCCCTCGTCCTGGTCCCTGCCGCAGCCGGCACTTTGCGGCTTATCGACTGGCCGGCGGCCCCCTTCTCATCCCGGAGAATGCCCGCATGAGAGCCTCACCCGCGCCCGTGGTGGTGCACATCGTCAGCGCGATCCCCTACGCGGTCCTGGGCGCCTTCCAGTTCTCCCGCCGGTTCCGGCGCCGCTGGCCAGCCTGGCACCAGGGGGCCGGACGCGCCCTCGTGGTCCTGGGACTCGCCGTTGGGTTCTCCGCTCTGTCGATGACGCAGTTCTACCCCCGACAGCCCGGCACCGGAGAGCTCGCCTATTTCTTCCGGCTTGCGGTCGGTTCTGGCATGGCAGCCAGCATCATCCTCGGCCTCGCAGCGATCCGCCACGCCGACGTCGAACGTCACCGGGTCTGGACAACACGCGCCTGCACTGGCTCTCGGCGCCGGCACCCAGGTCTTCACCCAAGGCATCGGCAACGCCGTCTTCGGCGTCAGCGAACTCACCACGGACCTCATGCTGGGGCCAGGATCGGCCTGAATCTCATTGCCGCGGAGTTCATCATCCGCAGCAGCGGCAAACGAACGGCCAGGACAACGGGCGAGACCCCGCTCTCATGACAAAATCCCACGTACCCCACGGCTACCGGCTTCGGGTCGACGGGCATCTTCCGGACCGCTGGTCAGCCTGGTTCGGTTACCTCACCCTGACCCGCGAAAACGACGGCACGACAAGCCTCAGCGGTCTCGTCACCGACCAAGCTGCCCTGCACGGGCTGCTTACAAAGATCCGTGACCTCGGCATCCTCCTGATTTCCGTGGAGCCCATCGAAGCAACGGAACAAATCGGCTGCGTCGGTGACGGCATTGCCAGGAACGGCGAAACCATTACCCAAGACCGGGGCGACAGGGATCATGAAGCACCGCTGCCAGGGGACTGAGCGGTCAGCAAATGATTCGGAGCGTCCGAACCGGACGTTTCTGGCATCCAGCGCCTTTGCAGGGCCCCTTTGCATGGTTCAGCTGAGCCGTTCGGCGTACCTGCCCAGAACGATGATAACCAGCGCCCTATTTGTACGCGCCCCGCTGCCACCGCCTAGCGTGTGGCTCTAACGCATCACCGGTACCGGTCACCGCCTTAATCACCATGGTGGGTGATGCCCAGTCACCACCCACGCCGGTAGCTTCCAATTATCGCTGGCACCCACACACCGGCTCATAACGAATGTTGAAACACTCGTTATTTCCCGCATTACCCAAACAGACAAGAGCCTTAAATGTTCTCCAAAATACAGGTATTCCTGCCTGCCGTACTGATTAGGATCTTCGCCTTCGCGGGATTTCTCTCAGGAGCCATATTGGTGGTGAACGCGGCCAAACGGGCTGGAATCATCCCAACGTCGCCCTTCACCCAGCTCGCCGCACCGGTCGCCCAACTCGCCGCTATCGGACTGGTGATTGGTATTTACCTGCTGATTTCGCGCACAACCGGGGCGCTGGCCGCGACAGGTGCACTGCTCACCATAACTTCGCTGGCCGGGCTCGTCGGGGTCGAATTTGTTCTCAACCTTGTCTTTCCCTACATTGACCCGGGTGTAATCATGGCGTTGCGTGCGGGCCCGCTTGGTATCGCCCTGACAGCGGTCTCAGTGCTGTTCCTGCTCGGCACGGTGGTCTTCATGGTGGCGCTCTGGCGCACCTCGGGTGTTCCGAAGGGCGCGGTCCTGCTTTACACCGCGAGTGCCCTTCCCATCGCCTTACGTACTATCTTTCCGGAGACTGTGCTGCAGCTGGGTCTGATCGGCCTGGCCGTAGCTATCATCTGGCTGGCCACCTGGATGCTCCAGAACACCCCTCCCGAAAACGCCGGTCGGACCGCGGCCCGGGCCCGGCAACAGGCGTGATTTTGGGGCTAGTTCAGCCACGCACTCCGGGGAAGCCCGGCTCCCAAGGGGTGGGAATGCCGTCGGCAGCACGGCGGTCGCACTGAGTCATCAGGAAGCGCCGGGCTGGTGCGGCAACTCCTGATAAGGAAGGGTTCGAACGAAGCTACCTGCGACCGTTCGGGAGCGTGGTAGCCGCGACCAGTGCCTGGTCACGTACCTCAGGAGGCTCGTCGGCCCGACAAAATAAAGGCTACTCCTAGAAGTCTCCGGCAACGCATCCGCTGGCCGGATCAGAGCTGGCGCCTACCTTGCTCGCCGCGCTTCCCATCCGCGCCGTTCGCCGGCAACGAGCCAGAAAACCGGCAGATCCGACGCCACCGGTCATACGCCCGGTGCCGGGAGGATGCTGTTTCACCGGTCACGGAACGGCCCGCCACCGTTGCGGGGGTGACAACGGTGACGAGCACGTTCAGCTTTTCAGCGGTGGCCTGCACGACTGCGTCGCCCCCAACTTTTGATGCCCCTCAAAAAACAGGGAACCATTGCTGATCCCCAGGTCCCTGCAATGGAAGTCGACCGGGATGAACCGAAGATTCTTGGGACTGGTTCCGTGAACCCCGAGCTAGTTCCGCGATTCGCCATCCACCTTCGGGTCCCGCAGTGCGACGGTGAGCGATGTTCCCTAGTCGAGCAGCTCCCTGGTAGTCCACCGGCCGATGAATCCAGTCGCTCCCACGACATTCCGGTTGGAGCTGAGGGACGGGGCTCGCTCAGGTGACGGCCCGGGCTGAAGCCCGGCCATGCTGATGGGGCGTTCACGCCCCCGCAAGGCCATCAAGCACTTTCTTCAGTCCCCACCTGTACTGCTCGGTGGAGACATAGGCAGCCATGATTCTTGCCGCTCCCGCCGACAACGGGTACTGACCGGCCGGTATCGCCGAGAACCCCTTTAGCCGGGTGGAAACTCTTGCGGCTTCCGAAATGCCGCTCAACCCGTCCGCCAGCTCGGCCGATTCAAGGGCTATTGAGCCGAACACGTAGACGACCAGCAGGTAGGACGCCCTCGCAGCCTCAGCTGGATCCAGCCCTGATTCGCGGAGTGTCTCCATCAGGTGTTCATTCAGGGCAAGTGCCCGTGGGCCGTCCATGGGTCCGCCAATCATCAGGCTAACGGCCCCGGGGTGCGCAGTAAGCCGTTCCCGGAGCTCCAACGCCAGGGACTCAATCCGCTGGCGCCACGGAACGTTGCGGTCCGAAAACACCGCCAGATCAACCTGCCCAAGCAGGTACTCGACAATAGCTTTTATGACTGCAGCCTTATCTGGAAAGTAGGTGTAGACGGCGTTCGGGGCGACGCCGACCCGGGCCGCAATCCCCCTTACCGAGGCTGCGCTGACACCCCCCTCGTCGAGGAGCTCAAGCGCGGCGTCCATGATCTCGTTCTCGGTCAGGGACCGGCGGGGTCCGGGTTTTGAACTGCGAGCCTGCGTCGTCATTAGGTCCTCCCTTGACTTTATTCCTCACAGCGTACACCATTTGTACATCGTACAATTTGTACGGCGTACAGAAATAGCAGGGAGAAGCTGTGAGCACCACCTCAACCCGTAGGATCCACCTCGTCACCGGCGGGCTGTTTATCGTCAGTGCCCTGGCATTCGCCACCGCGGCCACGGCACTGTCGATGATTTTTGACTGGCCGGACGTGCTGCGCGAGCCGGCTGAGGTGGTGTTACCTGCCTTTAGCGCCGGCGGCCCGGGTCTGATCTGGGCATGGTTCGCCGCTGCCTGGACCTACGGGCTCCTCGCCATCCCGATTCTGCTCCTGCCGGCCGCGCTGGAGGTTACGGGCAATCCCGTCTGGAAGGTTGGCACTTATGCCGGTGCTGCCTCTGTGCTCCTGTCACTCATCGGGTTCCTGCGCTGGGTGTTCGTCGTCCCGGCCCTAGCCAGCACCTACGCGACGGGTGATGGGCAGACGCGTTCTGCGGTGTCAGCTGCCTGGACAGCCCAGCACCAGTTCGGCGGCGCCCTGCTGGGCGAGCATCTGGGCCAGCTATTGGTGATCGTTTGGTCCGCCATTGTCAGCATTATCATCCTGCGCAGCGCGATCCTTGCCCGGTGGCTGGGCGCCGCGGGCCTTGTTACCAGCAGCATCTATCTGCTGAATCAAGGTGACATCCTTGCCACAGCTGTCCCCGGGTTCCCCGTCTGGGACCTCGCGGGCCCTATCGGCAGCACCGGCTGGGGCCTCTGGATCGCCGCCCTCGGGGTCAGCATCCTGGTGCGATCCTCCAAACGGGTAGCTAGCCACGGCACCGCCGACGCCGACCCCAGCCCCTTCCCCGCCCATCACGGCCGCCCGCCGGCATAAGGATTCTGACACCATGACCGAAACTAAGCTCCCAAGAACTGCCGCCTTCCGGACCTGGCTGCTTTGGATTACCAGCTTTCTGGCCCTTCCAGTAGGAGGATATGTCGGCAGCATGATCAGTGGCCGCGTCAACGACCCGCTCTCGGCGGTTGTTGGGGGGCCGTTGCCGGATTCGTCATCGGCGGCGTCCAGGCCCTGACCAGCAGCCACACGTTTCCGCTCCGCACATGGATCCCGGCGACGGTCCTCGGCATGAGCGCCGGACTGGCCATGGGGACCGCCGTCGTCGACTACCGCACCACCCTTCCCGACCTCGCCTTGATGGGAGCGGTGAACGGCCTCGTCCTGGGTACCACCCAGGCGTTTCCCCTGCCCCGTCGGTTGGGGTCAACCCGCCCGCCATCGCCCACACCACGGCAAAGGTTGCTTCATGAACTCCGATCTGCATGTCATCTTCGGCACCGGAGCCATCGGACTCGCCACGTTTGATGCTCTCCGCCGCCGCGGCCGCACCGTCCGCCTGGTCAACCGCTCCGGCCACGCCGCCGTCCCGAAGGGCGTGGAAATTGTGGCCGGAGACGCCGCACCCCGATTTTGCTAGCCGCGCAGCTCACGGTGCAGCCGTCGTCTACCAGACGATGAACCCGCCCTACCATCAGTGGAGCGCGCAGTTCCCGAAACTGCAGTCCGGAGTATTAGCGGCCGCTGAGACCGCACGCGCCCGGCTGGTCAGCATGGAAAACGTCTACATGTACGGGCGCCCTGCAGGACATCCTCTGACCGAGAACCGGCCCAACAACGCGCACACGAAGAAAGGCCTGCTTCGCGCCGCCATGGCTGATGAACTGCTGAAGGCCCACCATGCGGGCCGGGTCGAAATTGCCCTCGGCGCGCCTCGGACTACTCCGGTCCCCGCGGCGGAGCCCAATCCAATCTGGGCGACCGCGTCTTCCCCGCCGCGTTGGCCGGGAAGACCAGCAACGTCCTGGGGGATCCGCACCAGCCGCATACCTACACCTACATTCCCGACGTCGGCGAAGGTCTCGCCGTCCTGGGCGAACACCCGGATGCCCCTGGCGAAATATGGCACCTGCCCAACGACCCGCAAACCCGCAGCACCCAAGAACTCGTTGACACGATCTACCGGCAGGCCGGCCAGGACTGCACCAGGCTCCGATCGGTTCCGCCGTTTCTTCTGCGCGCCATAGCCCTCACCAGCCCCGTCGTGCGTGAACTCCTCGAAATGCGGTACCAGTTCGAGGAACCCTTCATCGTTGACAGCAGCAAGATCACCACCAGGCTCGGCGTCACAGCCACTCCGCTGGATCAAGCCATCACGGAAACACTCGCAAGTTGCACCAACTCCGCTCAGCCCCGCATGAAACGAGCACCATCATGAATCAGAGCCACAGCCTTTTTGCGGGAGCTGAACGCGGTGAACACGGTTTCGGCGACCTCGGCCTTCGAGACCCAGGTGTTGGTGGTCTCATCGAAGACCGCATCGGTGTATTCGATCGTTTTCCACGCCGCCTCAGGGATCCCGGCGATGGCCCGTTTGACGGCCGGGTCCATACGCACGGTCACCGAGACCGCCGCCCCGCCGGCCAGGGCCACGGAAACCGCGGCATGGCCGTAGAAGGCTGAATCGAACCGGCAGAGCACCCGCCCACCGGTCTGGACACGTTTGAGTGTGGACAGCGCATCGGTAATCAGGCGTTTGGCGCCGCGGGCCGAGTTCGCCGCACCCTTGCGTAAGCGCTGGGCCAAGATCACCGGGGCATGGTCCTTCGTCGAGACCGTGGCCAGCAGGGCGTTCAGGCCGCGGACCCCGGAATAGCCGTAGCCGGAACCCTGCTTGGCATAGCCGTGGACCTCGATGATCGTGTCGTCAACATCGACGAATACGAAGTCCGCCGCCCCTGGGCTCCCGAGCAGCGGCGCCAGAGTCCCCAGGTTGGCCAGGAAACGGGAGGCGACCGCGTCCAGCTGCCGGACGTGCCCGAACGTGAAGGCACGCAGGAACGAACCCAGGGTCGAGGGTGCATAACCGGCGGTGAAGAGCCGCTTCATCCCGCCGTGGCGCAACAGGGCCATGTCATCGATGCTGTCCGCGCCGGCGACCATCCCGGCCACGAGCGAGGCGACCTTCAGCCCGGCGTTGGCGCCCTTGTCCGTCGGCACCGACAGCCACTGATCGGCCAGTTCCTGCAGCCCGGCGTCCCGGGCCAACGTCATCACCGGCAGCAACCCGGCCACCGACACGAGATTCGGCTCGTCAAAGGAAACTGACACGGAGGCACGCTTATGGGAAACTTGCATCTACGAGATGCCCTCTTTTCGGTGGTCAATGTGCTCTAGACAAGCTCCATTTTCCTTGAAAAGACGGGCATTCTCGGTTTAAACCGCCGTCGGCGCCCCGACCATCATCGGTGGATCAAGGCTAAGGCCTGGGCGTCCCGTCGGCCGACGGAATGCCGCGAGGCGAATTAGGCGCGGTTCTCTTGCGTGGGACCCCAGCCCAGCGGCTCTAGCGCGTTGACGACGGACTCCTGTCCGTGTTTCGCGACAACAGCACGGCCAGTGCGACCATCCCAAGGCCCAGAATAAGATGCAGCCAGTTGTCCGCGTCGTTGACCGGGACAAAGTTCGCCGGGGTATCGTGCCCGACGAGGAGGCCGTAGAGCCAGAGGGCCAGGTAAACGATTCCGCCGTACAGGAGGAAGTTCCTGGACTGGGCGTTAGTGCGCGCCATCAATATTCCTGCCACGCCGAAAAGTAGGTGGACAAGGTTGTGCAGGACGGATACCTGGAAGATCCCTAGGAGCAGCGCCTCGGAGCCGTGTCCTGCCATGCCCAGTGATTCGTAGTTGGTCGTGATGCCTGGAATGAAGCCGAGGACCCCGACCAACAGGAAAATAGCCCCCACTGCCTGGGATGCCCTCTGCAGCGTGCTCTTGGTGCCGACCTCGCGGTTGGTGCTGACCATTTCTCCTTCTCCTTTAACTCATGACTGCGGTTCTCTTGGGCGTGTTTTGCGGCCTGCGCTGCCAATCCCCGAACTGTGGTTCCGGTGGAAACGCGGTTCTCAAATAGTAAGCCTGCTGACTATTTGTGTCCAGAGTGCGTGCGGGAACCACAGTCACGGTCAGACCGCGCCCGGCGCAGCGCGGGACGAGAGATACCAGGTCCTGACTGAAGGACCTCGTCGCGCAACGACGCAAGATTCAACGCCCCATTACTCGTGCTTCCACACCCCACTGGCCGTGCCCCTGAGGTGCCCGGGCCCGAAAAGCCAGGTCGACCCGGGTTCCACGTCATGCCACAACGCCGTCAGCCAATAGGTTGCCGCAAGGATCATCCGGGCTACCGGAGCGACGTGGTTTATGGCGACCTCTCCTGCAGGATCCCCATTCCCAGGGGTGCGAACTCCGACGCTGTGGCGGCCAGTACATTGACAGCGTGCTGGAAATCAGAGTCCGGTTACCGGAGCAGTCCGGCACATCGTCCACGACATCCACGTCAGCCGCGGCGGCACCCAATCACCGGATGCACCCGAGAACAGTACGACCTGACGGGCTGGGACCACGCGCAGGCCGTCGGCTCTGTACCGGGCGAGCACTACCTGAATCACGCGGCGCCGAGCCTGCGGATGCAGTCGGTCCATTGTCAGGTCCGGGAAGTCCACCCTGGGCCCAGGAAAATCCTCCCCCGTCCCAGGCCCTGCACCCCCTTGACCTGGCTGGAGCGGGAGACGCGACCGGGCCCGACGACAACGTCCATCAACAATCGCCGCGGGGTCGCGCCGGCAGCGGCTCAAGAAATCGCCCGGGCTAGGCGAGGTGGCCGGACAACCGTGCCCCTGACCTCGCGCAGGAAAATACGCAATTCTTGCCATCAAGCGCGGGGCAAAGGAACCCGATCACGACGTCGCCAAAGCAGCTAAGGCCATGCACAACAAACTCTATAGAGGAACTGACCGGCCGCCCATGCCGGGGTCTATGCGCCGGAACCTCCGTGGAACAGACCCGCCGTCCACCTGCATCTGTAACCCGCGTAGCCTCTGCCCGCCCCCCACCGAAATCAAGGACAGAATCGTCAAGGCCTATGCCGATAGCCCGCCGGTTCTTGTCCGGAGCCGCGGGCGGTTCTGCCGTGGAGCTATGGCACCGCAAGGAACCCCGCCCCGATGTCGGGAGAGTTGGCCCCGCCCGCCCAGGAGGCAGAGTAGACACTGCACCAGCCTTAACCAGGGGAAATCTAGCGGAACCAGCCTAGATAGACATGGGGCCCGAGCGCCATGAAGGCGCGTCAGCGTTGCGGCCACCTCGAAGAAGACCGGTCCATCCGGCGACAAGGTCCCCGGAAACGTCCAGGACCGAACCCCCGGTCAAGCGAATTCACCAGGTTTAGGTGTTTCCCTCCTCTTCCGCCGCACCGTTCCTCCGGTTCCAGCCGCCGAATGGGGCCCGGCGGGCCGGGCCGCTCGGTGCCCTCATCCGACGCGCGGCGACCATGGCCCATGTGCCGATCAGGACGCCGATGAAGACAAGAAAAATGCCGACGGTAAACCAGACGCCCTGCCCGAAAATCATCAAACCAACGCCCGCTAGGGACAGCCCTTTCGCCGCGACGTCCAAATACAATGGACCCTTCAGGTACTCCATGCCTCTAAGGTAACCCTGGAGTGAATCCGGAAGCACTGGTCGGCTGGTGAGGTGGCTGTCACCCGATGTCAGAACTGAATGTTCCTCCCCTGGTGCTGACCGGCCTCCCGCCGGCGAGGAAGACCAAAGCGCCTCGACGATGCCGTTCTCGGATGGCAAACCGACCCAGCAACTGCCCTACCTCGCGGCGGCCGGCACTGCGACGTGGACTCCCGCGGCCGGCGAGCGGCGCGACGCGTTCAGGGACCGGGGGTGAGATCCGTTGAGGACGTCCGGCAGCTGCTTTCCAGCACGGCCAGAGTTCGCGGTGGACGGGGTAACCGCACGCTGCCGGGCCGGCTGTCCTCAGACCCGGACACTTGCTTGCACGGTATACAGGTGGACATTGGCGCGCAGGCCGGCTCATTCCCCGGGGGTGAGCAGCGATGAACGCGGACGGGAAGCAACGCTCTAGCCCATTGCTGACCCATGTGGCCTACGCAACGAGCCCCGGCGGCCGGGTGTTCTATCGCGTTCCACCAGGTAAGTTGCCGACGGCACTTCTTATTCCGACGGTCGCTGTGTAGGCTCTGAGTTAGTAAACAGACGTCTCCCGTCTGGTGGTCCTCAGAGACCTTTTCCGCTCAGCGACCGGGAGCATTGCTTCGCCAGTCGTAGAAGGCCGCCAGCGTGGAACCGTTCATTGATTCAATTTCTCCCCCTCTTTCTATCGCCCAGGTCGATTCGACCGTCTACGGAGTACGCGAACCGGGGTCACCCAGCCCCAAGGCAGCCGCTGACTTGGTGGCGCTGCAAGAGATGCTGCTGGCGGCCGTGATCACCCGCGTCGGCGAGGTTGAGGCCGCTGAATGGGCCCTGGACCAGGCAAAAACCGCGTGCGATGTGCAGGTTGCTGCCGCCCTGGCCGCCGGGGTGCCGGCCGAAAAGGTAGCCGCGGTGGCAGGGGAACAGGCGTCGGCTCTGACCGAATTCGCCGAAGACCGGAAATCCCCGGCCGCCGAAGGCTGATCTGCCTCTGCATGCCGGGCTCCGGATGCGGGTGATCTTCCTGCGAGTCTTTCAGCATCTTCGCTGTTCGGACGGCGGCCAAGCTGGAACCGACTGCCAGGTGCCACCGGCAGGAGATCCAACGTGCAGCAGCAGAGTGGTCTGTCGCCTCTTTTTGCGAATACTGCCCGCCCGGCCGGCGGCCGTGTCCGTGCCCGTCCGTAACGTGCGACGCCGCGCCCTCCAACTCGGCCCCCATTCGACAACCTCGCCCTCCGCTGCCGCATGTTCCGGCGCTGTGGGATCGCGGGAGACGAAAAGCATGTACACCACGATGTTTCCTTCTCCTCGATCGTTCAGTCAGCATGACGATCGGGATAACACCAAAAACACCTGATGGGAATTCTTTTCCGGGGGCGGTCCTCAAAGCATTCAGCGTCCGGGCTCAATAAGGCATCAAGCCGCGCGGATCTCCTCGACAGCGGACAGCCCACCGACCGGGATGCCACCGGCACAGATGATGCCCTCGCCACGGGAGATGATGTCCAGGATTAGGCTGGAGTGCTGCTGAAGAACTTGACCAGCAAAGGTGCGACAGCGTCGTCGGCGACTGCATGGTCTTGGCCTTCCAGCTTTTCTTTTTTCATGCCAGGAACGGCCGCGGCGACGGCATTGATGGCGTTCCCGGCCCAGGACGGGCTCTTACCACCGTAGATTCCGAGAGTGGGAACCCGAATGCTCGACAGCCTTTCCGGGACACTTCCGTCGCTTATAAGGGCGAGGTCATACGGCAGGGTGTTGGCAACGCTAAGAAGCGCGGGCCACCACAGCATTGTTTTGATTCCTTCGTCGAAGTCAGAGCCTGTATGGCGGATGAACAGTTCCACGGCGCCTTCCCGATCTCCCTCGTTCAGTGCCGCCTGGACTCGGTCCCGAAAATTCTCCCAGGATTCTACGGGCACGTTCCCGGTCAGATATGGCGGTTCGTAGGCCGCCAGTTTGGCGAGGGCCGCTCCGGCAGCCGCCGCTTCAAGAGCCAAAATAGCACCCGAGGAATGGCCGTAGGCGTAGGCCGAACCGCCTGCCGCAGCTATCAGCGCTTCCAAATCCTCTATCTCACGGGCGGGGTCGTAGGGAAGCGAGTCGGAGCTCTCGCCCCTCCCACGGCGGTCATACGCGTAGACGGTGAAGTGCGGGGCCAGCCATTTCACCAGCAGGTCGGCCGAATGCCGGCTGTTCAATGCACCACCGACAATGATCAGGGCTGGCCCACCACCCGTCCGTTCGAAGGCGATTCTCGTTCCGTCGGCCGATCTCTGGAAGTCGATCATTGCAGGTCCTGTTCTTCAGTGCCAGATGTCAGGCCAGTTACTGGGGAAGCCGAAGATCGTGACGTCCTCGAAAGGAAAACTCACCCTAACATCCCCTCCCGGTAAGCCCCTGAAACGGATCCAGCGGACATCTGAAACGCCCCCGGACGTCCCGCAGTCAGCCCGCGGCGCCAGCCGTCGGGGAGCCAGGAAGTGGGACACAATTTCTAGGCCGTGTATGGAAACCGAGGCTTTGTATCCGAAGTCAAAGATCCCGAATTCCACCATCACGGGACGAAGGCTGACCTGAAGCCGGTGACTTCCTGGAACCCGGTATAGCTCGAATTTAGGGGAGCGAAGAGGGCGGACTACATCCTACTGACCGCTTTCTAACCGCGCTCTGGACGCGGCTCTGCTCGGGGGAGGAACTCTGACCGGGTGATGGAACAGGCAGAATTAGCAGTGTGAAACCAACGAAGTCCTTTTGAAGTCTCACCCCGCGCCGGAGCTCAGGATCGTCCACCGCACCCCACCATCCGGCTCTGACTCACAGGCGCTTGGATGCATTAGGTCGGGCAGCTGCGATCCTATTGATCGTCACGGGACCGGAAGCGGGTCATTCGCGGGGCACGCCAGCCTGCCCTCTAGAACCTCCGGCCAAGAACATACGAGCCTTTCCATGCTGGCCTGCGCAGCGGATCGCTTGAGCTGATCTCTCGAATTGGATCTGATTGCACGGCGGGAAGGGCCCGACACGAGGGCTGGCGCGGAGAGATCGGCGGGTTGGAACTGGCGCTGGAACACCTGCGAAATAGGCGGCGATGTGCATCCAGGCCGCGAGCTGTCGGGCATCCACAGGCTTTCCAGCCATAGCCAAACCAAACGCTCATGATCGTGGCTCCGCAAATGCCACTCCGCCGGCGCGTTTGAGGAACGGCGGCGTCCCTGCAACGCATTGAAGTCCAGCAGCCAACACCCGGCCACCTTCTGGTCCATATAGGCTAGACGGGACGCCGGCCTGCCCGGGCCAGCCCGCCGGCCTCCCTGGCCGGCTGGAAACGGACGGAAGGGCATCATCGCCATGAACGAACCTGGCTGGGTCCAACACGCCATCTGGTGGCAGGTCTATCCCCTCGGTTTTGTCGGCGCGGAGAAGACCGCGACGACGGAACCCGCCGCTGACCACCGGTTGCTGGACCTTGTCCCGTGGCTCGACTACGCGGTGGAACTCGGAGCGTCGGGGCTGGCGCTCGGCCCCATCTTCGAATCCGAGACACACGGGTACGACACCAGAGATTACTTCCAGATCGATCCCCGGCTCGGATCCGAGCAGGACTTTAACACCCTGGTGGCCGAGGCACACCGTCGCGGGCTGCGCATACTGCTCGACGGCGTCTTCAACCACACCGGGCGCTCCTTCGCACCGTTCCAGGATGTCCTCGCACGCGGGCCGGAGGCGGACACCGCCTCCTGGTTCTCGCTGGAGTGGCCCGACGATGCCGCGCCCGGCGTCGAACCCGCGTACCGCGACTTTGAGGGCCACCACCACCTCGTGGCGCTCAACCATGACGAACCGGCCGTCGCCGATTTCGTCGTAGATGTCATGGAGCACTGGCTGCGTCGGGGTGCGGACGGCTGGCGACTCGACGCCGCCTATGCCGTCCCGTCGTCGTTCTGGGCCACGGTCACGGCGCGCGTCCGGTCATCCCATCCGGACGCGTACTTCGTGGGCGAATACATCCACGGCGACTATGCAGCAGAGGTCCGGTCCGGCGGACTCGATTCCGCCACGCAATACGAGCTCTGGAAGGCTGTCTGGAGTTCGCTCAACGACACGAACCTCTTCGAACTTGCGGCCGCATTTGAACGACACAACGCGCTCCTGGGCTCCTACGCACCGCTCACCTTCATCGGCAACCACGACGTCACCCGCATCGCGAGCAAGCTGACCGATGCAGCGCTCCTGCCGCACGCCGTCGTCGTCCTGCTCACGGTCGGCGGAACGCCGTCCATCTACTACGGCGACGAGCAGGGCTACCGGGGCATCAAGGAGGACAGGGCAGGGGGCGACGACGACGTGAGACCGCACTTCCCGTCCTCCCCCGACCAGCTCTCGGCCGTGGGAGGACCCATCTTCGCCGTGCACCAGGAGCTCATCGGGGTGCGGAGACGGAACCCATGGCTGCACCGCGCGACCACGGACGTCCTCCAGCTCGCCAACGAGGTGCTTGCATACCGCGTCGCGGTTGACGCCGATGCGCTCGTGGTCGCACTTAACCTCTCGCACGACACCCAGCGGATCAGCGCCGCGGGCGCCACCTCCGTCGTCGCCGGACAGGCGACACTCGATGTCGGTGCGAACGCCGTCCTGGTGCCGCCGCGGGGGTGGGCCGTCCTCGGCTAGCGCAGCTGCGAGAGGACGCTCCATCGATCCTTCCTGGTCGGCAGGTCCTTCCCCCGCCCGCTCCGCGTCGCCCGTGTACGTCCGGAACTCTCCCCCGCGGACATCATCCTGCCGAGATGCGTATACATGGCCGGGGCGCCTTCGAACACAGTGGATCGGCGACTAGGTGGCCGGCTCAATAAGTTCCGGGCCGTTGTTGCGCACGCTGTTGACCCGGTCAGAGACCACCCGGGGCGTCAGAACCGGCTCAGGGATGGCATCGAGCATCTCCTGCACCTTTTCCGTGGCCGTTGTGTCCGGGTCCAACCACTGGGCATACATACTCGGCGGGATGATAACGGGAGCCCTGTCATGGACGTGGCCGAGGGAATCGTGCGCCGTCGTTGTCAGGATGGTGCAGCTGAGCTGCCACCGGTGGGGATCATCCTGGGGAAGGGACGGGTCGGGCCAGAACTCATACAGCCCGGCGAAGGCCAGCAAGTCATCCTTTTCGGCGTGGAGTTAGTTCGGGATCTTCTTCCCGTCTTCGGTTTTCTGCCACTCGTAATATCCCTCCGCCGGGACCAGCGCCCGGCGTTTGACGGCGGCTTTGCGGAACGACGGTTTGTCCAGGATCGATTCGCCGCGGGCGTTGATCAGCCGCGAGCCTATTTTGATGTCTTTGGCCCAGGACGGGACCAGACCCCATCGGGCGATCAACAGCGGCGATCGACGGAGTCGTCGTCTAGGCGCTCAGCGATGATGGGGACGTCCTGGGTTGGAGCGACATTCCAACTGGGCTGGGGTGGGCTGCCTTCGATCGCGTTCGCCTCGAAATGGGCGAGGAGGTCCCCCGTGGCTTTGGACATCACATATCTGCCGCACATGGATACATTGTGCCCCACGCCGCATTGAACGGAAGGCAAATCCAGGTGCGGCCAGATGCGTGGGGCCGCGGCTGGACGAGGCGCCACCCGGTGCGGCATCACAGCGAACAAATTCAGGGTTGCCGGGACTGCTACTCTCCGTCGCGGCTTCGGAACTCTTCGTCGAGCTCATCGTGCCGGAACTCGGTCTCCGGGTCCGTCTCTCCTGCAGTAACGACCTCCAAGTCGAGCTGGCGCTGGATTTGGCTGTCCAGGACCTGCAGCTCCTGATCCCCGACCTTGGCGAGATCTTGGGGAAAATTTTCCTCCGGGGTGAGATGCAAATTCTCAGTCATCGTGTCCGCCCTAAAGCCAGGCCGGTCAAACGCCGGACTCCTGCGATGTCCAAATTCTATGGCCATCAGGACGCGCTGTCTCCTGTGTTGACGTGGACGACGGCGCTTTGACGCATCGCTGCCCCATCAAGGCTGTTGAAGCTGGGACACCGCCCGGTCCGGGGCTGTGCTGGGGAGTAGAGATCCGTCTAGAGGATCGAGAATGTCGTGCGAACACCCTGCGGGACCAGCACCTAACGACTCCGCTGGATCGATCGGGATCCTTGCGGCGTCTAGCACGCAGCTGAGGAGAGTAGCTCGCAATAAACAGGCATGATTGAGCAAACGGGCTCCAATCCGAATGCTCATTTCTTCCCGGATTTCCGTCGAGCTGTCATGCAGTTGCAGACGCTTCACCCCATGAACTGGTAATCCACGGCACGTCTATGCAAGGAGAGGACGAATCGCCAGCCAGAGCAGCGGCTGCCAACAAAAGAGGCCCCGAACGCGCCCATAGGCGAACAGTTTGTGCCCACACAGAGGCCCACAAGCCGCTGAACAGGGAAACACTTGCCTGAGGCGGGAATCGAACCGGGCTCCATCCCTTGAACCAGCCACTCCCCTGAAAACAACGCGAAGCCTGTCCCGTCCGGCACCAGTACGACCCGACCCGACATTGTTCACACCCTCTTTCTTGCCCACTTCGGCGCCCCAACCACGCTGGTTAAAAGGCCGTCCGGGCGCGGCAACCGGGCGCCCGGGCGCGGCAGTTGTGTCTTGCAGGCGATTTCGCCGCGATATGAAAAGCAGGCCTCGGGAACCGTACCGGCCGCCAACAAGCACCGCATGACGGGGCGGCCCTCGTGCTGGCGTTATCACGCTGGAAGTTGACGAACATCGTGGCGACGGGTTCTTCCTTTCCGAACATCTCATGATGAAGCGAACCGCAAGCTGCATGACCAGCCGACAGGCCAGCCCTCCACGAAGTGAACACGTGCCACCAACGGCGCAGCGGAGCCTGCCATCCCCCGTCTAGACGTCCGCCTCGAGGCAGGGTGGAGCCGGATTCGGCCACCACCGGGAACTCGAACTGGCCTGCGACGGTTCGTCTGCCGCTGTTCTCGGCAGGACTACGTGGAGCTGTGCCCAGGGGTCCAGTAAGCGCTGCGATCTTGCCGGCAGAGTGCGTAACAGAATCAGCCAGATGTGATTTCGACCTCTATAGGGTCCGCAGAGCATTGAGAATGGTTCCCATTCGCGTGTTGCGGGGGCAGGCAGCTGACGCCAGCGCCGCAACCCGGCCATCTTCGCCCCATACCCCCGCGTGGGCCATGCACTGCTTAGAGGACTCTGGACAGGAATTCCTTCGTGCGGGCATGCTGCGGATTGCTGAGGATCTATGGGGTATCGCCGGACGCCACAAACACGCCGCCGTCCATGAAGGTCAGTCGGTCGCCAGCAGCGCGAGTGCCCGGTTCCCGGCGGCCTCCCGGGGCCGGCCCTTGACGTGGGCCGGTGCCTCCATAGCCACGGAGCAACGCGCACCCTCGGGCCGCTCACGGCCAGAGATCTGCCGATGGCCCAGGGCAGCGAAGCCGCCACGGCCAGCCGATGTAGGAACAACGTCGGGCCCGGCAACCGGATGAGAAAAAAGGCACACATGGGCCCCCGTGCGTCGTATTCTGGGGCCATGACAAGTCCTCCCGATGAATCCACCGTCTCAGACCTCCAGGACCTCATCACGGAATCTGGCACCGTCAGCGAGTTCCTGGACGAACTAGCGATCTTCGCGGCCCGGACCATCAGCCCGGCCATCGGCCATCCGGTCGAGTGCGCCGTGGCGTTGCGGCGGCGCCGGCGCACCATCACACTCGCCGGTAGCAGCGATGAAGCACGCACCCTGGACCAGATCGAGCAGGCCCTCGGCAGCGGCCCCTGCATGCTGGCCCTGGAGACCAACACCACGGTCCTGCTCAACGACGTCAACCGCGACCCGCGCTGGCCCGACTTCCAACGCGAACTCACATCCCGTGGCTACCACGCCGTCCTCGGTATCCCGCTCGAGCTCGCCAAAGATTCCTGGGCCGCGCTTGACCTGTTCGCTCCAGCCGCCGGGGCCTTCACTCCGGAGGCCATCGCCATCGCCGAAAACTTCGCCAGGATCGCCGGCGACGCATTGCGCCTGGCAGTCCGAATAGGAACCGAACAACTCCTGGCTGAAGACCTCAAAAGCGCCATGACAAGCCGGTCAACAATCGACCTCGCCTGCGGAGCCATCATGGCCCAAAACCGCTGCAGCCAGGAAGAGGCCTTCGCCATCCTGACCCGGGCCTCAAACCACCGGAACAAAAAACTGCACCAAGTCGCCGAAGAACTGTTGCTCGGGCTCACCGGCAACGTGCCCCCAGAAGCCCGGTTCGATACCTGAACGACAACCCAGGCTTCCCCACAACACACACGGGGTATCCCACAAGTCGCCCCGCACGAGACTCTGCCCTTGCCCCGGCCGGCCCTCGATCAGAGGACCCGCTCCGCGGAGAAGTGCCACCGCGCTGCTTATATCAGTGAAGTCCTACCCGGGTTCCTCGCAAATGCCGTTCCCGAGATTGAAAGGGGAGCAAGCAACAGCAGGTCCGGAGCGGGCAAACGCCCGGAAGGTGCGCCGCCGTCGCCCCCGCTGTGTGTTCCTGGAGCAGAGGCCTATCCAAGGCGCCGATGAACCGACCGGGGTTCTTGTGATCACCGGGACATTGAGTTGGGCCCAGGAGCGGGGCTTAGCCCGGATCCCGGCGCGCAGTCGAGGGGGCAAATGTGAGGGCCCTGTCTTCAGTCCGCCAGCCGGAGAAAGCCGACCCATGGACTGGCCGATCTTGTTCCCGGCGCGGCTTGTCGACGTCGGATCGATGTTCGATGCGGTGGACGTACAGGATGTGGTCTTCAATGCCGAGGGTGAACAGCACGCGATAGTCGCCGCGCCGCGCCGTACGCAGGCCGAGCAGCTCATTCGTGAGTGGTTTGCTCAGCCGGCGGGGGTTGTCGGCCAGCGGGCCGGTGACGAATTCAACGATCGCTACTGCCGCCTTCTCGGGAAGCCGGCGGAAACCCTTTAGGGCCGGACTCGTGACCTCGACTTTCCACGCCGCCGTATCGTCGGATTCTGTGCCGGTCACCGCGGCGGCAGTCCGAACTCGCGGCGCAGGTCAGCACCGCTGGTCGTGTTGCCTTCGGCGGCTCAACCAGACGCTTTTGGACAGGTTTCAGGCTGGCGCTGCTACTGACGTGAGGGGGTCATCATCCATTTCACTCATTAGGTATAGGTCTTTCACCAATCCCCAAAACTTGGGTACAGGGGATCGATTGCTCAATCTTTGTTCCAGGTTTACGCTTTGAGATAGCTCGCACTAAGCCTTCGTTGTTTCTCGGTCGACGCTGGCTCAGGCAAGCCGGATACATCAAATCCCTAGTAGAAACAGCGATAAACATGAAGGCTACGAGCGACCAGGCGTTGCCAACTCGGCAGAACCGACGTGGCATGATGTTCCGGCGTAAATGCGGAGCGGTTGCATCGTCCATTCTGATTATGTTCGCAATCATCACTCCGACAACCGCAAGCGCCGCAGCGACAACCTCGTTAGTCATGGACACTTACGTGCAGGCGGACAGGGCGACTTCGAACTTTGGGGCCAGCATCCGTTTATCTACAGAAGGCCGTGCGAATATATGGCGGAACTCGCTTCTACGGTTCTCCGTGCAAGTTCCCGCTGGCGAACACGTTGTTTCAGCCAAACTTCGGGCGTATTCCGAGGCATCTACAGCTTCCACTGAGTTCGTGGATGTCTTTACTACATCTGGCGGCTGGACAGAGAGGGGGGTCACTTGGAATAACGCACCGGCCCGCGGGATATGGCTCGGGAAGGTTGGCGGATTCGCCACCGGCTCCTGGGTTGAATGGGATGTAACCAAGGGCGTGAACGCGAAGGGCGGCGAGCAGAACTTCAAGCTGGAAAGCAACGCGCGGAAGTGGATCGGGTTCAAGTCAAAGGAATCGACGAACCCCGCCCTGCGCCCAAGACTAGTAGTGACGACTGCGCCTGACACGATAACCTCCACGGAGGCGGCCGTAGTCCATGGGTGGGGCGCGCGTGTAGCTGGGGACGAGTTCAACTATACCGGCGCGCCCGATGCCACGAAGTGGAATGTCTACAACAGTGCCGGCCACGCGGGCAACGGTTCCCGGAGTCCTCAGCAGGTTACCGTGGATGGTTCCAAAATGGTCATCACTGGAACCCAGGATGGCACGACTGCTGGGATGGGCGCGAAGTTTGCTAACCAGAAGTACGGGCGGTGGGAAGTCCGGGCGGCCGGGTCCGGTGATAACGAATACCATATGGTGTCCATCCTGTGGCCCGATAGTGAAAATTGGCCGTGTGACGGCGAGATTGATTACGCGGAGACGACTGGTGACTGGAATGTCATCAAGTTCTTCCACCACTATGGGTGCTCGAACTCGCAGACGTCGTTGTCCAAGCCTCTGGACGTTACGCAGTTGCACAACTACGCCGTTGACTGGTCTCCGCGCGGAATCGTGGGCTACGTCGATGGCGTGAAGTGGTTTGAAGACACCGACCCCGCGCATCAGCCCCCCGGTCCGATGCACCAGACCTTGCAACTGGACTGGTTCCCTGACAGCACTGCCAACGGCGCCGGCGAGATGCGGGTGGATTGGGTCCGCGTGTACGCGGCGGGTTGAACATCCACCATTCCAAAGACCCGTCATAGTCGCCCAGGTACTTCGCTGAAGTGATCGGCGCCGAGGTCACTAAACCGGGCCCCCGGATCCTGCAGCAGGTGCCAGCCGATCACAAGGATGGAACGTCCGTCAGCGACAATGGCTCGCTTCTTACCCCGCCCTCGGGCGAGCCTTCGATAGCGTTCGCCCGGGAAGGTGTCCGTCCTGCCGGCCGCTCATCTGATACGCCCTCGTATCCACGAAGAACCCCTGCGATCGCACAGGCGATCGGTGATGATCCGGTCTGGGCCTTCAGCCTTCAGCCGTCAGCCGTGATCACGCTGAACTTCCTCCCAATAGACTCCGAGTTGTGGTCTGGGTAAATACCTCTGTTCTTGCAGTTGGCACTGTCATTTTCGTCGCCCGGGCGATCGGATTGTCGTTGTGGCAATGGGATGAGTACTGGCGGGAACGCGGCAAGACCCTAAGCATCACTTGCCGTCCTCGATGCGGAGGAAAACGCCGACGGCTCAACCTCGACAATTTCGGAGATGAGCTGTGGTGGGCACTGACCACCATAACTACAGTCGGATAGGCGACCATTTCCCGGCAACCCCGATTGGCAGGCTCGTCGCCGGCGGCTTGATGATTGGCGGGGTCGCCGTGCTCGGTGTCGTTACACACGTCCGTCGCGTCCTGGCTGATCGATCACGTGGCGCTAGAGACGGCGGCAGACGTCGAAGCGAATGAGGACCCGCTCCGCGCTGAAGCAGCCACGTGTCGGCCTGTTGCGCGATCTCCGCCGTTTTGTCGGCAGAGAGGTACACCCGATTCTCCTTCAGGTCCACACGGATCAGATGCCAGGGCACCGTCTCAGCAGGATGAGTGGTCTTCTCTAGCGAAGACAGACGAGCTCAAGAACGACGGATCCACGAGTGGCAGGCACGACCCAATTGCTCACGAACGGAGTCAGTCATCGGGCATCTCCAGAGAACTGTTCACCGTTCGGACGACCAGGTCATTTGGCGACAGCACGGCTTTCAGGTTCTGATTCGCCGGTCCGCCGTGGCCGAAGACGGGCACGGCATCAACGCGCGCCCGGAGACCCTTCCGGTGGGCCATCCAAGCGCCTTGGACCTGTTCGAGAATCGCGACAACGCTCGCAACCGTGGCTCCCGAGGCGTTATCGGCTAGCCCGCTGACACATCGATCAGCACCTTGCCGACGATGCTCTCTTCCACCGCCGCGTGAGCCGCAGACGTGTCAGCCAGGTCAAAGCGATGCAGCGGCAGACCCGCCGCCTCTCCGACCGGAAGGGCACCGTCCGCGATGGCCGCGTTGATGTCCTCGGCGGCGGCGTGCACCGCCCCCATGCCAACGGTGTAGAGCAGTACGAACTGGTAGCGGACGTTGAGGCTGAAGTGCCTGCGCACGTCCAGGGTCACCTGATCGCCGCCGTTGTTGGCGTAGACCGCGATGGAGCCGCGGTTGCGGATTACTGCCAGGTCGAGTTCCGCGTTCTGCGCGGGCGCCACCTCCACGATCTGGTCGACGCCCTCGGGAGCGATCCGACGGATCTCCGCGGCCGCGTGGCTTTCCCGGTAATTGATGACGTGATCAGCGCCGGAGGCCGTGGCCAGCGCAGCCTTCGCCGGGCCACTCACGGTCGTGATCACAACGGCGCCGGCCCACTTGGCGAGCTGGATCGCCGCATGGCCCACGGCGCCGGCACCTCCAGCAACGAGAACTACCTTGCCGTCCAAGGCTCCCGGGCGCAGACGCCGCGGGCCGTCCTCGGCGATGGTCAGGGCCCTGTGGGCGGTGACCGCGGGAACGCCCAGGCTTGCGCCGAGGTCGAACCCGGCATTCTCCGGCAGCGGAAAGACCCGCTCGGCCGGCAGGACGGCGAACTCCTGGGCTGTCCCGCCGTCAGCGCGCTGGTAGGCGGCCAGGGCCACCCAGACCCTGTCACCGATGTGGAGATGCTCGACGCCGGGTCCGACGGCGTCCACGATTCCGGCACCGTCTTGGTTCGGCACGACCTCCGCGAAGGGCAAGGGCCGGCCCGGTTTGGCGCCGCGGCGCGACTTCCAGTCGGTGGGATTCACCGCGGAGACCATGATCCGCACGCGCGCCTCCCCCCTCCCCGGGGCGCGGATCTCGCGGTCGACGAGCTGGAGAACAGACGGATCGCCGGTGGCACGGTACACGATGGCTTTCATACTCAGACCTAACGCCGGCCCAGACCGAAAATTCCCGCCGGGTGTCATCGAATCGCCACATCAGCTGCTCCGGTGCCACAAGGTAGGCTCCAAGCCCCCGGACTTTGGTCCACCGGTCAACGAGCATTTGGGGGCCACACCCCGCCTCCGGGAGGATTCCATTGAACCCCGGCACCACCCAGGTCGCTGATGGCCTAGAGGCCCACGGGTGCCATCGCTTGCACGTCGCATTCCGGCCGCGTCGCGATAAACTGGATCGATCATGATCGGTGCCCCGCTCCGTCTTCTGGTCTGGTTCGTCGTCCTAGCGACCCTCATCTCGGCCTGCGCGCCAACGATCAGACTCGATGAGGCCACCGCCGATCCACCGATCCAGACCTCCTCGGCCCCGCCGGCCGCACGCGATGCCGTCCCCGTTCCTCACCGGGCCCCGTCCCCCACCCCGTCGCCGGTTCCCACGGCGCCCCCGACGCCCCAGGCGTTCGCCCTCAACCTCTACCAGGAGGGGGACTTCGTGCCGCAGTACACCTTTGACTGGTGTGTGGCGGCGAGCATCCAGATGATGCACAACCTCATCGACGACACCGGTGCCGGCATGTGGACCGATCGCGTGCAGCAGGGGGAGCTGTGGGAAATGGCACGGGCACGGTCGTTCAATTCGTTCGGCGGTGCCAACCCCTTGGGTTGGGCGGAGGTGCTGACCGAGGTCGGGATGGGGCCGTACGCCGTCGTGAGCGTCGCCGACTATGAGGACGCGCTGCAGACCGCGGCGCGCGCCATTGCCGACACGAATCGGCCGGTCGGGCTGGTCATGTGGCGCGGCCGCCACGTATGGGTGATGAGCGGCTTCGAGTCACTCGGCGATCCCGACCAGTTCCCGGAGTTCCCGGTCACCGGCATCCGTGTCCAGGATCCGCTCTACCCGTATGGCGACGACCGGTGGGGACCGTCCCCCGCGCCCAACGCACTGCTCACCCCCGAACAGTTGGCGATGCAGTTCGTCGTCCGCGAGCCGCGACGCTGGAGCAGCGATATGCCGACCGGCTACATGCTGGTGCTGCCGATCGCCAAGGCCTGATCAGCCCCTGATAGCCCTAATTCCCTGATGCTCACCCATGAAGGTTCCAAGAACCTAGCGGCCTCTCTTGAAATCTGAAGGCGCCGGGCGTAGCTGGTCGCAGAATAAACACCCGAGGAGGTCACCATGACGGTCACTTCAACCACACCATCGTCTACGCAACGGACAAGCGCCATTCGGCGGAGTTCCTAGCCAACGTGCTCGGACTGCCAAAGCCCCAAGCCATGTGGTCTTTCATGACCGCTAGCACCTCGACCACGGAGTGGCCCTCGAATTCGCCACGGCAGACCGGCCCATCTCCCGCAGCACTACGCCTTCTTGGTCAGCGAGGAGGACTTTGACGGAATCTCGCAAGGATTCATCTGCCCAGGCATCCCCTCCTGGGCAGACCCGGGACGGTCTCGCCCGCAGCAGATCAACCACAACGACGGCGGACGTGGCGTCTACTTCGCGGATCCTGACGGGCATTTCCTCGAAGCGATCACGCGTCCATACGGATCGGGTGCTGCATGAAGTCCTGGGCACCCTGACGGCCGCCTTGGCAGCTCGCCCTATCTTCTGGGAGCGGAGCGCTGCAGTTGGCGCCAGATCTGCCTGATTGGCACTCCCCAGGGAGGGCCGGGAGGGGGACCCTGCTCCTGCCGTCCTCCTTACTCGCCGCTGTAGCTCTGTTCAGGCCACTTCCAACGGCCGTCAGGTGTGATTTCGTAAGACACCTGACCGAACAGGAGATCATTCGTACCGGCAGGGTTGCCGCCGTGGGCCACGTAATTTGCCTTTGTCTCTATGCCGCGTCGCTTGAGGAATCGCAGGAGCCACCACACAGACGCCGTCGCGCACAACAACGGAATTCCGACCAATGCCCATTGACGTACCCCGGCCCAGTGCAGGATGAACATGGGGGCCACACCTCCAATTCCAACGAACAGGGCGAGTTGAAATCCTAGGGAGAACTTGAGCTCAGCGTTGGAGGGCCGGATGTCAATGTCGAAGAGAGGATCCTCAGGGCTTTGCACAGTGTCATTCCTATCAGAAGTTCGGCGGGATCATTTCGTTAGCAGCGGCGCGCTGTCACGCAGCCGCCGGCCGGGCCTGGAGTAGCGCCGGAACAAAGCGTCGGGCTCCCACTTCCATCGGTCGAAGTCTGGCTGCTGACCGGCAAGGCTAGCGGCCAAAGCTCCGGAGGGGTTGGCGTCGAGGACCAGTAGCCAGTCCGTAAGGGGAACCCTCAACACGGGGTCAATCTCAAGGGTGTCATCTGGGCGGGCGTCCCCCGTCGGCACTTTGCGCTGCCTTGAGTTCCTTGATGCGGAGGCGGAGAAAGATGATGACAAGCACCAAGGCGTAGATCGCCATGCCCGCGATTACCGCCATGACCACGGAGTAAAGAATCCCTAGTATTCCAAACGAAACCACGCGAAGCCCCCAAATATTTATGCGTCTACTTTCTCAAAAGTCCGAGGCTAGCACTGCTAGCCGATTGATCGTTTGCGGATCCCCCATCGCCCGGCGGGTTGCCGTCCACCAACCAACACTCCCTTGCCCTCAACGCAGCCTCAATCATTCCACCGGCCGATAATCCTGCACTGATGGAATTCGGTGGAGGAAGTCCTTCATGACGACCCGGGAGAACCAGCCCTGTACAACCACTTGACTCCTGGCTTAGTTGCCTTTCGTGTCGGAGGGCCCCCGTTTGTCGGCGTTTCATCGTTCACACTTTCCATGAGATCGGGGGTGAGGTCGTCGTACATCGCGCCTTGGCGGATGCAGGCACGTGGGGTTCAAGAGCGATGCAGCGTTCAGAGTGCAAGTCCCATAAACGCTTCAGCTGTTGTCCTGTGCCGGTTAGAACAAGACTTTGGTTTTCGGTTCAGGGAGGTCAGATACATTCCGCCCGCTATGGTTCTCGCAGTCCAGGGAAATGCCAGCAATGCGGGTGTGGCGAATCGAAGGTCCAATGTGAGCACCGTACGACCCAGCTATCGCATCGGCTTACGGGCCCGTTCGTAAGCCGATTCCCCACCGCTACACCTTCCGCCCGCTCCCCCGGCGGCGAAAATTCCATGGCGCCACTGATATTCCGGATTCCCGTTTACCTCGCCCGGGACAGGGCCCGGTGAAGGTCGCTCAACTCCTACAGTTCCCAGTGCTGTAGGCTCCGATTCGAACCTTGGGGGACTGATGCTGAACTACTTTCGTGAGGTGCAAGAGGCACGATTTGCGTCCTCTGCGCGCCGGATCTACGGCTATGTCTCGGGCGGCTTCGTGCTCGCTGCCGGGGCTTCGTTATTGCAGGTCTGGCACCTATATGGATTTCCTGGGCGACCATCGCCGTTTCTTGCGTCCTGGATGCCGTCCTCACCAGAAAGTGGATCAGAGAAGACGCACTCAAAGCCTCTGGAAGCGGCCCTACCGGCTGACTCCGATCCGGGCGGCAGGCGCCGGGAGACTCCAAGCATCTTGCCGATGTCGAAGGCACTGATCCCTTAGCCTTTACGTTCCCTGGCCCGGGCAGCGGCAGCGTCGTCTATTTCCGGGGCCTTCCACCCGTAGCGCCTTCGGTCAGGGATCGAAAACCCGCTCCCCGTTCCCGGACTTCCGGTTTTGCTGCGTCGGCCATGAGCTGGTCAATGCGTGCCGAGTCCGTCTGGGCGACTTTGGGCGCGTCGGTGTGCTTGAAGGGTTCCGCCAGTGCTTTATCTGCCTGTTCGACGTCCGGCCCGGTACGGTTCACACCGCCATCGAGCGGTTGGTTAGGCTGGGTGGATGGCGACAGTTATTCTCGTGCGGCACGGCCGCACCACAGCCAATGCCACTGGACTGCTGGCCGGTCGGGCCGTCGGCGTCAGCCTGGACCAGATCGGGCGCGACCAGGCGGCTCTGACCGGAGACCGGCTCGCCGCCGTGCCCGTAGTCGGGGTGGTGTCGAGCCCTCTTGAGCGTTGTCAGCAGACCGCCCAGCTCATCCTCGATCGCCAGGCTGGCACGCCGTACGCGCCGGTCGATCTCGATCTCACCGAGTGCGATTACGGCCAGTGGCAGGGCCGCACGCTCAGTGATCTCGCGACCGAGGATTTGTGGCCGGTAGTGCAGTCGCAACCGTCCGCGGTCGTCTTTCCCGGCGGTGAATCCATGGCCGCGATGCAGGCTCGGTCGGTGGCAGCGATTCGACGCCACGATGCAGCCTTCGAAGCCGAGTACGGGCCAGGGGCCGTGTGGGTGGCGGTCAGTCACGGTGACATCATCAAGTCAATCCTCGCCGACGCCCTCGGCATGCACCTTGACCTGTTCCAGCGTATTAACGTGGGCCCCGCCTCCGTATCGATCGTGCGCTACGGCGCTAGTCGGCCGAGCGTCTACGCGACCAACACCGACGCGGGTGATCTGTCGTGGCTGTCGAACGGCATCCACTCCGGCGATGCGCCGGTGGGCGGCGGTGCAGGGCAAAAGGCACTATGAACCTCATGTGCCTAAAATATTGACATGCCCACACGTGTTCATGAGTTTGCCTGGCCTGATCGAGTCGTCGTTGGCACCATTGGCCTTCCGGGGGCCCGCACGTTCTACCTGCAGGTGCGCGCAGGGACGCAGATCGTGAGCATTGCCTTGGAGAAGCAACAGTCGGCTCTGCTCGCGGAAAAGATCGACGAAATTCTCAACCAGCTCATCACCATCGAGGGCAACCCCTTCAGCGTTCCCTCGAGTACTCCCATTGAACTTGTCGACAATGACCAGCTCGAGGCCGTTCAGGAGCAGTTCCGCACCGGCGCCATGAGCTTAGGTTGGGACCCGACCACGGCCCAGGTCGTAATTGAGGCCTACCCCATCACCGAGGTCGATGCTGACGACAACGACGAAGCCCTTGATGACGACGGCGCTAAAGAGCCCGAAATGCTGCTGGTGCGAATGCCGGTCGGCACCGCCCGCGCATTCGCCAAGCGCACCCGTGAGATCGTGGGCGCCGGGCGTCCGATGTGCTCGCTCTGCGGTTACCCCATAGACGCCGACGGGCACACCTGTACCCTTCCCGGGCTCTGATGCCAGCGCCGGACCTAATGACCGCCGAGCTGACGCTCACCGGCCGCATCACGACGGCTTCAAACGCTACATTTCTGGGCAGCATCGGGGAAGTGGTGGTCGTCTATAAGCCGATAGCCGGCGAAAGCCCGCTGTGGGATTTTCCCCACGGCACCCTGGCTCACCGGGAGGTGGCCGCCTATCTGGTCTCGCAGGTCTTCGGCTGGGACCTCGTGCCGCACACCTGGCTGCGCGATGGTCCGATGGGCGAAGGAATGGTGCAGCTCTGGCAGGAGCAAGACCCCGCCCAAAGCGCCGTGAACCTGGTCGCGACGGACCACGTGCCGGAGACGGGCTGGAAACACGTTCTCGAGGGACGAGACGAGAACGGACGGATGGTCGCCCTCGTTCACGAAGACTCGCCAGCGCTCAGACGCATGGCGGTGTTCGACATGGTCGTCAACAACGCCGACCGCAAAGGCGACCACATTCTTGCCATGACGGACGGACACCGGCACGGCGTGGACCATGGGCTCACCTTTCACCGTGACCACAAGCTTCGCACGGTGCTGTGGGGATGGCGGGGAGACGCTCTGACCGCCGAGGAACGCGCCGGCATCGATCGTGTCAGCGAAGGACTGCACGGTGGACTGGGCCGAAACCTGGCGGACTTGCTCAGCGCCGAAGAAATCGCATCGCTCACCGCGCGCTGTGCCCGGTTGCGCTTGGCAGGGCGGTTTCCGGCTCCGAGCAGTGAGATCTCGGCGGTGCCCTGGCCGCTGTTCTAAGGGAATTCCGGACTACGGGCTTCTCAGGCTGTGTCACGTTGATGGCATGGATCTTACAAGTCTGGCGTCGCCGGGAGTTGACGAACTGCGCTGGCTGAACCGGTGCGCCCTGGGATGTTCTACCCCTCCGATTCACTCTTGCGCAGGCGCGGCCGCCGGAGCAAACCTGACCGCGGGGCTCGGGCACACAGCCATTGAAATCCTCAACCAATACAAGGAAGCGGTGTTCGCCCTGACGATGATGAATCTTCTCCGACGCCGCCCGACCAGGTTACCGCGCGTTTGTGGCTGACGAGTGAGCCGCGTGTTTGCCTTAATCAGGACTGCCACGCGGTCACAGGACGCCTGTACAGCGGGCATGTGCGGCCGGAGGTCAGATGTTGTTCAGTTCGGGTCGAGCCCGGTAACTTCTCTGTCCTGTCCAGAATACGGCCGCCAGGGTCAGGGTGGCGGCGGCGGCGGTGAAGAGCAGGGCCTGGGGGTAGCCAGTGGTTGGGGCTATGAGGGCCAGCAGGTACGGTACGGCCAGGCCGGAGTAGGCGAGGCTATAGAACAGGGCGATTACAGCGCCCAGCTCCCCGGGTGCGGCGATTTCCTCTACCTCCCGCAGCCCGACAATAAGGCATATTCCATAGCCCGCCCCGAGTATTAGGGCCGCCGTGGTCGCGGTGGCAATCCCGGGGAAAGCTGTGGCGAACGCTGCCGCGGCGCAGCCCGCAGCCACAATGCCAAGGCCTGTTACCGCGGCGGCGGTGCTGCCGCGGGCCGCCCCGGCCTCGTGCATGCGCCGGCCCAGAGGCTGGGAGACCACGCCCGCGGCGAGGGCACCGGCGGCGAGCAGTCCGGGGAAAGCCACTCCGAGTACACCCGTGGGTCCGGTTCCGTGCCCCGGAAGGGTGGTGAAGGCCAGTGTGACGCTGCCGAAGACCCACGGCCCAAGCGGCACAACCACCAGGCGGAACCGGGCCGAGGAAGCCGACGGCGGCAGCAAAGGAGCCGGAGGATCTGACTTCCTGGCACCTGGTACCGTCTCCCGGGCGCGCGGAAGCATCAGCAGTGCACTACTGGCCAGGGCCAGGTGCACAATGTAGGGCAGGACCTGCGGTGCCGGCCCCCACTGCGCCAAGGGACCGGCCACGAGCGGGCCGATACCAAACCCAGCTGTCAGTGCCAGCGCCGCCCGGCGTGCGCCGGCACCGGCACGTTCGTCCCCGGAGAGCTCCTTAACCCAGGCGGTGCCGGCCGTGAAGACCGTTCCGGAGACCAAGCCGGTCAGCAGCCTACCTGCGTACAGCCCGGCCATGCCCCACTGCCCGGTGATCAGGACGGCGGTAGCCAGCAGCGACAATGCGGTGCAGGCCAGCAACACCGGACGCCGGCCCCGTCTGTCGCTGATCCTTCCGCCGAAGATCAGACCCGGGATCAGGCCCAGGGCGTAGACGCCGAACACGGCGGTCGCATCCGCGTCAGAGAGGGCGAGGGTGCGGCGGTAAAGCGCGAGCAGGGGAACGAACTGGTTCGCCCCGTAACCGGCGGCGAACATCGCAAGGGCCGGCCACCGCCATTGCCCCCTCACGGACGGGATCCGGCCACGGCGGTGTCTCCAGCAGCGAGGGTCCCCGCGGACAAGGGGGGGCAGAGACTGGAATGGCCGGCAACGGCTTCCTCCAGGGCGTCCTTGCGCGCCGAAAGCGTCCGGTCAACTGCGGCTGGGTCCTCACGGTTCAAGGTGAACATCACGGTCCGGGGCGCGCCTCCCCGGATGACCGTCAAGGCGTCCTGTTCCATGCCGGCCACGGCGGGGGCGCCGGGTAGGGTCAAGTCCAGGGCCGCCACGTGCGCCTGGCCGCCGCGTTCCCGCACCGCAACGGCAACCTCGTCCAGGGGACCGCGCCGTCGGCCCACCAGGGTGAGTCTGGCCGAACGTGCGGCCAGCTCCAACGCCAGCGCCGCACCAACACCGCCGCCGGCCCCCATGAGCAGAATTGAACGGTCTTGCACATCCATAAAATGTCCCTTCAAAAACCAAAGAAGAAGTATGTGGTGAAGCGCGGTCCGGTGGCCGCAGGAATTGGTGCCGAAACCCACAACCCCTCCCTGGCGCCGGTATTCCTTCACCTTCGAAAGCCACGGAGCTCATCGTTACCTCCCCATGGTCAATCCTTCGTCTCGGACAATGGTGGAATTTCTGAGGCCCCGTATCGATTTGGGCGGCCAGGAAAAAGGAGTTGGAGGACCTAATGAGCCTGCCCAAGCGTTGCCCCGGGCTTTGCAGACAAGGATACTGTGTGGCAACGGACGAGGCCGCAGATGGAGACGAGCCTTCAAGCAGGGCCGGAGCTGACCGGCCCCCGCCTGAATGTCCCCGACACTGATAGGAGAACGCAACGTCGGCCCAAAAGACCGGGCGGATGAGCGGCGCAACGGGATCGGACGTGATCCGGGACATGTCAAGGAGATTGCTGACCAGCCGGTCAGCGCCGGATTCTATGTTGGCCAGAAGGGCACCGATCTGCTCCTGCCGGCCACACCAGCAGACACGGCAGCGTAATCATCAACCAGGACGACGTCAGGGTCACGGGCTGTCAACGCCTGGACATCTAAGCCGGCATCCTCCCCGTGGTTGTATGCAAGCTCGGGGCATTCTTCCATGCCATGCAGCAGTTCGGCAGTGTCGGCACGTCCCCGCGTGGAGATTGCACCAACGACGACATCGAACCTCTCACGTGCCAGTCGGCGGCCTTCTTCAACGTCGCGTATGTCTTACCCGCCCCGGGCGCAGCCCCCGGAAAGAGGCGCAGATTCCCTTGTACCATGGCTCTATTGTTTTTCCCTGCCGGGTTGCGGCTGCCAATGACCACGATCCGGCACCGTTCGCCAGTTGCGCGACGGAGACTCGGCGTACCCATGGGAAGAGGAAGGCGGGAGCGGAAGCGGTGCAGGCGACTCAGAACACGGGATCAAAGAAGCAGCAGCCATCAGCCGCTCCCCGGGGGTGGTGGCCGCCATCAACTTTGACGGCGGAGGCTCCACCACCATGGTCGCCGGCGGCCAGGTCGTGAACTCCCCTTCCAACGCCGCAGGTCGGGTGCGGGCGAAAGCCGGGTGAGCCGTTCAAGAGGTTCGCGCGGTGGCTGGCGGAACTTGTTCGTGGGATGTTTTAGACCGGGTCCGCCGGCGGGTGGCTGCTTTGACCACGCGCATGCATACCGCCCAGTACGCTGCCCCTGCGGCGAGCGAGGCCGCGACGGCCAGTGCGGGGCTTATCCCGGCCAGGGGCGGGTAGACCAGCCAGTGGACGAGGTACGCGTAGAGGGAGGCGCTGGCCAACACCACCGTGAGACGGCGGAGGCCCTTCGGCACCGGGATGCTGGGCAGCCAGATGAGCATCAGGATCCCGGCGAGGAGCGTGCATTCCCGGGCCGCGTTGTCGAAGAACCCCGGGACGGTGAGTACCGCAATGGCTGAGACTGCGCATCGTTGGGTTACCGTCCGGGACCGTGCAATGGCCCAGCCCAGCGCGAAGAGCCAGAGAGCCGGCGCCGTGTGCGGCACTCCCGGATTCACCAGTTCGTAACGGGTGAGCAGCCCGGCTCCGGTCAGAGCCAGTGGAAGTAGCAGGGGGAAACGCCGCTCGGCGCGGTCCGCCCAGGGAACGGCCAGCAGTGCCGTCATTCCCAGGAGCAGGTAGACCAGGATTTCGATGAACCAGAAGTGCCACTGTGTGGTCACTGCCTCCGGCCCGACGATGGCGTTCAGGAGCAGGATATTGGCAGGGGTGTAGTTGTCGGTGATCAGATAGGCGGCGGCGATAAACGCCGTGCTGGGCACGACGATTCTGGCCAGGCCGGCCAGCTGCCGCCGCAGGCGCGGGACCCGCTCCCCCGAGAGCTGGAAGCGGGCGAAGTTGTACCCGGCCACGGCCATGAGCACATGGGCCGCGCCCTGCCAGCTGAACAAACCGACGTGTGTACTGACGATCAGGACGATCCCCACGGCCCGCAACACGATGCTCGTTTCGAGCGGCGCAACGAACCTCCGCAGCTTTCCGGCCGGGGCAGTACGACGCCGTGGTTCCAGGTCCCGGACGGGAGTCACGTGCCAGTCCGGCGGGAGGTGGCCCAGGGCTTGTTCCAGTCTGAGCGATGCCGCTACGTACGACAGTGAGTCACCGCCCAGCGAGACAAAAGTGTCGCCGTCGGCAATGACAGTGACCTCCAAGGCGTCCGCGAAGATCCCTCGGACGCTGCCGGGGCCGTCGGCCGACCCGTCCGCAGGCGCGTGAACGGGTTCGGGCCCGGACAGCGCCAGGACAGCCCGATAATCCAGTTTGCCCGTGGCCAGACGCGGGAGATGTTCGACGGTGTGGACCTGCAGAGCGGCACGGGGCAGACCCACACCCTGGGCCAGGACCTTTCCCAGCAGGCGCGTGTCGTGGTCGCCCTCGACCGCGACGACGAGGCCGCCGTCGGTCCCGGCGCTGGCTGCCTGCACGCCGAGGTCGGCCAGGATCCGCTCCACCTGCCCGAGGTCAACGCGCAGGCCGACGATTTTGACGAACCTGCTGCGGCGCCCGACCACTTCGTAGACGCCGGTGGGGTGCTGCCGGGCCAGATCGCCGGTGCGGAGCTCCCCGATGGCCCGGCCCTTCCCGAGGTCCTCGGCCGTCTCCGCATAGCCGAGCATCACATTGGGGCCCGTGTAGATAAGTTCGCCATGCTCCAGGCCGGGAACAGGGTCGATGCGGAATGCGCCTCCGGGGACGGGAATGCCAATGGCCCCGGGAACAGTGGCTGCGAGGCCAGGCGGCAGAAAAGCCATCCGGGCGGTAGCCTCCGTCTGGCCGTACATCACAAAAAGATCCCAGCCACCCCGGAGGCCGAGCCCGGCGTAGCGCTGCACAATCTCAGGTGCGAGCCGGCCGCCGGCCTGGGTGACGTAACGCAGGCCGGGCAACTCCATGTCCGCGAACCCCACCCGTTCCAGGAGTTCAAAGGTGTAGGGAACGGCCGCGAATGCCGTCGCACCGTGGTTTCGGAATAGCTCCCAGAAGCATGGATCGACGACGGAAAGGTCGGTAAGGACCAGTCCCGCACCGCGGAGCAGGTGGCTGTTGATTACCGACAGCCCGTAGCAGTAGGACATCGGCAGGGTAGTCGCAGCACGGTCGTCCGGGCCGATGTTCAGGTACTCGGAAATAGACTCGGCATTGGATTGCAGGTTCGCATGCGAGAGACGAACAAGCTTCGGCGAGCCCGTGGACCCGGACGTGCTCAGCAGGAGGGCAAGATCCGGGTGCAGCTCGTGGCGCGTGCCCGGCCGGCGTTCCTCGAGGACAGTGCGCCCGGGCCCTGACCGCACAATCACATCGGGGTCATAGGCAGCAACGAGGGATTCCAGGGCTGCAGGTTTGTCCTCGGGCAGGAGGATCAGGGGGTGTCCGCCTGCGAGCGCCGCCAGATAGGCCACAAGCGACTCGACGTTGTTGGCCGCCGTCAGCGCAACGAGGCGCCGTTCGGTGCCGAGCCGGACGGCCAGGTCTTCGACGCGCTCCGCCAGTTCCCGGTAGGTCACCGCGACGCTGTCGGTGAGAATGGCGGGTCGGTCCCCGTAGCTCGCAAGATCCGAGGCAAAGGGGACCCGCATGAAATCAAGCTGAGTGGTCACCCGGACGATGGTATTAGATTAGGCTCACCTAAGCAAAATTAAGGTACAAAAGTCTTGCTTAATACCCGGTGCCGTCATTGAAAACGTAAGTCTGAACAGAGCCCATCAGGGCGGCCCGAATGCTGCCCGCCTAGGGCTGGGCTTAAGGCATGACAGCGGGTGGGCCTTCACGCACGCGATTGGTCCCGTCGACGCCCTCTCCCGCATCGTTAATCAGGCGTTAACAACGTAGATCCGCGTCACGGCGGTCTCCGACCGCCTTGACGATTTTCCTGTCCGCCACGTTAATTTCGGTCATCGGGACCGGCCTGGAACGCCGCCCGCTCGACCCCGATGATCACGACGGACGTCAACGAAACTTTCTCCGATATGTCCTCCATGGGCGAACGCTTCAGCGGTATCGGTGCGCCGGCTGCACTGGCCAAACTCCGGTTCGCTACCCTGCTGCCCGACGGCTTCGCCCTCACGGCCAGCGGCGACAAGGGATCCTTCGCCGCCATTGGGGCCGAGGCACTCCGGGGACTTCTTGCCGGTGTGGGAATCAAACGGCCACTTGAGACGGCGGTCAAGCATGTGGTGGGCGGCATGATGGGCCTGATCGTACGTCAGGACGCCCCGGATGGAATTAGGGCACTCGCCACTGCCGGGTTCGGGCTCAACACGCTCAGCAATGGCTCTGCCGAGATCGCCGGGAAGCTGTTCAGCGACGCCGGAATTCGTGACGAGTCAGTCGCTGCTCCCGGTCGAGGACGCGGCCGCCTGGAAGCCTGCACGGGCATCCTGCAAATATGCCGCCGCCGCCTGCCGGGCTGACCTCGCCGCCATGGTGCCGGTCGCCGTCCATCCTTGGGACATCCCCGGCGGCGCCCGAGCGGGTCTGCGCACGGCGTGGTTGAACAGGGCCGGGGGAAGCTGCCCCGGCATCTTTAAAGCTCCTGACTTCACAGTCACCGCGCTGACCCAGTTCCCCGCGGCCCTGACAGCAGCGTGACATGCACCGTTGACCCCCAGACGGCCGGGCGGGGGCGACCGCCGAGGCATGGACGTGCATCTCACCCGAGTCCGCCACGGAGCGCGGACTCGCCGGCATCGACGACATCCCCTTGATCGCCTGGCCAGTGTTGCCTGTACGGCAGAGTCCGAGAAGCCCCGACAAGACCTCGCCCGTGCACTGCCACGTGGTGCCCGGTCCCGCGGCGCTGGCTCTCCGCCTCCGTAGCTACAGACACCGACGTCCGGAGTTATGCCGTTAGCCCTTCACGGCTGCAACACGGCGGTACGTCAGTCTTTCGCAGATTCGCTGGCTAAGTCTGTTGACAGAACGGGTGACCAGCACTGCTCGTAGTTTGGGTGCTCCCGATGGGAGCCTGCGAGGATGGTTGGCATGGCCCGGCGGGCAATGGCAACTGTCCCTTCTGCTTCGCTGGGGTCATTAATCCCTTCGGCGTCGGTAGCTTCCTTCCAGCTGGCGATGATGGCTCTCTTCTGGGCGCACTCATCCAGCATTCGCTTGCCCAGTGAGGAGTTGTGTTCGCTTCCGTTTTCATGATCGTCGAAGATCCGCAGGACGAAAGAGTACTCGTGGATGGCTGATTCCTGCGCAGGTCAGCAGCGTTATCCGCGGAGGAAACATTTCGTACTCGTTGCCCTCGACGGAGAACCCGGGCGTTGAATGTTCCCCTTGGTGTGGTTGTGTAACGGATTGGTTTCGGTTGTGGGGTGACCCATCCGGGACGGGGGTGTTCCCGAAGTACTCCTGACAGATCAAGCCGGACCC
>NZ_JBVAYX010000021.1:0-60846 GCF_055412825.1 Pseudarthrobacter linnaei
GGACGCCGCCGCGGCCGCCGGCGCGGGCGCCGGGCGCAACGCGGGCGCCGGGCGCAAGGCGGGCGCCGCCGTCGTGGTGAAACGGGCGGGTGTTTGGCGCTCGGTCCGTGCATCGTGCCGCCCACTGAACCGTGAAAGTCCACAATCCCGCCACACGAAAGAGGGCCGTCCACTTTGGAAATGTGGACGGCCCTTCAGCGAGCAAGCTGTCCCTTGCCGAAACAGTCCAATCGTTGCGATTCCCTGGTTCGGAGGGGTGGAGGATCCGGGCCGCGGTCAGTCGCGGAGCGGGACGCCCTGGGCGTCGGTCCGGAACTGGGCCGCGCCGGCGATGATCATGATGCCCTCGACGACGCCCCACAGGCCGACAATGAACCCGAGGCCGAGCGTGAAGATGCCCAGGACGAGGGTGAGGACGAGCTGGATGACCGCCACCTTGGTGTAGCCGAGGTAGAAGCGGTGGATACCCAGTCCGCCCAGGAAGATGCCCAGCAGACCGGCGACGATTTTTGATTTCGGCTGCGTGTAGCCGTAGGCCTGGTTCGGCATCGGCGGCTGCTGCTGGTACGGCTGCTGCTGGTACTGCGGCTGCTGGTACTGCGGCTGCTGGGGCGCCGGCGGGTAAGCCTGGTACTGAGGCTGTCCCGCGTACGGCTCCTGCGGTCCGGCCGGGTAGCCCTGCTGCGGCTCCTGCGGTCCGGCCGGGTGGCCCTGCTGCGGGCCGGCGTAGGGCTGCTGCGGCTGGGCTCCCGTCGGGTTCACTCCGCCCTGGTACGGCGGGGCTGCTGGCTGGTCGTAGCCTTCCGGAGGGACGGCGTTCGCGTCGGGGTGGGGGTGTGTCATGGTGGTGCCTTTCGCTGAGTGATGATGCAGCCACGGCGTTCGGGCGGCAGCACCGTCGTCGACGGCATCCCCCAAGAATCCATGTGCCGAGATTAGTTTGACGGAACAACCCACCAATTGCGCTGATTGGCGCAGTATGTCCCCACCGAATGCGCCGCGGACAACCGAAATGGCTGTCCAAGAGACCGGCAGCCCAGTAGGTGCGGTGGCCGTGACCGGAAGTCAGCTCCTGGCGCCGGCGACGGGACACGCGGCTGCCAGCAGTATTCGCTTCCGTCAGCGTCCGCAGGATGCCAGAGTTGAACAATGAACGAGACACCCGGGAACAGGGAAACTGGCGGACTGGTCCTGAACTTCGAATGCACGCTCGATGCTCCCCCGGAAGAAGTCTTCAGGATGCTGACGGAATCGACGGAGCTGGCGAAGTGGTGGGGTCCGCACGGCTTCACCATCCCTGCAGCCGAACTGAACGTCACGGAAGGCGGCACCTACGGATTCCGCATGACGCCACCGGACGGCGAACCGTTCCACCTCTCAGGCGAGTTCCTGGAGATCGATCCTCCATGGCGTCTGGTGTTCACATTCCGCTGGGAGGAACCGACCCCAGACGACCGGGAAACCGTCGTCGACCTCGCCCTCGGAATTACCGGCGAGGACACGCGCCTGGTGCTCTCGCAGGGCCCATTCCTGACGGAGGAGCGGCTGGCCCTGCACCGCACCGGATGGACCGAGTCCTTCGAGAAACTGCAGGCGGTATTGATTAGCCGCACCTAAGGACCGGCCGCGTCAACCGCCCCAGTAGACCTTCAGCGCCGCGGGCTTTTGAACGGTGGCGACGAGCTGACCGGCAGATCCCGCCCGCACCCTACGTTCCGCCGGCACCGGCCTCTGTGCCCCCGGCGCTGCCGGCGGTCTACCCCGCCACCTGCGCTGCGGTCCGGGCTGCCGGGGCAGCGCCGATCCGCGCCGATCCGCGCCTGCCCGCCCGGCTACAGCCGAAAGCTGGACCGCGACGGCGACGGCGTCGCCTGCGCGTAGAGGCGAGAAACCCACGATCAGAGTCAAAAAGGAGGGGGCGCCGCTGACAAAGCGTCGCAGCCTGCAGATAGGATGGGTGCCACGAAGTCCTGGGGGAAAACTTCCGGGATGCTTTTTCGCCGTCCTGCCGTCGTTGACGTGACAGGACCTGTCGTTCCAGGAGTTGTTCCAGCTTGATCTTCAAGACTTTCGGGTGGTCGTTCGCGGTCACCATCATCGCGTTAGTGATCGCTTTTCTTTACGGCGGCCCTGAGGCGCTCATTCTCTGCATCATCCTGGGCATTCTTGAAGTCAGCCTGAGTTTCGACAACGCCGTTGTCAATGCGCGGATTCTGGAACGCATGAATGAGTTCTGGCAGAAGATGTTCCTCAGCGTCGGCATCATCATTGCTGTCTTCGGCATGCGGATCCTCTTCCCCCTGCTCATCGTGGGGGTCACCGCCGGACTCAACCCGGTTGAAGCCGTCACTCTTGCGATGGAAAAGGGTGACCCGAACACCCCCGGCAGCTACGGGTACCTGCTCCACGAAGCCCACCCGCAGATCGCCGCATTCGGTGGAATGTTCCTCCTCATGCTGTTCCTGGACTTCATCCTCGCCCACCGTGACATCAAGTGGATCAAGTTCCTCGAAATCCCGCTGGCCCGGCTGGGCAAACTCGAGGGCGCATCCTTGATCATAGGGATGGCCGCACTGGCCTTCGCCGGTGCCGTCTCCGGAGAGAAGCAGGGCATCGTCCTCCTCTCGGGACTGCTGGGTATGATCACCTACTTCCTGGTGAACGGCCTCGGAAATCTCTTCGACGTGGACCAGGACGGCGACGTCGACGAGGTGGACGCGCAACTCATGGCTCACACAGGACCCTCCGGTTCCGCCAAGCTGGCCGGCAAGGCCGCCTTTATGCTCTTCCTCTACCTGGAAGTCATCGACGCCTCCTTCTCGTTCGACGGCGTCATCGGCGCCTTCGCCATTACCTCTGACCCGATCATCATTGCCCTCGGGCTCGGCTTCATCGGTGCGATGTTCGTCCGCTCCCTGACCGTCTTCCTGGTCCGGGAAGGAACGTTGGACGAGTTCGAGTACCTTGACCACGGCGCGCACTGGGCAATCGGTGCCCTGGCGGTTATCCTGCTGATCACCATCGTGGTCCCCATCAACGAAATCATTACCGGCCTCATCGGCATGGTCTTCATCGGTGCCGCCTTTACAGGTTCGATCCTCCGCAACAAGAAAAAACGCGCCGCCGAGCCGGTAGACGTGCTTGAATCTACGGACGCCAACAGCTAGCTCACTAGCATTCAAAGAAGCAACATCCACCACTAAGAAATGCGAGTAAATCAATGGGTTTGAGTTTGCAAAAAGGCCAGTCACTGTCACTCACCAAGCAGAACGGCGAGTCCCTGACCAACGTCCGTCTGGGCCTGGGGTGGGACTCTGCCGTCCCGGCCAAGAAGGGGTTTTTCGGCGGCACGAAAACCGTTGAGATCGACCTGGACGCTTCAGCCATCATGTTCGACGCCGAAGGCAAGCACCTGGACACGGTCTTCTTCAACCAGCTCACCAGCAAGGACGGTGCCGTCCGCCACGCCGGGGACAATCTCACCGGCGCCGGAGACGGTGACGACGAAACCATGATGGTCAACCTGCCCGCCGTCTCGCCCGCGGTCCAGAACATCGTGTTCGTCATCACCAGCTACAGCCAGCAGACCTTCGACATGGTCCAGAACGCGTTCTGCCGGGTCATCGACGACTCGGCCGCGGGCAGCCCGGAAGTCGCCCGTTACTCCCTCACCGAAGCGGGCCCGAACACGGCCATGGTCATGTCAAAGCTGTCGCGGACCGGCAACGCCTGGACCTTCCAGGCGATCGGCACTCCGGCCAACGGCCGCACGGCCGGGGACGTCCTCGGCGCCGCGGCTTCCGCCCTCTAGCCCGACGGGACCATCGTTCTGGCCCTGCTGAACGAACACCGAACTGAAGGAGCACCTCTTGGCTAGCCTGACTTTGAGCAAGGGCAGCAACCTGTCCCTGACGAAAGCCGACCCCGGACTTCGCAAGGCCATGATTGGCCTCGGCTGGGATCCCCGGACCACTGCCGGGGAACAGTTCGACCTCGACGCCTCGGCCCTCCTGGTCCGCGCCGACGGCAAGGTCGGATCGAATGACGACTTCATCTTCTACAACCAGCTGTCCTCTCCGGACGGCTCGGTCGTCCACCAGGGCGATAACCGCACCGGAGACGGTGACGGCGACGACGAGCAGATCCTCATCGATCTCGACACCGTTGCCCTGGACATCGAGAAGATTGTCATCGTCGTGTCGATCGACCAGGCAGACGCCCGCCGCCAGAACTTCGGCCAGATCCGTGACGCGTTCTGCAGGGTTGTGAACCAAGAGACCGACAACGAAGTGGTCCGCTACGACCTCACCGAGGACGCAGCAGCCGAAACCTGCATGATTTTCGCCGAAATCTACCGCCACAACGGAGAATGGAAGTTCCGTGCCGTCGGCCAGGGCTACGCCTCAGGCCTCCGCGGCGTTGCATCGGACTTCGGTATCTCACTGGATTAGGTGCTGGGTGGTCCGGGGGAACCCGGGCCACTCCTTCACGTATCCACCAGACTTAACAAGGAGAATAACCATGGCTGGCTTGACGCTTACCAAAGGCAGTAACCTCTCGCTCACCAAGACCGATCCGGGACTGAACAAGGTTCTCGTCGGGCTGGGCTGGGATCCCCGCACCACCACCGGCGACGCCTTCGACCTGGATGCCTCGGCGCTCCTGCTTGGCGCCGACGGCAAGGTCCGCAGCTCCGCGGACTTCATCTTCTATAACCAGCCGGCCGCCGCCGACGGTTCGGTCGTCCACAAAGGGGACAACCGCTCCGGTGACGGCGACGGCGACGACGAAGTGGTCGCCGTCGAGCTCTCTGCCGTCGGTTCCGACGTGGAGCGGATCGTCTTCGTGGTTTCGATCGATCAGGCGGACACCCGCCGGCAGAACTTCGGCCAGGTGCGCGGCGCCTACTGCCGCATCGTCAACCAGGAAAGCGACGCGGAAATCGTCCGCTACGACCTGAGCGAGGACTCGGCGCCGGAGACCTGCATGATCTTTTCAGAGCTGTACCGGCACAACGGCGAGTGGAAGTTCAAGGCCGTCGGCCAGGGCTACGCCACCGGCCTCGCGGGAATTGCCGCGGACTTCGGCGTCCAGCTCGGCTGAGAGTCCGAGACCTACGAAAGAGAGAAGCAACAATGAGCATGCAACTCACCCCGCCTGAGACCTCGGCATCGAACCCCCTCGTGCTGGACGCGCCGGCGTCCGTCGAGATCGTCAAGGTCGACGACGCACCCGGGATGGTACCGGTTCCCGCCGAACGCCAGCAGGAGATCAACGCCCAGGCGCGCGCCTTCGTCAGTGAAGTGTCGGCGATGAGCCCGTTCAGCCCCGAGTACTCCACCAAGATCGACGGCATCAACCGGCTGGGCGGCCAGCAGCTTGTGGCATCGGCCAACACCTCAAGCCGGCTGCTGGAGCGGTCCTCCACGTCGCTGGCCGGTGCCAAGAAGTCCGGCAGCAACGCCCAGGTGCAGGTTGCCTCTACGCTCGGTGAGCTTCGTTCCACCGTGGAAGACCTGACACCCAGCAACGCCGATTTGAGCGTGGGCCGGAAGATCCTGGGCATCATTCCGGGCGGCAACAAGCTCGCGAAGTATTTCCAGAAATACGAGAGTGCGCAAACCCAGCTCGACAAGATCATCAAGTCCCTGATGGCGGGCCAGGACGCGCTGCTCAAGGACAACGCCTCCCTTGCGCAGGAAAAGACCCAGTTGTGGGACACCATGCAGGCGCTGAGCGAATACGCCGTATTTGCCAAGGCCCTGGACACCGCAACAGCCAGCAAGATCGATGAGATGAAGATGCAGGGCCAGATCGAGGAGGCGGGCAAACTCGACTCGGACGTGCTCTATCCGATCCGGCAGCGCCACCAGGACATCCTGACCCAGCTGGCCGTCTCGGTTCAGGGCTACCTGGCTATCGACATGATCCGCAAGAACAACACCGAACTGATCAAGGGCGTCGAACGGGCACGCACGACGACGATCTCCGCGCTGCGGACCGCCGTCATCGTGGCCCAGGCACTGGCGAACCAGAAGATGGTGCTGGATCAGATCGACGCCATCAACACGACGACGAACAACATGATCCTCAAGACTTCCGAGATGCTCAAGGATCAGACCGCCCGGATCCACCAGCAGGCGGCGAGCTCCGGCGTCAGCGTGGAAACGCTGCAGAAGGCGTTCGACAACGTGTTCCAGACCATGGACGCCATCGACACCTTCCGTTCCCAGGCCAACAAGAGCATGGAAGGCACGGTGCAGGCCCTCGAAACCGGGCTGGAACGGGCCCGCCCTTATCTGGACCGGGTGCGGCAGCAGGAAGGGAATTAGTGGTCGCCAGCCCTGAGCAATAGGCTTACGGGCTATGGTCGCAAAATTCTTAGGCTCGTTGTTCGGCGGCGGAGCGGAATCCCGCCCCGCCGCCGTCCCCGGTGCCGAATCTCCCGCCGTTGATCCGTCTGCGGACGAGCTGACAGTCACTGCCGCCGCGCTCGAGGAGCTGCGGCGGATGGTACTGGCCCACGGCGCCGAACTGCCTCCCCTCGTGGTGTCACAGGTGCTGCAGCTGACCGACATCCTGCGCGCCCTTATCGGCTACATCGGCCGGTCGGGGGCATCGACCGAGCAGCGTGTCCTGCTCAACGCCGTCATCACCGACTATCTGCCGTCCCCGCTGCGGGCCTACCTGATGCTGGCCGCCGGGTCGCGGCGGGACGATTCGGCCGACACGACGGTGTTGCTGGAACAGTTCGACGTGCTCTACTCCACCGTCAAGAACCTGGACAACCAGGTCCGCACGGGGGCCATTACGGAACTGGCAGTCCATGGCCAGTTCCTCCGGGACAAGTTCGATATTGATGGTCTCCATCTGGAAGGACGCTAGTGGCTTCTATGGTCGCGGGCAGCAACGCCCCCCTCACCGCTGAGAACCCCGGGCTGGAAAAAGTGCTGCTCGGAATCGGCTGGGACATGGTCCCGAGCCGTGGCCCGCAGGCCGAGCTGGTGCCCATGGTGATCATGTGCGGGACGGACGGCCGTGCCGTTTCGGATGACCATCTGGTCTTCTTCAACCAGATCGTCAGCCCCGAAGGCAGCATTTCCTTCGCCGGCGCGGAAGACCAGGACCAGATCGACGTCGACCTGAGCCGGGTGCCCGACGGGGTCCACAAGATCATTGTGCTGCTCTACGTGGATCCGGAGGTGCGCGGCCCCGGCACGTTCGGCGCCGTGAAGAATGCCTACCTGCGGGTCGCCACCGAACACAACCGGGAGCTGCTGCGCTTCACCGTTCCGCGGGGGAATCTCGACAAAATCAACGCCATGATTCTCGGGGAACTTTACCGGCACGCGGGCGGCTGGAAGTTCCGTGCCCTCGGTCAAGGCTATGAGGCCGGGCTCGCAGCCGTTGCCGCCGACTTCAAGTTGAAACTCTGAGCATGGCGGTGAATCGAACCGCGCTGCGGACCGACATCCCCTACCTCAGCCGGCGCCCGAAGCCGGTGGTGCAGCCGGAACCCACCCGGCCCCCTTCGGCCAGTACCGCCCCGTCCCTGAACCCCGGTGCCAGCCCGGCGGGTTCCGGCGGACTCACCCTCGGTGCCGGCCGGGCGGGTTCCGGTTCCGGCAGGCCCACCCTCGGTGCCAGCCCGGCGGCGTCACCGTCCACGGGTTCCGGCGGGCTCACCCTCGGAGCCAGCCGGGCGGCGGCACCGTCCACGGGTTCCGGCGGACTCACCCTTGGTGCCAGCCCGGCGGCGTCACCGTCCACTGGTTCCGGCGGACTCACCCTCGGTGCCAGCCCGGCGGCGGCACCGTCCACTGGTTCCGGCGGACTCACCCTCGGTGCCAGCCCGGCGGCGTCACCGTCCACGAAGACCCCAGCGGCAGCAAGGCCGGGGCCCCGGCCCGCTCCGGGGGCGTCGGAGCGGCTGTTCCCGGCCCCGGACTTTGGCAGCGTCCGCGAGTTGGGGGAAGCGAACCCTGTGGTGCGCCTGAACGCCAGGCAATCCGCGATTGGCTCACTCCTGGTGGCCGGGGTCCGCTCGGTGGCCTGGGAGGACCAGAAGCTCACCACGGGTGCCCATCACTCGGAAGGGCACGCTGCCGGCACCGCCGTCCTCACTCCCGGAAACCGGCCCCTGGCCGGCGTCCAGGACGGGGCCGGCGTCGTGTCCCTTCGCCACGTCCGGCTCCTTCGCCGCCTCCTGTTCGTCGCGGGAGAGACCCCGCTGACGGTCGGGGTCTTCGACGGCGCGGCCGCCACGGTTGCTGCCCGGAACGATGCCGGGCTGCGGAGCGTTCTGTACGTCGTGCGGGTTGGCGCGGTGCTGGAGCTCCGCGCCGAGTTCGTCCCGGCAGACGCCTCCGACGCAGCCATCTGGGCTATTTTCGGTTTCACGATGACCATTCCACTGGACCGTCGGGTCCTCCAGCGTTGATCCGGCAGCGCACCACTGACAACACCTAGGGGACAATGCAGCACTTCAAAGCCTTGGCCGAATCCGTCAGGGATCGTCTCTTCCACCTGCACCCCGAACCCCTGCACCGCACCTCGGATCCCGGCCTGCTGGCCGTCGCGCTGGGGGCCACCTTGTACTCGCCGGCCACGAGAAGCTCTCTGGCAGCCGGAATCCGGAAGCAAGCCGCGGCGGGTTGCCTCAGCATCGTCGTCTGTCTCGAAGACGCCGTTCCCGACGAGGAAGTGCCCGCAGCGGAGGAGAACCTGCTCGCTGCACTGGACGAACTGTCGCTGGACGATCCGGACGAGCTCCCGCTGATTTTTATCCGGTGCCGGACGCCCGAACAGCTGCTCGACGTCGGACGCAGGGCAGGTGCCGCTCTCGCCGTCGTCTACGGCTTCGTGCTGCCCAAGTTCGAGAACGAGACAGGCCGCGGGCGTGCCTTCCTGGCGGCACTGCAGCTGTTGAACGAGGAAGCCGGACGCACCGGGGACTCCAAGGAACACCCCCTGAGGGCGATGCCAATCATCGAGGACCTCTCGACAACCCATCTGGAGTCACGGGTCCGGGTCCTGACGGACAACCTGGCCCTCGTGGAAGAGTTCCGCGACCTGGTGCTGTGCGTCCGGATCGGGGCCACGGACATGTCCAGTGCCTTTGGCCTGCGGCGTTCCCGCGACCTGACGATCTATAACGTTAAGGTCGTCGCGAACATAATTGGCGACGTCGTGAACATCTTCGGCCGCCCGCAAGACGGCTGGGTCATCTCCGGCCCCGTGTGGGAACACTTCGTCAACACCGAACGGGTCCTGCGGCCCCAGCTGCGGTCCACGCCGTTCGAGGCCGTCAACGTGGGCGGACTCCGGAAGCGCATCCTGATGGACAATCTGGATGGCCTGATCCGCGAGATCGAACTGGATCTCGCGAACGGTCTGCTGGGCAAGACTGTGATCCATCCCAGCCACGTGCCCGTGGTGCACGCCATGTGCGTCGTGAGCCACGAGGAGTACCTCGATGCCCTGGACATCACCGGGAGCGCAGGGGGCGGCGTAAAGGCATCGTCTTATGGAAACAAGATGAACGAGTTCAAGCCGCACCGTGCCTGGGCGGAGCGCACCCTGTTGCGGGCCAGGGCCTTCGGGGTCGCGAGGCCCGGCGTCAATTTTGTCGAACTACTGGAAGCGAGCATGCGGTGAAGCAACTCTCGACGGATGCTCCCTGGAGCGGCGCTTACGTGCGCGACGCCCTCGGCGTCGAAGTGGCGTCAGACCCCGGTCGCAGCGTGCTGCCGGTGACCGCCCTGGTCGGGCTGGCGCTGCGGCGCAACCCGAAACGGGCCCACCTGCTCGTCTCGCGCGTGCTGGCCAAGCACGTCCCCACCGAACCCGGGATCGCGACGGCGGCGGGCCAGTTGCTGGGGCTCCTGGTCCTCCGGAAACTCCAGGTCCCCGCCTCCACCGGCCCCGGTCCGGACGCGCCCGCCGGATCGCTGAGCTCCGGACCCGGTGCGCCCGGTCCGGACGCGCCCGCCGGATCGCTGAGCTCCGGACCACTGACCGCCGTCATCGACGAGGCCGTGGACAGGCTGGGGCGCCTGCTGGACGGGCATTCGTGCCCGGACGGCGGGACCGCCCCGGACCAGGACGAACGCCGCACCAGGATGGCCGCCGTGTCGGGCCTGTGCGAGCTGCTCGCCGGCGAGCAGACGGAACTTCCCGGCGTCGTGACCATCGGTTACGCGGAAACCGCGACCGGGCTGGGCCAGCTGGTGGCCGGGCAACTGGGAACCTATTACATTCACTCCACCCGGCTGGGCGGCAGCGGGGTGGAGCCGTACGGCGCGTTCGAGGAAGTGCATTCGCATGCGACCTCCCATCAGCTGCTGCCGACCGGCCGCGCCGCCCTTAACCTGGCCGAGACCGTGGTGCTCGTGGATGACGAGTTGAGCACCGGCGCCACGATCATCAACACCATCCGCGAACTGCACCGCACTGCCCCGCACCGCCACTACGTCGTCGCCTCCCTGGTGGATCTGCGCTCCGCGGCTGACCGGGGCCGCCTTGATGAACTGGCGCACGAACTCGGCACCAAAATCAGCGCCGTGGCACTGGCGCAGGGCAGCATCGACCTGCCGGAAACGCTCGCTGCGGACGCCGCAGACCTGATCAGCAGCCTCATCCTCCCCCTCCCCCTCCCCGGCGCATCGGTCACCGGCCCCGGCCCCGGCCGGATCCAGCTGGTCGACCTGAACGGACTCGTGCCGCCAGTCCGCAGCGCCCGCTTCGGCGTGGCCGGGCGCCCTGATCCGGACCAGGCGGAGCGCATTGCCGACGCCCTGGCCGCGGCCCTCGGCAGCAGCGCCGGAGCGGGAGCCCGAGTGCTGGTCCTCGCCACGGAGGAATTCATGGCCCTGCCCTTGGCGGTCGCCGCCCGGTTGCAGGACCTGCGCCCTGACGCCGATATCCGCTATTCCACCAGTACCCGCTCACCGATCGCCGCGCTGGATGAACCGGGCTACGCGATCCGTTCAGCGATTGCCTTTGACAGCGGCGATGACGCCGCGGACGGGTCCAGGGCGCGGTTTGCCTATAACTTCATCCACCTCGAAGGACGCTTCGACACGGTGGTGATCATGCCGGAACCCGGCACCGCGGAGTCCGAACTCCTGGCCCCCGGAAAGATCGCCGGGGCCGTTGCCAACAGCGCCGACGATGTCCGGCTTCTCATGCTGCCGGCCCAGTCAACGTTCCCGCCGCCGCTGACCGGGCCCGGGTTCGGTTCCTACCTGCCGGAGGACGTGGAGTGGCTACTCAAGGACCTGAGTTTTGCGCAGCTGGAAGCGCCCAAGGCCGAGCGTGAAGCCGCGATCCAGTCCGGTAAGGCCAGTTACGCCGAATCGCTGCCGCAGGAATTCGAACCCTCGCCCGAGTACAGCGCCTTGTTCGAGGCCGCACTGGAAGGCTCGGCCGGCCGGATCGCGCACGCCGTCGGGACGCTCACCGAGCAGGTCCTGAAGCTGCGCGGCAACGCGCCCGTGCTGGTTTCCCTCGCCCGCGCAGGAACCCCCGTGGGAATTCTGATGAAGCGTTGGGCCTGGGAAGTCCACGGACTGCAGCTGCCGCACTATGCCATCAGCATCGTGCGCGGGCTCGGCATCGACCAGAGTGCCCTCGGCTACCTCGCCTCCCGGCACCGCCCGGAGGATGTCATGTTCGTCGACGGCTGGACCGGGAAGGGAGCCATCGCCCGCGAGCTCGCCGCCGCCGTCGACCTCTTCCGACAGACCGACGGGCCGGCGTTCGGCCCGGACCTGGCGGTCCTCGCGGATCCGGGGCATTGCGTCCGGATTTTCGGCACGCGGGAGGACTATTTGGTGCCTTCGGCGTGCCTGAATTCGACCGTTTCCGGTCTCGTCTCACGCACCGTGTACAACACGGCGCTGATCGGGCCCGGGGATTTCCATGGGGCCAAGTTCTACGCGGAGCTCGCCGGCAGCGACGTCTCCAACGACTTCCTGGCCGCGGTCACACGCCAGTTCCCCGGCGTTCGGGACGACGTCCTACGAGCCGCAGCCCACGCCCCCTCAACCGTCGCGGGGCTCCCGGAAGCAGACTGGTCCGGGTGGTCCGCCGTCGAGGAAATCAGCCGCAGCTTCGGCATTAACAACGTGAACCTCGTCAAACCGGGCGTCGGCGAAACCACCAGGGTCCTCCTGCGGCGCGTGCCCTGGAAGGTGCTGGTGCGCCCCGATGCAATGCCGGAGCTCGCCCACGTGCTGCACCTGGCCGAACAGCGCGGCGTCGAGGTGCTGGAGGTTCCGGGCCTGGCTTACAGCTGTGTCGGGCTGATCCACCCGATCCACACCCCGGGAGCGACCGGCGCGGACGGCAGGGCGGTGGTCGACGTATGAGCGTTCACTCAAGCGCCGCCCCGGTGATGGTGGCCAGCGACCTGGACCGAACCTTGATCTACTCGGCGAACTCCATGGCCCTCGTGGGAAGCGACCACTTGGCCCCCCGCATGGTGGTCGCCGAAGTCTATGACGCGGCGCCGCTGTCCTTCATGACGCGGGCGGCCGAGGAGCTGTTGGAAGGGATCGTGGGGCGGAGCGTGTTCGTGCCCGTCACCACCCGGACCCGGGCGCAGTTCTCCCGCGTGCGGCTGCCTAGCTTCGGCCAAGGGTACGCCGTGACGACGAACGGGGCCGTGCTCCTGCACGACGGCGAGCCGGACCGCGACTGGTCGCGCCACATTGAGCGGTCCCTGGGAGCAGATTGTGCGCCCCTGGACGACGTGCTGGGCCATCTCAAGGGCAGCGGGGCGATCCCCGCCATCCTGAGGGTCCGCACCGCCGAAGACGTCTTTGTGTACTCGATCGTTGACCGCGAGGCAATGCCCGAAACGTACCTCGACGAGCTCGGCGCCTGGTGCAACGCCCGCGGCTGGACAATATCCTTGCAGGGGCGGAAGCTGTACTGCGTGCCCGCCCCCATCACCAAGGAAGCCGCTGTGGACGAGATCCGGCGGCGCAGCGGTGCAGGTCTTCTGGTAGCCGCGGGCGACTCGCGGCTGGATGCGGGCATCCTTGAGCTGGCGGACATCGCCATCCGTCCCGCGCACGGCGAACTCGACAGCGACTGCTTTTCCCGGCCGCACCTGACGGTGACGTCGGCGTCCGGTGTCCTGGCCGGCGAGGAGATCCTGCGTTTCGTCAGCGGCATCCTGGCGGGGACCCTGGTGCCGCGCTCCGCTAAGGGCTTGAACCTCCAGCACTTCCCGTCGCCGATTGGCTCGTAGTTGGCGTTTTCCGCGAAGCGGTACTTGAGTCCGGCGGCCCGCCGTGCTGTGGTACCGCTCAGCCAAGGTCCACGGCGCCGATCTGCTGCATGAGGGCCATCATGTCCGTGGCTCCCCAATGCTCGATGACCTTGCCACCGTCGGTGCGGATGATATCGATGCCGCTGAATTCGACGCTGCGGCCTGTGGGCTCGATACCCATCAGTGCGCCCTGATGCGTTCCGGTCAGGACCACGTACAGCGCCTCCAGATTTCCATCCACGAGCGCCGGTTCGTTTGTCGTGGCCTTGAGATCCGGGAACGCCGCCCGCATCGTGTTGACGAAGAACCCGATCCCGTCCTTGGAGGGTGATTGTCCGGGCATGGGATCATGATCGACAAAGTCATCACTCACCATTTCGTCGATGAGGGCGAGATTCCCTTCGCCAAGTACCTCGGTGTAGAACCGCTTGATTAATCCTGTTCCTTCAGACATTTCCGACTCCTTACAGGCGAGAGACCGACTGGGATCCCCCAGCGCGTTGACCGGGCACGCCGCACGAACCCACGCCGACAGTCTGCCATTTCCAAAAAGTGCGCCCGAGCGGAGCGCCGACAGAGACTGCGAGTAAGTGGTGTGAAACGGGCGAAATGCCCTTTTAAGGCAGAACATATTCCGGCTCTTCGAGCGTGTCAATATGCCGCGGCTGCCACCTTTGCAGGCTCCGTCCATGCCCTCCGAAAAGTGTCACACCGGTCTCGTAGTCTGCGTTCACAAGCGTGAACCGTCCAACAGGGGATGACATGACTGACCGGATCCACGAGGCAATCGGCAGGGCACCATCCTCGCCTGCAGCAGCTGCCCCGGCCCGTGGATCAGTCGAGCCAAATGACCCTGGCTGGCCGGAATTACTGGCTGCCACCGGCGGGCTCACCGACGACACGGTCGGGGACTACCTGCGCCGGCTGGGCCGATACGACTTGCTCACTGCCGAACAGGAAGTGGAACTGGCGCAAGACATCGAGGCCGGGCTTTTCGCGGAACAGCTCCTGGCGGACGGCACACCGCGGGCCGGCCGGGACAGCGGGGAGCTTTGGATCATCGTTCTCATGGGCAAGCGGGCCGTCGAGGCGCTGCTCCACGCCAACCTCCGGCTCGTCGTGTCGATCGCCAAGCACTACACCCGCCGGGGCCTTGATTTTGAGGACCTGATCCAGGAGGGAAATCTGGGACTGCACAGGGCAGTGCGCACGTTCGACTTCACCAAGGGTTTCAAGTTCTCCACCCACGCCACGTGGCACATCCGGAGCGCCATCACCCAAGCGCTCGCTGATCAGTCAAGACTCATCCGGCTGCCGACTAACGTCATCGACCAGCTGCAGAAAGTCCGGTCCGCACAACGGACGGCCACCATGACAGGGGCCATCTGCAGCATCGAGGACCTCAGCCGGCTGACACACACTGCGCCCGGGAAGATCGAGTGCCTGCTGACCTTGGACCAGCCAATCTGTTCGTTGGACGCTCAGGTGCCCGACGGAAAGGGCGGAACCGAAGCCCTGGCCGAACAGCTGTGGGATTCCTCCGCCCCGGACGCGGCCGATGCGCTCTTCCAGCAACAGATGAAGGCGCAGCTACGTGCCGTACTCGGCACGCTCGAGGACCGCGAGGCCCGGGTCCTTGCGATGCGCTTCGGCCTGGCCGGCGGCCAACCGAAGACCCTGGACGCGGTAGCGAAGGATTTCGGGATGACCCGAGAATGCGTCCGGCGGATCGAGGTCGCAGCGATGGTGAAGCTTAAAGACCCTGTCCGGTCCAACGACCTGCGTCACTATCACCGTGATTACGAAAGCCCCTCCGGCAGGGAGCCGGCGTCGGAGTCGCCGTTGGCGGCCGCGCCGGCTGCCCTTAGCCTCGCCGCTGCCGCCACAGCAGCGACACCACGAACACCACCGCGCCGAGTCCCAGCATGACAAACACCATGAGCCCCCAATTGGCCTGGGTCACGCCAGTGCCGTAGAAAATCCCGATCAGCACCGTGGCGGTGATCGCCCCGAGGTACCGGCAGGTCTGGAAGATCCCGGCGGCCACACCGCGTTCCTCCGGCCGGGTGGAGAGGTACATGCCCTGGTTGTAGGCGATGCTGGCCACTCCGTACGGCACGCCCAGGAACGCCGTCAGCGCCAGGGCAAGCGGGATGTTGAACGAGGTGGTCAGCAGCCACATTGCCGCCGAGGCGACCATGAGTAGAACGACGCCGGAGACCAGCACCCGCTTGACCCCGATCCGGTCGATGGCGCGGACCGCTAATGGCGTCACCACCACCGACATCGCGGCCAGCGGCAACATCAGCAGGCCCACCACCCCGGGCTCATAGCCGCCGGCTTCCTGCAGCAGCTGCGGCAAGCCGAAGAATGCGAAGTAGTAGACGGCGCTAAACAGGGCGAACCCCAGGTAGACCAGCAGCAGCGGCCGGTTCCTGCCCAGCAGCCGCAGGTCCAGGAACGCCGGGGCGAAGCGCAGCTCACGCCACACGAACAGCACGGCCAGCAGGGTACCCCCGCCCAGCAGCCACCAGCGATAACCCGGCAGCACGTTGAGCAGCGCCATCATCACCAGGACCATGGATCCGTTGAAGGCCAGGATGCCGGGGATGTCCGAGTCCCGCAGCAGCTCCACGACCCGGCCACTTTCCCGGTCCTCGTCCGCCGGGGCAAAGCGGCGCACCAGGACGATCGCTGCCAAGGCCAGCGGGACGTTGATAAGGAACAAGGCCTCCCAGCCGACGAAACCCACCAGGAGCCCGCCTACCACGGGCCCGACAGCGGCTGCCGAGGTGTTCGCCATCTGGATCCGGCCCAGCGGCCGGGTGGACTTCACGTTCGCCAGTTTCGCCAAGGCCCCGACCATCACGACGGCGCTCGGGTACGCGGCTGCCGTGCCGAGGGCCATGAAGGCGCGGGCCACGCAGAGCACCAGGAAGTTCGGTGCGAACGGGGCCAGCGCGCAGGTCACGGCCACCAGCGCCATGCCGATCATGAACAGCCGCCGCGGGCCGAAGCGGTCAGCCAGCCGGCCCATCAGCGGCTGGCCCGCCGCGGAGGTGAGGTAAAAGGAGGTGATCACCCAGGTGACGGTGGCGACGTCGAGCCCGAAGTCGGCGCGCAGTACCACTAGTGCGACGGCGATCATCGAGGAGTTCAGCGGGTTCAGGGCCGTGCCCAGGCTGAGTCCTGCGACGGCGAGGCCCGTCCGGGGAGAGTTGCTCACGGCAACAGTCTGTCCCACGGTGCCGGCCAAAATCGAACCGGCCGTCAAAATCGCGGCTTCGGGCCAGCTGCCGCGTCACGCAGGGCAGGTTTTTGGGCCTGCGTCAGCCGGGTTCCCGCAGAATAGCGCGGCAAGCCTCGCGGCGGGGAGGGAAAAGACTGCTGCCAGTGACGCCTGCATCACGGTTGGCGGGCGATCACGTCGCAGATGTGCCAGTGCTTGCGTCCCCGGCACGACTGCCCGTCGTCGTCGTACCTCGAACTTCAGGATCTCCAGCCCGCGAAGAAGAGTTGCCGTGCCCCGGCTTCGGTGTGGAAGTTCCATTCCGGGATGCCCGCCCAGGAATCCCGGTCCCCGAACAGGTTCACGGCCAGAATCCCGGGGCACTGGAGGGCGTTCAGCGTCACAGCCCAGAACCCGGCGAAGTTGTCGGTTAGCGGGCAGCGAATAGCAGGCGAAGGTGAGCTCCGCCGGCGGGCGCGTCCGGAGGTTCTGGGAGGCCCGGACCTCGATGCTGAGCCGGGTGGCTGCGTCCGCATCCCAGGTCGATGGGGCGGCGGCCGTGGCCCGGACCGGCCCAGCTTGCGGCCAGGCTCAGACCCGGCGGCGGGGCCACAGCTCCCCCACGCCAAGCCAGGTGCGTCGCCGCGCGGTCACCTGCCGTCGTGACCTCCAGGGTCAGAGAACCTTGGAAAGGAACGCCTTGGTCCGGTCATGCTGCGGATTGCCCAGGATCTCCCGCGGCGGTCCGGCCTCCACCACCACGCCTTCGTCCATGAACACGAGCGTGTCCGCCACCTCGCGGGCGAACCCCATCTCATGGGTCACCACGATCATGGTCATGCCGCTCTTGGCCAGTTCCTTCATGACGTCAAGCACCTCGCCCACCAGTTCGGGGTCCAGCGCGCTTGTCGGCTCGTCGAAGAGCATCAGCTTCGGGTCCATGGCCAGCGCACGGGCGATCGCCACCCGCTGCTGCTGGCCGCCGGACAGGTGCGCCGGATAGGCGTCCCCCTTGTCGCCCAGCCCCACACGTTCCAGCAGTTCCATGGCCCGGGCGGTGGCCTGTGCCTTGGACAGACCCTTCACCCGGATGGGGGCCAGGGTGATGTTCTCCACCGCGGTCAGGTGCGGGAACAGGTTGAACCGCTGGAACACCATCCCGATTTCCTGGCGCTGGAAGGCTGCTTCCTTGAGCTTCAGTTCGTAGAGCTTGTCTCCCTTTTGACGGTAGCCAACCAGCTGTCCGTCGACCGAAAGCCGGCCGCCGTCAACCCGTTCCAGGTGGTTGATGCACCGCAGGAACGTCGATTTGCCCGAGCCGCTGGGGCCCACAATGCAGAGCACCTCGCCGGGGTCGACCTCGAGACTGATCCCGCGCAGCACCTTGTTGGTGCCGAAATTCTTGGAGACCCGCTCCGCGAGCACCATCGGCGCGTCCGTCATCCTTTTCCTCCAAAATCTGTGCTGATCGGTGGGGTGGGCCCGCCGGGAACCGCCGTCGGTGCCGGTCCCGGCGTCGCCGGTTCCTTGTCCGTCTTGACCCGCCCGGTGCCGCGGGAGAACCGCTTCTCAATGAAGTGCTGTCCCACCATCAGGATGGAGGTGAAAAGCAGGTACCAGAGGGACGCCACAATCAGCAGCGGCACCGGAGTGAAGGTCACCGCGGAAATACCGCGGGACACGCCGTAAAGATCGATGCTCAACGGAATCGCGGCCACCAGCGATGTGGTCTTGAGCATGGAGATCACTTCGTTGCCGGTGGGCGGAATGATGATCTTCATCGCCTGCGGAACCACGACGAACCGCATGGTCTGGCCCCAGGACATGGCCAGCGCCGTCGAGGCTTCCTCCTGGCCCTCGTCCACGGACAGCAGCCCGGCACGCACGATTTCGGACATGTAGGCGGCTTCGTTCAGGGCCAGCCCGATCACGGCGGTGATGAAGAGGTTGGTGAAGATCTCATTCGGGATGGTGACCCACGGCTCCGTAAACGGAATGCCCAGCGTGAACACCGGATAGATCAAGGACACAATGCCCCAGAAGACCAGTTGCACGTAGACCGGGGTTCCCCGGAAGATCCAGATATACAGCCAGGCAATGCTCTTCAGCACCGGGTTCGGCGAAAGCCGCATGATGGCCAGCAGCAGGCCGATGACGATCGCGCCGATCATCGCGTAGATGGTCAGCCACAACGTCACCCATGCGGCCTGGCTGATCCGCCGGTCGAAGATGTACTTGCCCACGTCCGGCCAGCCATAGTCCGAGCGCTGGGCGGCATCCAGCACAAAGACCGCCAGCCCGAGGACGAGGAGTACCGCCACCACGTTCCGCCAGGGGTGGCGCAGCGGGATGGCGACGATCGCTTCCGGCGGCGTGCCGTCGTCGTGCCGCCCCCTGCCGGCACGCGGGGTCCTGCCGGACTCCCCGCCCCTGCCGGGTTCCGAGTCAATCATCCGGTCGGATTCCGGCTCGCTCATCGGCTATCACCCTTTGGCTGCCACGTTGAGGTCCGCCGTTTTGACGCCGCCTGCTTCCACGCCCCACTTGGCGAGGATCTTGGTGTACGTGCCGTCGTCGATCAGCGTCTGGAGGGCCTTCTGCAGAACGGGCGTGAATTCGCTGCCCTTGGCGACCGGCATCCCGTAGGGTGCCACTTCAAAAGCGTCACCGGCGGTCTGCAGCTTGTCCTTGGTCTTGGAGATCGCGTAAAGGGTCACCGGGGAATCGGCGCTCATCGCGTCCACCTGTCCCACCACCAGCGCGTTGGTGGCCTGGTCCTGGGCGTCGTACTTGAAGATGGTGATGGCGGGCTTGCCTGCGTCGGTGCAGGCCTTGGACTTCGCCGGCACCTCGTGCGTGTCCTGGTAGGTGGTGGCCTGGACCGCGACCTTGAGCCCGCAGGCGTTGTCGGGGTCCACGGTCTTGCCCTTCGGGGCCGCCCACTGGATTCCGGCGGAGTAGTAGTTGACGAAATCGACCTGTTGTTCGCGTTCGAGGGTGTCGGTGAAGGAGGAGACGCCGATGTCGTCCTTTCCTGCCTTGACCGCCGGAAGGATGTTGTCGAAGGTGCCGATGTCGAAGTTGACCTTCAGGCCCATGACCTGCCCCAGGGCGTTGGTGAGGTCCACGGCCCAGCCGGCCGGCGCACCGTTGTCGTCCTTGAACTCGTTGGGCGGGTAGTTGTTGGCCATGCCGACGTTGAGCACGCCCGCGGTCTTCATCTTCTCCGGGAGCATCGCGGCGATGGCGTCATTCTTTTTCACTTCGATGGCGTCGCTGCTTCCGGATGCCGCGCCGGTGGCGGCCGGTTGGCTATTGTCGACGCAGCCGGAGAGCGCGAGCGCGGTGGCGATGGTGAGAACGGGGAGGAGGTAACGGGTGCGCATGGTTTCCTTAGCTGTTCTGAGTGTCCCTTGGTTCCCGCAAGTCTGCGGGAGAAGGGCACCGGGTGCCTGCAAGTTCAGAACTCTTTTGAGCGTGTTGCCTGACGCTGGAGTTTCTAGGATTTCTCCGGACTGACGGATGTCCCGCCGAATTTCCCCGCCTCGAGTCTTCAACTCCGAAATGCTGGAAACGCCCACTAACGTCATCGTACGCCGCAGCCCGTCCGCGAAGATCTCAATGCCACTCTTCGGCCTTGACCTGGACGAACCCGAGACGTGCCAGCTCGCCTGGCTGCAACTAGGGACGAGGCGCAACGTGCGCCTCCGTGCCATCAGCCGCACGGCCCGCTGGACTTGCAGACCGCTACGCCGCGGCGTACACAGCCCGGTGCCCCCACGCCAGCTCGCGGAGCCGGATCAGATCCAGCGCCGGCTGGGCGGGCGGGACACCCGGACGGTTCCGCGGGACCACAACGCGCAGGGCGGCAGGTTCGATGCTGCACCGCACCGGGGTGGGAAGCAGCAGCGCCTCGCCGTCCACTCCGACCGGGATCTCGGGCACATCGGCGTCGACCACCACCTCCACCGCCGTGCGCTGGATCAGGCCGCGCTTCGTCGCCCGCCGCAGCAGGCCGACAGCTTTCCGGGTGCTGGAGGTGGAGAGTGCCACCGCACCGAGCACACCACGGTCGAGCCGGGTACGGCGGCCCAGGCCGGCGAGGTCGTTGCTGCCGTACGGGCCATTGCTCACCAACACCGCCTGGGGCCCGTCCACGGTGGTGCCGCCAATCTTGGCTTGCAGCCGCGCGCCCTTGGCGCCACTGATCAGGTCCGGCAGCATCTGCAGCACGGTACCGGCCTTGTCATCGCGGTACTCCGGGCTCTGCACCACCTCGGCATAGACCCCGAAGGAGGCATTGTTGACGAACGTGCGGCCGTTGATCCTGCCCAGGTCGACGCGCAGCTCCACCCCGTCACGGAGGGCACCCAGGCAGGCCGTGGGGTCCTCCCGGTCCAGGCCGAGATCCAGGGCGAAATGGTTGCGGGTGCCGGCGCTGATCACCAGGAACGGGAGGTTGTGCTCGGCCGCGATGCCGGCCACCAGGGCCTGGGTTCCGTCGCCGCCGGCGACGCCGAGCAGGTCGGCTCCCCGGGCCACGGCATCCCGGGCCAGGGCCGCGACATCCACCTTGCCCGGGCCCTCAAGGAGCGCCACCTCGGCCCCGAGCTCCTCAGCTTTCCGCTGCAGCTCGAACTTCACCACCTTGCCCCCGCCGGACCGCGGATTCATCACCAAGAAGGGATGGCTCGTGGTGGGGGCAGGGTACTCGGTCATTTTCGACCCTGCCCGGGGCTCACGGAGGGCAGCGCGGGCGCAGACCAAAGCCACGAACGCCAGCCCCACGGTGATCATGACCTCCGACAGCAGGCCGGCCTGGATGAAGAGGAAGAGGACCACCAGCGGGGCGAGCACCGCCAGCGCCAGCGCACACCAGCGCAGAAAGCCACGGCTGATGAGGAACCAGTAGATCCCCACCACGGTCACCACGAGTCCGCCGGCAGCGGTCAGGAGCAGCGCCACAGTGCCCGCCACCCCCGCGGCTGCCAGCGGGACCAGGGCCGCGCAGATGACCGCGACATAAGCGGCCTGCGCCCACGACCGCCGGGTCCGTGTAACCACTTCGAACGGAACGACAGTCATGTCCAGCTCCTTGCGGTAATCCGGCCCGGGCGATCGCCTCGACTGGTCCCCCGGTCTGAGGCCAGGTCGTCAGGTCTTGATTTTCGCGACGGTCATCAGGATCGCCGAGTCCTCTTCTGCTTCCAGGCTGTGCAGCCCGTCCGGCACGATCAGCAGGTCCCCGGCCTTGCCCTGCCAGGACTCGTTGCCCGCGCGGAGCCGCACACAGCCGCGGAGCACAAACACGGTCGCTTCGCCGGGGTTCTGGTGCTCGCTCAACTGCGTCCCGGCCCGGAACGCCATCACCGTCTGGCGCAGCGTTTTCTCATGGCCGCCAAACGCCGTGTCTGCAGCACGTCCACTGGGTGCCGCCACCGCAGCCGCCAACTGCTGACGGGCAAGGGCGTCGAGCGATATCTTCTGCATGGGGCCACCCTACCCAGAAACGGGCCGGCTGCCGAGGGACCTTTGCCCCGGTCCCGCCTGGACCGGCCTTTCCGGCGACAGTGGGGACTTCTTTGTAACTTTTCCGGGAAGTCCTACCCTGAAACCAACAGCCGGCCCCTGCCTGCCCGCCTCACCCCACATTGTCGCAATGTCGCAACGGAGCTGCACCCACGACCGAGGCCCCCGACGACGCCGGACTGCGCCAGCTCGCGGACATCACCTTTGGCCTGCCGCACCTGCGCGAAGGCCAGCTCGCCGGGATGCGCGCCCTCGCCGCCGGCCGGGACGTCCTCGCCGTCATGCCCACCGGCTACGGGAAGGGGTGCTGGGTGCGGGGCTGGGGGCGGGGCTGGGGAGTTCCCGCTGAACTCCCGCGTTGAGCATGCCCTCTGGGGGCCCGGCCTGGTCATGGGGCACGACGGCGACCTCCTCACCGTGCTGTTCGACCGCGAGGGCTACCGAACCCTGTCGCGCAAAACCGTCCTGGGCCACGGACTGCTAAAGCTCAGTACACCACCCGGAAATTACTGAACGCCCCCGTGGCCCGGGAGATCGATTCCTCAACGTGCTCCACCCGTCCGGGCGCTTCCGGTGAGCGCAGCCAGCGCCGGAACTCCAGCACCACCGACTGGGGTCCCTCCGCGACGACGCCCACCGAACCGTCGGTGTTGTTCCTGACCGTGCCGGTCAGCCCCAGCTCGTCCGCCCGGCGCACCGTCCAATAGCGGAAGCCCACGGCCTGCACCACGCCGTCCACCCGCGCCGTCAGCCGGACCCATTCGCCGGAATCGTCCCTCGGAACCTCAGCCATGCACCCAATCTAGCGCCCATCGCCGATCCCACCGCCAGAGGAATCGTGCACTTTCCACATAGGGACCTTTGCCCCTTACCTTCGGCAGAGCCCAGCCGAAAGGATGGTCAGGTGCGCTGCGGGGACATGTCGAGAAAACGGCATGGCACATGGAAGTGCCTCACCCTCCCGCCGTACTGCATTGCCCGAAAGGACAAATCAAGATGGCAGGACAATTCGAGATCTTCACGGACGCTGAGGCCAACGTCCGTTTCCGGCTCCTCGGTGCCGACGGCACTGTTTTGGCGATTTCCAAGGCCTTTGAAGACAAGCAGTCCGCCGCAGACGGCATCATGGCGGTCCGCGAATGCGCCGGCACCGGCCTGATCAAAGAGGCCCGCTCCAATGCCTGGGGCGGCACCGGCAGCACCAGGGCAGGCCTGCCGACACCGGCCCACCGCCGGCACCGGCATGCCCCCGCCGTCTAGGCGGCGAATCGGCAACACCCCGGGCGGGCAGCCCGGCACCATCGGGAGCCGCAATGGACGAAGCACGGGTCCACATCAGCGGCTTCCGGATGGACTTCGGCGACACCACCGTGGTCCGCGACCTGTCCTTTGACGTGCACGCCGGTGAGACCTTCGGCTTCCTCGGCAGCAACGGCTCCGGCAAGACCACCACCATCCGGGCCCTGCTCGGCATCTACGAGCCCACCGCAGGGATCCTCCACATCAACGGCCGGGACTTCAAACCCGAGCACGGCGACCGGCTGGGCTACCTTCCCGAAGAGCGCGGGCTCTACAAGAAGGAAAAGGTCATCGACATCATGACCTACTTCGGCCGGCTCAAGGGGATGGGACGGCGCACCGCCCGGCAATGGTCGCTCGAGTACCTGGCCCGGGTGGCGCTGGCGGACCGGGCGAACGCCGTGCTGGACAAGCTCTCCAGCGGGCAGCAGCAAAAGGTCCAGCTCGGTGTCACCATCATGAACAACCCCGAGCTGCTGATCCTGGACGAACCCACGAAGGGCTTTGACCCCGTAAACCGGCGCCTGCTGATGGACATCATCGCCGAGCAAAAGCACGGCGGCGCCACCGTGGTCATGGTGACCCACCAGATGGAGGAAGTCGAACGGCTCTGCGACCGGGTCATCCTGCTCAAGGACGGCACCGCGGAGGCCTACGGGACCATCGACGAGGTGCAGAACAAGTACGGCGGCCGCATCATCCGGATCAGGCACACCGGCGCCATCCCGCCCTCGCCGCACTACGAGGCGGTACTCCAGGAGACGAACTACTCAGAGCTCTCGATCACCGATGCCACCGACGAAGCCGTCATCCTCAAGAACCTGATCGACGCCGGAGTGACCGTCCGGAGCTTCACCACCACCAAAATCTCCCTGGAGGACATCTTCATCCGGGTCTACGGCGACCAGAACATCCCTGCCGCGGCAGGGACGTCCGGCATTGCACCCACCCCCGCCCGGGACGGGGCGTAGTGCCGTGGCGCAGCACAATCTAGGTACGGTCCTGAGTTTCGAGTTCATCCGCACCGTGACCAAACGCCGGTTCTGGATCGGAACCTTGTCCGTCCCGCTGATCATGGCCGTGGTCTTCGGGCTGATCTTCCTCAGCAACAGCACCACGGACACCGCGGCTGCGGCGCAGAAAAGCGCCCAGTTCAGCATCACCTACACCGACGCCTCGGGACTGATCACCGCCGAGGACGCCGCGCTCTTCGGCGCCACCGCCGCGGACTCCCCCGACGCCGGGATCACCGCCGTCCAGACCGGCGCCGTCGACGCGTTCTTCGACTACCCGGCGCAGCCCGAGTCGACGGCCGTGCGCGTTTACGGCGCGGACCGGGGCCTCTTCGAGAACGGCAAGTATGCCGCCGTCGCACAGGCCATGCTGACGCACGCCGTCGAACAGCGGATCGGTTTGCCGCAGCTGTCCGCACTCGCGGCCGGGCGGGTGCAGATCGAGACCGTCACGTATGACGGCACCGAGGAATCCGGCGGCCTGGGCTCGGTGATCCCGCCGATGGTCTTCCTGGTCATCTTCTACGGACTGATCGTGCTCCTGGCCGGGCAGATGCTCAACTCAACGCTCGAGGAAAAGGAAAACCGCGTCACCGAAATGATCCTGACCACGCTCAAACCGACGACGCTCATCGCGGGCAAGGTCATCGCGCTGTTCGCGATCGGCCTGGTGCAGATGACCGTGTTCCTCTCCCCCGTGCTGATCGGCCGGCTGTTCTTCCCCGAGGAACTCAGCCTCACGGCCCTGGACCTGCCCCCGCTGATCCTGGACCCGGTTCGGATGACCATTGGCCTGCTCATCCTCGTCGGCGGTTTCGCCCTGTTCACCACCACCCTCGTGGCCATCGGCGCTGTGATGCCCACCGCCAAGGAGGCCGGTAACTTCATGGGCGTAATGATGGCGCTGATCTTTGTACCGTTTTACGCCGTGGCCCTGGTGGTCTCCGATCCGCAGTCGGTGATCGTGCAGATCTTCACCTACTTCCCGTTCTCCGCGCCGGTGACCGCCCTGCTGCGCAACGCCTTCGGTTCGCTGGGCCTGCTCGAGGCCGGCATTGTGATCGTGATCCTGTTCGTCGGCGCGGCCGTGATGCTCCGCCTCGCCGTGCGGCTCTTCCAGTACGGCTCGATCTCGTACACCTCGAAGGTCAATGTCCGGACGGCGCTGCGTGCCGGATCGCGGCACCCTGCCGCTGACGGGCCGCCGACGACGTCGGCGGGCGGCTGAGGGCGGCCGGGCCCGGCTCACTGAGGCGGCCGGCCTGCCAGCTTGCTGAGGGCGGCCGTGCCCCGGCTTACTGAGAGCGGCCGTGCCCCGGCTTACTGAGGGCGGCCGTGCCCCGGCTTACTGAGAGCGGCCGTGCCCCGGACTCCCGGGCTACCGGCTAGCCAGGAAGGTCCTGATCGTCTCGGCCATGGTCTTGGACTGGGTCCAATGCAGGTAGTGGCCTCCGGCCAGCGGGACGATTTCGTGGCGTTTGACGTTTTTCAGCAGATTCTTCAGCGCCGCAGCTTTGGTGGCTGCCTCCGGGGAACCGTCGTCGGCGACGAAAGCGAGCACGGGAAGCCCGTCGGGATAACTGATTCCGCGCAAATCCGAGGCGTTGTTTCCGATCCGGGCCGTCTCATCAGCGACAGCCTGGTTGCCAAAATTCCAGCTCATCATCAGGCGCATGCGTTCACGTTCCTCCGGCGTGTAGGCGTCACCGTCGGGTTCACCGAGCCCGGGGGCCACCACAAGTGCGGAGCGGACGACTCCGGCGATGGCGAGCAGCCGAAACACATTGACGCCTCCTGACTCCACGTCTACCGGACCGCCTGTGGCTTTCGGCACCGTCGCGTCGATCGCGATCACGGCCGCCACCTCCGCAGGGTAGCGGTTGGTGTAGTCCAGCATGTAAAAGCCGGCGATCGAGTGACCGGCCAGGATGTAGGGCTGGGTGATGTTGAGCTTGCCCAGCACTTCGTGGAGTTCGGTGTTGATGTTCCTGTTGCTCCGCTCGCTGGCACTCATGTCGCTGTAGCCGTAGCCGAATCCCTCCACGACGGTGACGTTGTAGTCACCCAGCTCCCGGATCAGCGGCGCGAAGTCGAGCGCCGGGGCGGCCGTCCCCAGTCCGCTGAGGAGCACGATCGGCGTCCCCGGCTGGCCATTGCGATACACATTGACGGCTCCGCCCGTGATCTCAATCCGTTCGCCATAGGGGGCGATGCTGGCCCGTTCCTGCCGCTCAAGCAGCAGGTTGGCGCCTGTCGAGGCCAGGCCCAGCCCGACGGCGATCAGGGCCACCATGGCGAGGACGCGCAACCGATTTCGGCGCCTCGTCCGGCGCCGGCCGGAAATGGATTCGGCATCCGTGGCGGCAGTGGGGTTGGGAGGGGAAGCATCCGTGCGACGAGGATTGAACCTCATGGCGTGCCTTTCAGTGGCAGAGGCGGTGCCGGGACGAAAAGACTGGTAGGGCAAGCGTAACCCCGCGGGCGCTGCCCGGGGCAGGCCCGCCGCGGCTGCTAACCAGCCGGCATTTCGCCCGGCCGCAGGGACGCGATCATCGTCCGGACGTCCCGGTATTCCGGGGTGGACGCGTACAGCCTGGCCTTCACCAGGTACGGCAGCGCCGGGTCCCCGGGCGTCTCATTGTGCTCCGGGTTGTACGTCCCACCGAAGAAGGCGCCGCTCGGCGGCCACAGGAACAGGTGGAACATCGGGCACGCCATGTCCCCGGCCTCTTCGGGGACCATGGTGATGCCGTAGGCCGCGATGGTGGACCGGGTGGCCACGGGATCAGTGTCCTGGCCCCGGGACTCGAACACGTACCGGGGCACGCCGCCGTCGGCGCCCCCGCCCTCGGCAAGGGCGACCATCGGCTCGGAATCGTAGACCTCGTACGGTGTCTTGCCGACGCATTCCGCCCCGGTCACGATATTGGTGCGCAGGCCCGCCATCGGCATCCCCTCGGCGTTCAGCACGTCCACGAAGTCGCCGTCGAGCCCCCCGCCGGGGTCCCTCACCGTCCAGTCCGCGGGGTAGTCGAAGGACAGTGCGCCGTCCGTCGTCGTGAAGGTCTGCCAGCCCGACGTCGGCTCCTCCGTAGCTGGCCCGTCCGCCGTCAGGGGCCCGGAGGCCGGGTCGGACGGAGCCGGGCTGCTGCCCTGGGACTGGCTCGCCGAAAAGAAGGGACCCCCAGCCCCGGCGGAAAACTGGCCGCATGAGGTCAGCAGCACGGCCAGTCCCAGCGACGTGCACAGGGTGGCGGCTGCCGTCGTTACCGGAAGGATGCGGGTGCCAGGGCCGGGTGAACCCGCCGGCCTCCTCACGTCATTGCTTTCCAGCCGGCCGCAGTGACGTGATTGCCTGCTTGACGTTCTTGTACTCGGTGGTGTCCATGTACACCTCGGGGGTATCCACGTGCATGGGGCCTCCCGGTGTGGTGTCGAACGGATCGTAGACCCCTCCGAACATGGCGCCGCTGGGCGGCCAGGTGAAGAAGTGGAAAATCGGGCAGGCCGTGTCCCCGGTGGGTTCCGGCGCGGACGTCAGTCCGTAGGCCAGGGTCAGCGACGCCGCCGGATCACTCGAGCCCGGGTTGGTCCGCCCCTCGTAGACGAACCGCGGCGCCACACCGCCCTGGGCCAGCGCCGGGACGGGCTCGGAGTCGTACAACATAAAGGGGAACTTCTCCGTGCACTCGGCACCGGTGACCATGTTGGTCCGCAGGGTCGCCATGGTCTTGCCGTAGTCACTCACCAGATCCACAGCGAGACCGCCCTCTGCTGACTGGGCGGCCGGGTCCTTGATGGTCCACGACTCCGGATAGTCGAACGCGAGCGAGCCGTCCGACGTCGTGAACGTCTTCCAGCCGGCCGTCGCGGTAACGGCAGGCGGGCTGGCTGTTCCCGGCGTGGCACTGGCCGTGCTCGTCTCTGCCGGCGGGGAACCGGTGGCCGGGGCCGTTGCGGGTGAGCCGCATCCGGCCAGGACGGCAGCAGCGCAGAAAGCGGAAAAAGCCGTGGCGAACGACGCGACGCGGCGCATGGCACCCTCCCCCTGGGAAAATAACGTGACTGGATAATTCTCGGATCTTTCCGCGAGGAAACTAGGGGCTTTGGGCCCTTGGCGGCCTTGGCGCCCTCACCCTCACCGAACCCGGCCCCGGTGCCCGGCCGTGATGCTACCCACGTTGCGCCCTGCAGATTTCAGTTGCCCGAGGAAGCTTGCTAGAGCTTAAGTAATGCAAGACATCCTCGATCCCGCCATGCCGTTTCTGGCCCCCCTCCTCGCAGTGGCCCTCGCCGTCGCCGGCGGGCTCCTCTCCTCCTGGCTCGTGCGCCGGGTTGTGCTCCGGCTCAACCGCAACCAGGCCGCCCTCCGCGAGACCTCCCGGGTGGCGCGCCTGCCGCTGCGGTTTGCGCTCTGCCTGATCGGCGTCCGGATCGCCCTGGGCCTCACCACCGAGGACGCCGAATGGCGCCGCAACCTGGATCACGCGCTGCAGATCGCGCTGATCGGGTCCCTCGCGTGGCTGGCCATCGCGGTGTTTCTCATCATCGAGACCATGGTGCTCACCCGCTACCGGGTGGACGTGGCGGACAACCGCCGCGCGCGCAGGCTCCGCACCCAGGTCATCCTGGCCCGGCGGATCGGCGTCGCCCTGGTCGTCATCTTGGCGCTGGGCATCGCGATGCTGACGTTCCCTGCCGTCCAGGCCCTCGGCGCCGGGCTGCTGGCCTCCGCCGGCGTGATCTCGATCGTCGCCGGCCTCGCCGCGCAGACCTCCCTGGTCAATGTCTTCGCCGGCATCCAGCTCGCCTTCACCGACGCGATCCGGGTGGACGACGTAGTGGTGGTGCAGAAGGAATGGGGCCGGATCGAGGAGATCACGCTGACCTACGTGGTGGTCCACATCTGGGACGACCGGCGGATGATCCTGCCCTCCACCTACTTCACCACCACCCCGTTCGAGAACTGGACCCGGCGGCAGTCCGAGGTCATGGGCACCGTGGAGTTCGACCTCGACTGGCGCGCCCCGGTCGAGGACATGCGCGCCGAACTCAAGCGGGTCCTGGCCGGCACCGAGCTCTGGGATGAGCGCGTGGGCATCCTGCAGATCACCGACGCGACCGCCGGTTTCGTCCGGGTCCGCATCCTGGTCAGCGCCGCCGACAGCGCCACGCTCTTTGACCTGCGCTGCCTGATCCGCGAGGAGCTGGTGCTGTTCCTGCAGCAGGAACACCCGACGGCGCTCCCCCACGTCCGGCTCGAATCGCTCGGTGCCGTTTCGCTTGGGACGGGCACTCCCGGTCCGTCCGCTGCGTCCGGCTCTGCCGCGAAGCAGCCGGGCAAGGTATCCGCCGCGGACGAGCCCAGCCGGCACCCGGCCGATCCGCACGATTCCCAGCTGTTCACCGGATCCATCGAGGCCGTCCAGCGCTCGCGGGCCTTCACCGGCCCCGGCGAGGAAGTGTTCGAGGACCGCGACAAGAGCATCGCCTCGCAGAACTAGGACCCGGTCTGGTTGCCCGGTCCGGTTGCCCGGTCCGGTTGCCCGGTCCGGTTGCCCGGTCCGGTTGCCCGGTCCTCGCGGCTGCCGGCCGGCTGCCCCGCCGGGCGGCTGCCGGCTGGCGCCGTCCACATGGCACCGGCGGGGTCTTCCCTGCCCGCGGGAACTGTTCAATAATCAGACGTTGGTGAGCCAGCGTCGGTGCTGGCTGCCGGACCAGCTGAGGAGTCCCATGACGGCAGAACAGCCGACTGAAGCATCCGTTGCGGTTCCCGCCCGCGACTGGTTCCAGAGCGCCGTCGTCTATCAGATCTATCCGCGCAGCTTCGCCGACTCCAACGGGGACGGCATCGGGGACCTGCGGGGCATCATCGGCAAGCTGGACTACCTGCACCGGCTCGGCGTCGACGTCCTCTGGCTGTCCCCGATCTACACCTCCCCGCAGGACGACAACGGCTATGACATCAGCGACTACCGCAACGTGGACCCGATTTTCGGCACGCTCGAGGAACTGCGGGAACTGACGGACGGGCTGCACGCCCGGGGCATGAAGCTGGTCATGGACCTGGTGGTCAACCACACCTCGGACGAGCACCCCTGGTTCGTGGAGTCACGCTCCTCGAAGGACAATCCCAAGCGCGACTGGTACTGGTGGCGTCCGCCGCGCGAGACGACCACTGACGGCTCCGCCGGCGGCCCGGGCGCGGCACCGAACAACTGGGGCTCGGCGTTCTCCGGCCCTGCTTGGGAGTTCGACCAGGCCTCGGGCGAGTACTACCTTCACATCTTCTCCAGGAAGCAGCCGGACCTGAACTGGGAAAACCCGGACGTCCGGGCGGCGGTCTACGAGATGATGAACTGGTGGCTGGACCGGGGTGTGGACGGCTTCCGGATGGACGTCATCAACTTCATCTCCAAGGACACCGCACTGCCGGACGGGCCCGTCGCTGCCGGGATGCTCTACGGCGACGGCAGCCCGTTCTACATCGGCGGTCCCCGGATTCACGAATTCCTGCAGGAGATGCACCGCGAAGTCTTCGCCGGCCGCCCGGGCCAGCTGCTGACCGTCGGCGAGATGCCCGGCGTCACCGTGGACGAGGCCATCCTGTTCACCGATCCGGAGCGCGCCGAGGTGGACATGGTGTTCCAGTTCGAGCATGTCGCCCTGGACCAGGAGGGCGGCAACAAGTGGCGGCCGAAGAAGCTCAAGCTCACGGACCTCAAGAGGACCCTGGGCCACTGGCAGACCGGCCTGGCCGACCGGGGCTGGAACAGCCTCTACTGGGGCAACCACGACCAGGCCCGGGCGGTGTCGCGTTTCGGCGACGACGGCAAGTACCGCGAGCTCTCCGCCAAGATGCTCGCCGGCGTCCTGCACCTGCACCGCGGCACACCCTACGTTTACCAGGGCGAGGAACTCGGCATGACGAACATGGCCTTCGGGGCGATCAGCGATTACCGCGACATCGAGGTGCTCAACCACCACCGCGAGGCCACCACGCATCTGGGCCACACCGACGCCGACGTTCTCGCCGCGCTCGCGCCGCTGAACCGCGACAACGCGCGCACCCCGGTCCAATGGGACGCCTCGCGGCACGCCGGGTTCACCACCGGCTCGCCCTGGATTGCCGTGAATCCGAACGCCAACCACATCAACGCCGCCGCGCAGGTCGACGATCCGGACTCGGTATACAGCTTCTACCGGGCGGTCATCGCGCTGCGGCACAGCGAGCCCGTGGTGTCACGCGGGGACTTCACCATGCTGCTGCCGCGGGACGAGCACATCTACGCCTTCGTCCGGTCCCTGCCGGAGACCAAGCTGCTGGTGCTGGGCAACTTCTCCGGCCAGGACCAGGAGGTGACGCTCGACGCCGCCGACGTTCCCGTGGTGTGGGACAGCGCGGAGCTGGTCCTGGGCAACTACCCCGCCGACGCGGCGGTGCCCCGCCTCCATCTCCGGCCGTGGGAGCTGAAGGTCTTCCGCGCCGGAGCAGCGCGCATCATCCACCACGAGTGAGGGAGCCTGGCATGACCATTCCACCGCCAAACGAACCTGAGCCGTTTCCGCCGGAACCCGGGCCGACCGCGCCTGAGCCTCAGCCCGGGGAACCGTTTCCCCCGGAGCCCGGACCGGTTCCGCCCCCGGCGCCGATTCCGGGGCCGGGTCCCGCGCCAATGCCCGGGCCGTTTCCGGGGCCGCTGCCGATTCCCGACCCCGGTCCGGTCCCGCCACCACGGCCGGACCCGACGCGGTTCTAGACAGGCCCAACCGGCGGCCATTCCATTTGGCGGGCCCACCAGCCGGCGGGCTCGCTCACGGAAGTGCCGGCCCGCCCCACCCGCGCGCCGGCTTCCCGTCACGCGGGCCGGCCCCGTCACGCGGCGGGCGCCGTAGAGCAGGAGCGTGGGAATGCTGATGGTGGGCAGCACGGGCCGGTAGTCGGCCCGTGCTGCTGGCGGAGAGCTGGGCCCACATTCCGGCCGGGCGCAGGTCTGCCATGATCCTGCTCGCTTCGGCTACCACGGCGGGATCGGCCTTGTCCGTGAACAGTGATGGCAGCCACTCGTCGATGAACTTCTCCGGAGGCTGATCGATCTCGGTCTCCACCTGGGCGTAGCGCCGCTCCACTTCCTCGGGCGGCAACGATCCCGCCCGGCCGGCGTAAGCAGGGGCCAGCACCAGTGACGCGGGCAGTCCGGGATCTCTGCGGTACAGCTCCAGGGCCACCATGGAACCCCACGACAGCCCCAGGAGGTGTGGCTTGGCAGGGACGGCCGCGCGCAGGAAGCCGGCGGTGATGGCCCCGAGATTCTCGGCGGATATATCCCGGTCGGCGTCGTCGGACCGGCCACACCCGGGAGCGTCCCAGGCGAACACCGTGAACTCGTCCCTCCAGCTGGGGGCGCCAGATCCGGGTGTCCTCCCCGACGCCATGGAACAGCACCAGCGGCGGTCCCTGACCGACCCGCTGGTACGCGATCGGCAGCCCCTCAACCTCGACGGTTTCCAGAATCCAATGCTAGGCAGGTCGGCAGTTGCCGGGCAGGGTCCGGACGCGGCGGCGGATCCGGCGCGCGGCGACTGCGCGCGGATCCGGGCGCCCGACGACGGCGCGCGGCGAAGGTTGACGACGCGCTGAGCAGCCCGCGCTGCGCAAAAGACCCTTCGACGCCCGAGTTCAGGCATCGAAGGGTTTTTAGCGCGGCGCCAGGAAAAATGCGTGTCGCTGGCTACGGCAGGATGATGTCGCGGGTCCGGTGGTCGTAGTGGATAACCATCTGGCCGCCGTAGTGGTGCACCTCGTGGTTGGCGCCGTCGAATGCTCCGAAGGCACCGAAGTTCTCCTCCCAGGAGCGGTTGAGCGCGATCTTGAAGCTGTACGTGCCGGCCGGGAGGTTAGCCGCGAGCTTCCAGAGCTGATCAACGAGATCCAGTTCCATCTGGGATTCGTCGTACTGCGGGGCCCAGTTGGCGGGGGCGCCCAGCAGGATGTTGAAGTCACCCGCGACGGCGACTGCTTCCGGCTGCTCGATGGTCTCCCCGCCGGTGGCTGGTGCCGCGGCCGCGGGAGCTGCAGTAGCTGCGGCTGCGGGAGCTGCAGTGGCTGCGGCCGCGGGAGCTGCAGTGGCTGCGCCGGCGGGTGCCGCAGCAGCCGGGGCCGAGGCGGGAGCCCCAGCCGGCTTGTCCGCTGCCTTGCGCCTGCGGACCACCTTGGCGACCGGGGCCACGGCCTCTTCCACCAGTTTGGCGGCCTTGCCGGCGACCTTTTCGGCCACCTTGGCGGCCTTCGGGGCAGCCGACGGAGCGGCGGCCTTCGGAGCCGCCGTGGGAGCGGCTGCCGTCCGGGCCGGCGTTCCGGCGGGGGGCGCCGACGGCAGCGGGGTGTCGGCGGGAACGGGAGTTCCGGCGTCGAGCGCTGCGGCGAACGCGTCAGGGGCAGCGAACGCGACCGTGGCGCGCTGGCCGTCCTCGGTGATGGTCCAGCCTGCACGGCCCTTGACGAGCCAGCCGGCCTTGACCAGCTTCGCGGTGGCGGTGGTCAGGGTCTTGTGGCCGCGGGGAATTCCGCCGCTGAGCAGTTCGCGCTCGAAATCGTTGAGCGGAACGCGTGCGATCGCCTCGCCCAGCACCGCTCCGGCGTTCAGCTGCTCGCCCGTCCACACCCCCTCTGCCAGCACGTCCAGTACGGCCTTCAGTCGACGGGTGGTGTTTTCGGCAGTGTTCGCGCCCATGGGTCTCCTTTAGAAGCAATTGATCCACCTGCATTTTGCCAAGGATCGTCGAGTTTCCGCGAGTCGGATCGGTTAACTCTGCGTGTCGTGACCCACTATTACACCCCATGGCGGCGGGCGCGAGGGGTCAGGGGCAGGAGTACCCGCCGGTAACAAAATGGACGGGGCAGTGTACCCGCGGGTAACAAAGCAACGCGGGGTCACCTACGGCCCATCCCGGGGTCCGGGATGGGCCGTAGGTGACCCCGCGTTGCTTGGAACCGGGGGCTGTTGCTAGGGCTTGGGGATCAGGACGGGGGTGTTCTTCTTGTAGGCCTCGTAATCCGCCTGGCCGCCCCACTTCTTGTCGGACTTCTGCTCCAGGAGCGGCACGCCGCTGACCTTGGTGAGCAGCAGGGTGACGAACACCGGGGAGATCAGGGCGACCCACTGCCAGCCCTGCAGCGCGGGGACGGCGATGATCGCGACACCGACCCAGAGCAGGATTTCGCCGAAGTAGTTCGGATGGCGGGACTTGGACCACAACCCGGTGGAGATGAATTTGCCCTTGTTGGCCGGGTCGGCATTGAAGCGGCTCTTCTGGTTGTCGGCCAGGATCTCGATGCCGAAACCGACGGCCCAGACCAGGAAGCCAACCAGCGCGAACCAGTCCAGCGCTACCCTGGTCGCCGAGGTAATCGCCACCCACGCTGCGGCCGCGGTGAAGACGACCCAGAGTCCCTGGATGGTCCACGCGTTCAGGAACCGGATGAAGGAGGGCTTGATCTCGTCAAAGCGGTCGTCCTTGCCGGCCTTGCTGATGCGGCGGAATAGGAACATGCCCAGCCGCAGTGTCCAGGCGAGCACCATGGCCGCCAGCAGCAGGGCGCGGGCGTCGACCCCCGGCGTCAGCACGATGAGCAGAAGGGTGATGGCGGTGTAGGTCAGGGTGCCGGTCAGGTCGTAGAACTTCTCGGTCTGGGCCGCGAAGGACGGAATGAACGCCAGCCACTGGATGAGGAACGCGGCCCCGACCGCCATCGCGAAGACGGGGATCCCGCCCAGGGTTGCCCCGCCCTGGCTGCCGGCCACGGCGACAAGCGCCCCAATCAGCACTACCACCGGGAGGGCGATGAGCGCCTTACGGTCTGATTCCTTCATCAGGGAATTCCTTTCACACGCGGAGCCGGATGCTCGCAGTACGCCCGGGATCGTCCCGCCGGGCATCAGCAGTTTTGGCAATCCTAGTAGATGATCAAATAAGATTGAATAATAGATCATCTAACAAGATTGACTAATAACGGAATTTGGAACCTAAGGAGTGGACTTGTCCGCGTCGCAGCACCACCCGGCCACGTCGGCCTTGCAGAGCCTGGTCACTCTCGCCAACGAAACCGAGCGGGAAATCGCCCGCGTCATGGGGCTGAATCTGACCGATTACCGCGCCCTGTCGGCGCTCGCGCAGTCCGGCCCGGTGACGGTGGGCAAGCTCGCCGAAGATCTGGGCGCCACCCCGGCCACCACCACCGCGATCGTGAGCCGGATGGAGTCCCGAGGCTACGTGGAACGCCACCGGAGCACCGAAGACCGGCGCCACGTCCAGGTGAGCGTCACCCCGGCAGCCACCCGCGAAATCACGAACCTGATGCGGCCCCTCCTGACCATCACCAACGAACACATCAAGGCACTGCCCGCCGACCAACGGGCCGTCGTCGCGGACTTCCTCGGCGTCGCCCAGCACCTGATGCGAGACCACCTGCACACACTTTCGGAGAAGGACGCCCGATGAGAGAGTTCACCACCCCCCTGCTGGATGAGGCGTCCGGTCACCGGAACGCGACCGAGCTGCTCATGCAGCGGTTCCGGACCTCCCCGGAACATATCGCCTTCGAGGTACGGGCACAGAACGCCGCGATCACGGATCCCTGGCGCCGGGTGACCACCCGGCAGTTCGTTGACGAGGTACGCGCGCTGGCCAAGGGCTTCATCGCGGCGGGCCTGCAGCCCGGTGAATCACTCGCCATCATGTCCCCCACCCGGTATGAGTGGGCCCTGGCGGACATGGCGGCGTGGTTCGCCGGCGCCGTCGTCGTTCCCATCTATGAGACGTCAGCCGCGCCCCAGGTGGTGGCAATCCTCACCGACGCCGCGGTGCGCCTCGCAGTCGCCGGCACCGCTGAGCATGCCCTCCTCCTGGAGCAGGGGTTCGCACATGCCGGGATACCGGGCCTGGGGGTCTGGACGATGGACCCCCGCCCGGGAGCGGACCTGGCCGACCTCGTGCTCCGCGGCGCCGGGATTCCCGACAGCGCGGTCGAGGACCGCCGCCTGCTGGCAGCTCTCGACTCCGTGGCGACCATCGTCTACACCTCCGGCACCACGGCCGCGCCCAAGGGCGCCCTCATCACCCACGGCAATTTCGTGGGGCAGGTGCTGAACGTGGCCGCCGCCTACACCGGAGTGGTCCGTGAGAGTGGCAACACCATCATCTTCCTGCCGATGGCCCATGTGCTGGCCCGCGGACTGCAGCTGACCTGCCTGGCCAACGGCATGCGCATTGCGCACCTGTCCGACCCGCGGGACGTGGTGCCCGCCCTCGGGGTCCTGAAACCAACCTTCCTCGTGGTGGTCCCCCGCGTCCTGCAGAAGATCCAGGCCTCAGCCGCGGCCGCCGCGACGAAGAAACACCTTGGACCCGTGTGGGCGTCAGCGCAGGGCACCGCAGCCGCTTGGGGCCGGTTCGCTGAAGCCCGCGACGCCGACCCGGCCGCCAGGGCCGCGCCGGGCCTGCGGGTTCGGCACGCACTGTTCGACCGGCTGTTCTACGCCCGGCTGCGGAAGCTGATGGGCGGACGCCTCGACTACCTCCTGTCCGGTGCCGCCGCGCTCGACGCCGAGCTGTCCCTCTTCTTCCGCGGCCTGGGCCTGCCGGTCATCGAGGGCTACGGCCTCACCGAAACAACCGCCCCGCTGACCGGAAACATGCCCGGGTCGATCAAGGCCGGCTCGGTGGGCATCCCGATGCCGGGAACCACCGTGCGCCTCTCGGAGGAGGGCGAGGTGCTCGCCCGCGGCGTCGGCGTGTTCGCCGGCTACCGCAGACCGGCGGACAACACGGACGCGTTCGCGGACGGGTTCTTCCGCACCGGCGACCTCGGCGAGCTCGATGACCTGGGACGGCTCACCCTCAAGGGCCGGATCAAGGACGTCATCGTCACCGCAGGCGGCAAGACCGTCTCGCCCGCCATCTGGGAAGGATACGTCGAGGGCGACCCCCTCGTGGCGCACGCCGTGATGGTCGGAGAGGGCAAACCCTTCCTCGGCGGGCTCGTGCTGCTGGACCCGGAGTCCGTCGCGGCCTGGGCGGAACGCGAGGGCATCGCCGATCTGGCCGGCCTGCGCATCCCGGACGACGGCGGCGCCGTCCAGATCGACGACGCGCGGCTCCTCACCGCCATCGGCAAGGCGGTCAGCGCCGCCAATGCGAAGATCGCGCGCTCCGAGCAGGTGCGCCGCTTCGTGCTGCTGCTCACCGATCTCAGTGAGGCCAACGGCATCGTGACCCCCACCATGAAGCTCAAGCGCGGCGCCTTCACCGAACGCGTCCGCCACGTCGTCGACAGCCTCTACACGGACAAAAGGAGCCAGGCATGAGCGCCCCAATCAAGAGGTGGCTGCTGTCATACGCGGTCGCCGCCGTGATCTTCGCCGTCGTCGACGTCGTCTGGATCGGCACCGTGGCGAACAACCAGTACGAAAGCCAGATCGGGGAGCTCCTGGCGCCCAGCGTGAACCTGGCCGGCGCCGTCGTGTTCTACCTGATCTATGTCGTTGGGATCGTGCACTACGGCATCCGGCCCAACGACCCGGACGCCACCCTGCGGCAACGGGTGACCGGAGCCGCCCTGTTCGGCTTCTTCACCTACGCGACGTGGGCGCTGACCGCGCTCGCGGTGCTCAAGGACTTCCCCGCCGTGGTGGCGCTGACCGACATCGCCTGGGGCGTCGCGGTCTGCAGCGCCGTCACGTGGCTCACGGCCACCCTCCTGCGGCGCATGTTCACGCGGTCCGGCACCTCAAAGTAGCGCCCGCCGCAGCAGGAGCAACGCCCTGTAGACGGCCACGGCGGCGTCGATAGTGCGGTAGAAGTGGCGCGGGTCTATTTGGCGGGTCAGTTCGTAGCGTTCGATCTTCGCCCGGACCCCGTGCTTGAGCTCCGCGAACACGAGCGAGGTGCCCTGCGCGTTCAGCTCCACGTCCAGCTCGAGCAGCACGTCCGAGGCGGTCGTGTCGACGTCGGTGATGGGTTCGGCCGCGATGACGTTCCACCGGGGCTTGGGCTCGGTTCGCGCCAGCCGCCGGATGTTCTCGCGGAACGGCCTGACGTTGGCGAAGAACAGCGGCGCGTCGAAGCGGTAGATCACCAGGCCGGGCAGGTGCTGGACGTCCGGGTGGAAATGCACATCGTGGAATCCCTCGACTCCGGGCACCCGCCCGATCACCATCTCATAGGGCCACCAGGCCCGGCGGAAGATGTTGAGGACGGACAGCCCCACCGCAATGCCGATGCCGGGCAGGACCCCCAGCAACGTCACGCCAAGGAAGGCCGCGAGCGAGACTGAACTCGGTCCTGCGCTGGCGCCAGAGCCGAATGGTGCCAGGGATGTCGGCCAAGGATATTGATGCGGTGATTACGATAGCCGCCAGCGCCGGCTGGGGCAGGTTCCGGAACAGCCCCGGCAGCAGCACCAGCATGAGGAGAATCAGCAGGGCACCGGTCACGCCGGTGAGCTGGGTCTTCGAACCGGCACGCTCCGCGACCGCCGTCCGGGAGCCGCTGGCGCTCACGGGGAAGCCCTGAAAGAGGCCGGCCGCCAGGTTCGCGGCACCGATGCCGATCATTTCCTGGTTGCCGCAGATCTCCGCACCGGAGCGGGCGGCAAACGACGACGCCGTCGAGATCGTATCGGTCAGCGACACCAGCGCAATCCCCAGGGCGCCGGCGAACATCAGGGCGAAGTCCGAGACGTCCAGGGTGGGGATGGTGAACGGCGGGAAGCCCTGCGGAAGCTCCCCGACCAGTGAGACGCCCCGGCCGGCGAGGCCGAAGAGCGACGTCGCCCCGATCGCGAGGACCACGACGGACGCGAGGATCATGATGACGCCGACCACCAGCGCGAGGATCGACGCGAGCATCGACGCGAGGACGACAGCCTTCTGCGGGTCGCCGTCGGGCTTCGCCGCAGCATTCATCTACATGCTGATGCGCCGGTGGCTGCCCGCCGGCCGGTTGGCGGGTCCGGCGCTGGGTGTAGTGCTTCTCCTGGGCTTCGGAGCGTCCGTGGATCCGCTGCGGCCGGACAATATTGACTTCGACATTGCCGAACCCGGTTGGCTGTCGGTCGTCTTGTTCGCGACCCTCGCCGTGTTCCACGGGGCGCAGTCGCGGCAGTGGCCGGCGCGGTCAGTGACCGTCTTCGGCCCTTGACCAATAAGACCTGGAAGTCCTATCTGCCGCTGTTGGCGGCGGTCCTTTTCCCGCCGGCGGGGATCGTGCTCGGACTCGGAGCGCTCCTCGTGATGGCGTGGGCCAAGGTCGTCCCCGACACACGGTCAGGGCATCCGCGGGCCGCCCTCTGGGCGGGGCGGGGCATGCTCCTCGTGGCGTCGCTGGCTGTATTGCCGATGTTCGTTGGCGCGGTGACCTCGATCATGTCACGGTGACACGTTCCGGACTCGCGGACCAGGACGGCTGTTCGATGGCTTCGGGCCAAGGTCCACGCCGGTCATGACCATGGCTCTCGGATAGTGGCCGTACGTCCACGCGGGCGCCGCCGCGGGATCGAGGCCGGGTCCGGGCGCAGCTTCTCATCGGAGATCCCATCGAGGGTGACCGAGGCCATGGCGTCATGGTAACTCCCAAGGAAATGCGCAGGTCCAATCCATATCTTGATCGCGGGACGTGGCACCGACGTTGGGAACTACCGCACGGCACACCCCCAGGTGCCGATTCCTTGGGTTGGCTCCAGATTTCCTCCGATACTGGAGCCAGCCTGCCGGCGGTCGCGGCCGTTTATTCCTCGGCCGGCTGGCTGATTCGTGTCTAGCTGAGATCCCGGTTAGAGTGAAGGCGCGTAGGGGAGTATTCCGAAGCGCTGCAATCGTCAACACGTCAGGCACCGTTGCCTGGCCGGGTGCAGCGGCCAGCCGGACGGCGGGCGGAGAGACTTATGAGGCTCTCTAGTACCCACCTTACGAAAGTAGGAACTCCGTTGACTGTTTCTCCCCTGATCTGGGGCATCACCATTGTGGTCATTCTTGCCCTGCTGGCCTTTGACTACTTCTTCCATATACGCAAGGCACACGTCCCCACGCTGAAGGAAGCGGCCTTCTGGTCCGCCCTCTATGTGGGCATCGCCGTAGTTTTCGGCATTCTCGTTCTGATCTTCGGCGGCCCGGATATGGGCTCGGAGTATTTCGCCGGGTACATCACGGAGAAGGCGCTCTCGGTGGACAACCTGTTTGTCTTCCTGATCATCATCGCCAGCTTCCGCGTTCCACGCGAGGACCAGCAAAAGGTCCTGCTCTTCGGCATCGTGTTCGCGCTGATTGCCCGCACCGGCTTCATTTTCCTCGGCGCGGCCTTGATTAATTCCTTTGCCTGGGTCTTCTACGCCTTCGGTTTGATCCTGCTGATCACGGCCGGCAACCTGCTCAAGCCCGAACCCGAAGGCGAGGACACGGCCGACAACTTCATCATCCGCCTGGCCCGCCGGCTCTTCCACACCACCGATCACTACGACGGCGACAAGCTGTTCACGATGGAAAACGGCAAAAAGGTCCTGACCCCGATGCTGTTGGTCATGGTGGCCATCGGCGGGACGGACCTCCTGTTCGCGCTGGACTCGATCCCGGCCATCTTCGGCCTGACCCAGAACGTCTACATCGTGTTCACCGCCACGGCGTTCTCGCTGATGGGCCTGCGCCAGCTGTACTTCCTGATCGACGGCCTGCTGGACCGCCTGATCTACCTCGCCTACGGCCTGGCCGCGATCCTGGCCTTCATCGGCGTCAAGCTGATCCTGCATGCCCTGCATGAGAACAACCTGCCGTTCGTCAACGGCGGCGAGCCGGTCCCGGTCGTGGAGATCAGCACGGGTCTGTCCCTGAGTGTCATCATCGGCGTTCTGGTCTTCACGGTGGTGGCATCGCTGGTCAGCAAGGCCGGCATGGCACAGACTGCCATCAACAATGCCCGCCGGCACGCCGTCAGCTACCTGGACCTTGAATACACCGCGGACCCCGCCGAGCGCGAACGGATCTACAAGGCCCTGCTGGAAGAAGAACGGCAGATCGAACAGATGGAGCCGAAGTACCGCAACAAGGCCAAGGACGTGGACACGATCCGCGTCGAGGTGGCCGAAGCGCACCGCCAGCACGAGCAGTACCTGGCCCGCTAGCCTGCGGTACCGCGCCACCAGTGCCTCCCGGGAAACGATCAGGGCCCCAGGATGTTGTAGGGAAAGCTGGTCCGCCAGGCCCAAAGCGGCAAGGCCCCGATTGCCCCGCTGGCCGACCGGACCAGCGCGGTCTTCGTCCCCGTCGAACGGTCATATCTCCACGATGGCGGCACAGCTTCATAATCCGAATCTATGCGCTTCTACTGAGGGGAGACAGACCTCCGGGCTCTGTGAGTCCGGAGTCTGTCTCCCCTGTTTCCCCCTTCAGCTCCCCGGAACGGTGACAAGGGGTGCGCCGATGGTGAGATCAACGCGCACGGCGTAGGTCCCGTCCGGCTGCGATGGCGTTTTCCGGGCCTCGAGCACCACTACTGTTCCTTCCAGGATGCCGATGAAGGACTCGCCCGTCAGCCGGGCATGGTTGAGTTGCTGTTCCACTGCCGGTCGGACACCGTTTGTCAGAAAGGTCAGACCCTGTGGAAAGCCCCATTCCCTGATGCTGGTGGGACCCTGCGCCGGCTGAAGGATGCCTCCCCCCATTCCCACGTCCGCGGCGAGGATCTGGTCCGTTCGGTCGCGGGTGGTGTAGGTGATCTGTTGGTTTCCCGCGGGGCGAGTACACGGTGACTGTTCCGGGCCGTAGCAGTCGAACCCGCCGGCTTCCAGACCCGGTGCCGCTGCAGTAGTGGTTGTGGCGTAGTGCTCGCCTCCATATGGCCAGCTGCGGTCCGTTGCGGCCTTAGTAGTCACGGTCACTGTCAGGCCGGGCGCACCGCTAACGGTGATCCCTTCTCCAAAATGCCGCCCTTCCCCTATGGCGTAGATGGCATGTCCGGTTGTGATGCTCGCCCGGGCCGGAGGACGTGGATCGCTCCTGTCCTTCCCAATTCCCGTGTCAGGGTTTGCGACTTTGTCCAACGTGTCGCGGACCGGTCCCGCGTCGCCGGGCCACAACGCAAGCATGGACGCCTCCAGCACGGCCATCAGGTTCCCGGCCTGGTCCGTCTCCCAGGTGGTGCCGGCTTGATCGGGAAGACCGAGATAGGCGTACTGCAGGCGGCCATCGAGTGTACTGACAAGGTCCACACGGGTTACAGCGGATTCCCCGGAATCAAAACTCCCCGCAGGGGTGTGCCGGCACCAGATCTGGCGGGCATTGTCGTTAGCCCTCACCTGTGCACAGAAGAACCCTGCCTTTTCCAATGAGCGGGCGACACTACCTGTTTCTCCCTCACTCGCCACCGGAGTGGCCACTGAGATCTCGTTCATCGGCTCATGCGCGTAGGGCTGTGAGGGGCCCCATGTCCCAGGATTTCCTTCGATGGCATTGCAACCGGTAACCGAGCCGCCCAGCAGGACGAGAGCGGCGATGGCGGCGCAGAGTCCAGGCCTGAAGGAACGGGCGATCATGGTTACGACTCCTCGGCTTCGGTCCACTCGAGAGCAGCTGTCAGGTGCTCTGCACCCGGTAGCCCCTGCCGCACGTCATCGGGCAGAGCCTCATACGTGTATGCGGCGACGGCAATGGGCGAGGTGGAGCGGCCGAGGCTGTAGCGGACGCTGCGGTCATTCTTGCTGCCGCAGATCAGGATCCCGATGGTTTCGTTATGGTGGCCGCGCCGAAGCACGTCGTCGACGAGTGCGGCGTAGAAGTTGAGCTTGCCGGCGTCTTCGGGCTGGAACTTGCCGGTCTTGAGCTCGATGACGACGTACCGGGATTGCTCGATGTGGAAGAAGAGCAGGTCCACATAGAAATCGTCTCCGTCGACGTCGAAGTGGACTTGCCGGCCGACGAAGGAAAAGCCGGGCCCGAGTTCGCGCAGGGTTTCGGTGATCCTGCCGGTGAGGGCGTTCTCGAGGTCCCGTTCGGCGACTTCCCCGCTCAGGCCGAGGAACTCGAAGTTGTAGGGGTCTTTGGCAATTTGTTGCGCGAGCTCTGAATCCGGGGCTACGAGCTGATGCTGGAAGTTAGACGGCGCTGCCCCGGTGCGTTCCCGGGTCCTGTTCATGACCATGTTCATGAGCACGTTGCGGGACCATCCGTAGTCCACGGCCGCTGCGGCGTACCAGGCACGTTGTTCCGGGGTGTCCGCCTTGTCCAGCAGGACCGTGATGTGGCCCCAGGGCAATTGTGCAACAGTCTGTTGCACAATTGCCTCCGGCCAGGCTGCGGCGAACCCGCGCATGTAAAAGAGGTTGCGGCGGGACAGCCCCTTCGTCTCCGGGAACTCCGCCGCAAGTCATCTGCCAACCGTCCGATGACCCCGCTCCCCCAGCTCTCAACGTCCTGGCGCTCCAGGATCGTCCGATCGATGGACCAGTACAGCTCTATCAATTGGGTGTTGACTGTCCGCAGCGCCTTGGTGCGTGCGGCCCGGACCCGGCTCTTGAGCTCGCCGAGGAGGTCGGTGTAACCGGTGGGGAGTGCCAGGTCGCGGGCGTCAGTCATGCTTTCGATCCTATCGATCAGGCTCAACTTGCCGATATGTAGCGTGAGGGTATCTTCGGCACCGCCGAGAAAATGATCCAGTGCCTCAAGTCCAGGAACACCCTGCGCTGGGTCCCCCCGACAGGCGGCGACGGTAGCCACGGATGACCGCCGGAAATTCAACCCGCACGCGTTCGCGGCCTCACAGGTGAGGTGTACTACTGATGTGAGACACAGTTTGATGGGCCGCTCGCCCTGCTTGGGGGCGTTCGGCTACGGATCACCCGACAATGACGTCGGTCGTGTCCTTCGCGTGGCGCGGCCGAACCAGTAGGCCGGTGTCCCGGGCACGGCGGACGAACTCCCCCTCGGTCGCTGAGGCGCTGGCGCTGGCGCCTCGGCGGGGAACTCGCTCGTGGCGTTGGCCTGACGTGCGAACTGGTTGATGTTGTTCGAAGAACGGGCCACCAGATTGTGCAGGGAATTCGCGCCTTCATCCTCGTAACGCCGGCAAGGCAAGATGATGGCACGATCATCACGAAGGCACAGCGCCTGCGTCCCGACAGGAATGCTGCCGGTACCAGCCATCCGCAAGGAGAATCCATGACAATCCCACCACCCGGTTCGGGAGAGGGACCGAGACCGCCCCTTCATCCGGCACCGCCAACATCCTTGCGCCCAACCTGGACCTTTCTCACGAACCACGGGCACGTGCTGCTCTCGGTGGCCGCAGACCCCCAGGCCCGTATTACCGACATCGCCGCGAGGGTCGGGATCACTCCGCGCTCAACCCTGCAGATCCTCAAGGATCTCGAAGACGGCAGATACCTGCGCCGCATCCGGGAAGGACGACGTACCCGCTACGCCATTGAACCCCACCAGCACTTCCGCCACCCCACCACAGCGACCCGGGAAATCGACGGACTGATCGGACTCTTCGCAGATCCCGCACCCCCAGCCGAAGCGGCGCCCCGCGACGGGCAGTGAGAGACCCCGCGTTGCCCTGTCAGTTATGGTTCCCATCCACAGGTTTTAGCAACCAGGAGTGGCAGGGCAACGCGGGGTCAGTTGGGGCCCATGCGAGGCTGCTGGATGGGCCGTAGGTGACCCCGCGTTGCTTGGGGGGTTAGTGCCCGGAGGCGGCCAGTTCGGCCAGCAGCTCGGTCTTGCGTTCCTCGCTCGCGAAGGACGAACGGATCGAGTTGGCCGCCATCCGCACGCAGTCGAATTCGGACAGCCCAACCACCGACTTCAGCTGCGCGAAGTTGTCGTCCACGTACCCGCCGAAATACGCCGGGTCATCGGAGTTCACGCTCACGTTCAGCCCCGCGGCAAGCATGGCGGGCAGCGGATGCTCCGTCAGGGTGTCCACCGCGCGGAGCCGGACGTTGGACAGCGGGCACACAGTGAGCGGCACGAGCCCCTCCACCAGCCGCTCCACCAGGTCCGGATCCTCCATGCAGCGGATCCCGTGGTCGATCCGCTCCACGTCCAGGATGTCCAGCGCATCGATGATGTACGACGGCGGGCCCTCCTCGCCGGCGTGCGCGGTCCGGTGCAGCCCGGCGTCCTTGGCCCGGGCGAAGAGCCGTTCGAATTTGGCGGGCGGGTTGCCCACCTCGGCCGAGTCGAGGCCGATGCCCGCGATCGGCGCGTCCATGGCGAGCAGCTGCTCCAGCACCTCCAGGGCGGCGTCCTCGGACAGGTCGCGCAGGAAAGCGGCGATGAGCAGGGTGGACATCCCGAACTCCTGCTCCGATCCGGCCAGCACGGACGCCACGCCGTTGACGCAGGTCTCCAGGGCCACCCCGCGGGACAGGTGCGCCTGCGGATCCAGCATGATTTCGGCGTGCCGGACGCCGGCGAGCGCGGCCCGGGCCAGGTACGCCCGGGTCATGTCCGCGAAGTCCTGCTCGGTCCGCAGCACCGCCATGTTGGCGTAGTAGAGGTCCAGGAACGACTGCAGGTCCGTGAACTCATAGCGGGAACGCAGCTCGTCCAGGTCCGCATACGGAAGCTGGATGCCGTTGCGTTCCGCCAGGGCGAAGATCAGCTCGGGCTCAAGGGTTCCCTCGATGTGCAGATGGAGCTCAGCGACCGGCAGCGGACCGTGCACCTCCTCGGGAACCTCGGCGAAGGCGGGACTCTCGGGGGTGGGAGGTAGTGGGCTGTCCGGTGCAGCGTCCCCGGTGGCAGCGACGCCGTCGTTAGTTTCCATTCGGTAAGGATATGCCCGCAGGCAGCAGACACCGATAGAGTCGATTGGATGCACAGTGATCAGCATGCTTCCCACCTGTCCGGCCCGTCCCTTCCCGGGCTAGGCGCCGGCCGTCCCACGGACGGCTTTGTCCGGGTGCGCGGCGCCCGGGAGAACAACCTGCGGAACGTGGACGTGGACGTGCCCCGCGACGCGATCGTCGCGTTCACCGGCGTTTCCGGCTCCGGCAAGTCCTCGCTGGCCTTCGGGACCATCTACGCCGAGGCCCAGCGCCGCTACTTCGAGTCCGTGGCGCCCTACGCCCGGCGGCTGATCCAGCAGGGCCACAACCCCAAGGTGGAGATGATCTCGGGGCTGCCGCCCGCCGTCGCGCTCCAACAGCGCCGCGGGACACCCAGTTCCCGGTCCACGGTCGGCACGGTCACGACGCTGTCGAACTCCCTGCGGATGCTCTTCTCCCGCGCCGGCAGCTACCCGGAGGGCGCCAGCCAGCTCGATTCGGACGCGTTCTCCCCCAACACCGCAGCCGGTGCGTGCCCGGAGTGCCATGGCCTCGGCATCGCGCACACCGTCACCGAGTCCTCGCTGGTCCCGGACACCTCGCTGAGCGTCCGCGACGGCGCAATCGCGGCCTGGCCCGGCGCCTGGCAGGGCAAGAACCTGCGCGACATCCTCACGCACCTGGGCTACGACGTCGACACCCCCTGGCGGAAGCTGTCCCGGAAGGACCGCGACTGGATCCTCTTCACCGAGGAACAGCCCGTCGTGGAGGTGACGCCCCAGCGGGACCGGGTCGCCAAGCCCTACAAGGGCCGGTTCTGGAGCGCGAGGAGCTACGTGCTGCACACCCTCGCCGACTCCAAGAGCACCACGATGCGCGAGAAGGTGCTGCGCTTTATGGAAACCGGCCCCTGCCCGGTCTGCGGCGGCGCCGGCCTGACCCCGGCCGCCCTGGCCGTGACGTTCGCCGGCCGCACCATCGCCGAGCTCAACGCCGTGCCCATGAGCGAACTGGCCGGGATCATCCGGCCCACCACCGAACTCACGGAGGCCGGGACCGCCTCGCGCAAGCAGAGCTCCGGCGAATCCAACGAGGTGGCGGTCGCCATCACCCGGGACCTGCTCCAGCGGGTCACGGTGCTGCTGGACCTCGGCCTGGGCTACCTCGCGCTGGGCCGGTCCACCCCGACGCTCTCCCCCGGCGAGATGCAGCGGCTCCGGATCGCCACCCAGCTGCGTTCCGGCCTCTTCGGCGTGATCTACGTGCTCGATGAGCCCTCCGCCGGCCTGCATCCGGCCGACGCCGAGCCCCTCCTCGCGGTCCTGGACCAGCTCAAGTCCTCCGGCAACTCCGTGTTCGTGGTGGAGCACAACATGGACATCGTCCGCCGCGCCGACTGGCTGGTCGACGTCGGCCCGCGCGCCGGCGAGGGTGGCGGCGAAGTGCTCTACAGCGGCCCCGTCGCCGGGCTCGCGGAGGTGGACGAATCGGTGACCCGGCCGTTCCTGTTCCCCGGGTCGGGTTCGGTCGACAAAACCGGGAAGGCGGACGGGTCGAAAACAGCCGACGGCGGCGGCTCCCCCGGCGGCGGCTCCCCCGACGCCCGAGACCGCCGGGACGCCGCTGGCTGGCTGGAGCTGCGCGACATCACCCGACACAACCTGCGTGCACTCGACGCCGACTTCCCGCTCGGGGTGCTGACCGCGGTCACCGGCGTCTCCGGCTCCGGAAAGTCAACCCTGGTCAGCCAGGTCCTCGCCGAGGTCGTCGGCGCCCGGCTGCATCCGGAGACGGACGCCGCCGAGAAGGACGCGGCGGACCTGGAGTCCGCGGACGCCGAGTCCGCCGGCCCGCTCAGCGTCGGCCCGGTCTCCGGACTCGACCAGCTGGACCGCCTCGTCAAGGTGGACCAGAAGCCGATCGGCCGCACCCCGCGCTCCAACCTCGCCACGTACACGGGCCTCTTCGACGCGGTCCGCAAGGAATTCGCGGCCACCGAGGAGGCCCGGGCCCGCGGGTTCGGTGCCGGCCGCTTCTCCTTCAACGTTGCGGGCGGCCGCTGCGAGACCTGCCAGGGCGAGGGCTTCGTCGCCGTCGAACTGCTGTTCCTGCCCGGCAGCTATGGCCCCTGCCCGGAATGCCACGGTTCGCGCTACAACCCGGAAACCCTCGAGGTCACCTACCGCGGCAAGAACGTGGCAGAGGTCCTGGGCATGACGGTGAACGCCGCCGCGGAGTTCCTGGATGCCGTCCCCGCCGCCGCGCGCAGCCTGGAAACCCTCCGCGAGGTGGGACTGGGCTACCTCCGGCTCGGCCAGCCCGCCACCGAGCTCTCCGGCGGCGAAGCCCAGCGCATCAAGCTCGCCACCGAACTGCAGCGCGCCCAGCGCGGACACTCGCTCTACCTGCTGGACGAGCCCACCACCGGGTTGCACCCGGCCGACGTCGAACTCCTCATGGCGCAGCTGCACCGGCTGGTCGACGCCGGCAACACCGTGATCGTTGTGGAGCACGAGATGGACGTGGTGGCCGCCGCCGACTGGGTCATCGATCTTGGCCCGGCAGGCGGGGACGCCGGCGGCAAGATCATCGCAGTGGGGACGCCCGCCGTCGTCGCCCGGTCCAAGAAGAGCAGGACTGCGCCGTACCTGGCCGCGGTGCTCGGAGGCTGAGAGGGTCAAGACTGGAAAAGTACTTGCCAGATTGGAAAGTACTTTCTATCCTGATTGCACAGCCAGCGAACAGCAGTCACCATGCCAGCCACAGACAGCACCGCCCCCTCCCCCGAAGAGGCCCGGGAACTGCTGGCCAGGGCTGAATCCCTGGGCAATTCAGCCACAGCTGCCGCAGGCTGGCCGCACATTGCCTTCATGCTCAGCTTTGGCGTCTCCACTTCCATGGGGACACTGGCAATGGGCCTGACCACGGGGCAGCCGTACTTCATCGCGATGATGGCCATTATGATCTGGAATATCATCCTGGTCGCCTTCATGACTGTCTTCGCGGCGTCAATCAAGAAGGGCTTCACGAAGCGGTGGGCGATCTACGGCGGACTTTGGACCGCCACCTACGCTGTTGCGATCCTCTTCGCTGCCCTCTCACAGGGTGAGAACCTCCTCGGCGTCTGCCTCTCCTCCGGCGCCCTGGCAGCCGTGACCACCGCATGCGCCTGGCACGAGGCCCGCCAATGATCCCAGCGGGAGACCACCCACGGCATCGGCTCTCGGAGATCGTCCATCAGCCCGTCCGGTTCTCCATACTCGCTGGACTGGCGGCGGCTCAAGAGCTCGACTTCAAGGACCTCCGCGACACTGTGCAAGTCAGCGATTCGGTGCTCAGCAAGCAGTTGAGCGTCCTCGAGGAGGCCTGCTTCATCAAGATCCGCAAGTACTTCGTGGGCAAGCGGCCCCGCACTTCCGTCAGCCTGACGAAGACGGGGAGGGAAGCCTGGCTGGAGCACCTCAGTGTGCTCCGGGAAATCGCCGGCGGCTGAGCCAGCAGGGGGCCACGGAAATTAGGGCTTGATAACGGCTTGATAACGGCGCCAGCCTGAATTAGCCTAGTGGTCATGCCCGGACACCGGGCATGAATGCCCGGTGCTACCACCACCACATACTGCCCGACCGGTAGACACCGCAACGACCTCTATTGTCAGGGGCGGGCAGTAGTGCGACAACGTCCGGGGACGGACCGAGCACCGGTGGCCCTCAGGAGCATCAATCCCATGAAGAAATCCACGTACAGCACTGTCGCGCGCCGCGGCGCCACTCTCGCCGCCGTTTCGATCGCCGGCGTTGCACTATCCGCCTCGGCTGCGAACGCAGCCGTCCCCACCGCCACCGCCAGTTCGGTCTGGGATTCCTTGGCCCAGTGCGAAAGCAGCGGGAACTGGGGCATCAACACGGGTAACGGCTACGCAGGCGGGCTGCAGTTCAGCCCCAGCACCTGGGCGGCCTATGGCGGGACCGGGTCTGCGGCCAGCGCCAGCCGTGAGCAGCAGATCGCCGTCGCCGAGCGGGTTCAGGCCGGCCAGGGCTGGGGAGCGTGGCCGTCCTGCTCCGCGAAGCTCGGACTGACCGGCGGCGCAGTCGCGCCGCAGAGCGTGCCCGTGACGCAGGCGCCCGCATCCGTTCCCGCCCCGGCAGCCAAGGCGCCCGCCAAGGCAGCGGCACCCAAGGCTGTCTCGCCGAAGGCAGCCGCTCCCAAGGCAGCAGCCCCTAAGGCAGCCGCCCCGGCTGCGCGCCACGTGGCGGCAGTTCCGCTGAGCGGCGAGAGCTACACGATCCAGAGCGGCGATACGTTGAGCAAGGTCGCCGAGAAGCTCAACATTGCCGGCGGCTGGCAGCTGCTGGCCGATGCCAACGCGGCCACTATCAGCGATCCTGATGTGGTGTTCCCGGGACAGGTGCTGCAGCTGCCGGCCTGACCTGAGCCCGGCCGGCCCGTTGCCGGCTTTGGCAACAGCGCTTAACCCACGACGCCGGAGCGTTCCCCCAGGGGGATTCTCCGGCGTCGTGCTGGCTTCTTTGGTACTTCCCGGGCTGTGGCGGCCGGGGCCGCAACCGGCCAGAGTCAACCGGCCGCTCTCAGGCGGCCCCCACTCAGGCTGCCTTCACTCAGGCGGCTTTCACTCAGGCGGCCTGCGGAATCTCGCGGACGATCCGCACTTTCCACGCGGTGTCGTCACTGGTGTCCAGCAGGGCCACGGTCCCCATGGCCAGGTGCAGCGCCACCCGCTTGGCGGCGAGCAGTTCGAGGTAGAGGCTCTCGTTCATGCGGGCCGGAGCGTCGATGACGTACTTCACCGCGTCGCGGACCTTTCGGTAGTTGTCGCTTTTTTCGCGGTTGAGGTGGAGTTCCTGCATCCGCCGCTGGCGGATCTTGGGCTCGTGCCGGTTCAACCAGGACACCCCGGCGTGGACCGCCACCACCAGGGTCAGCGAGACGACATAGATCTCCCAGCCGCTGGAAAGCAGGAACAGGGGAAGATTGCCGATCGCCACAAACGCGATAAACAGCCGGAGCGCCAGCAGCCGCCGCATGGTCAGCGCCACGGAGGCGAGCGCCATCCGGAATCCGTTCTGCTCCTTGCGGGCAGCCGCCGGATCGATCGTGAACTCCTCCAGAACCAGGATGCCGTGCGCGTCGGGACTCAATAATTGTCCATATTTGGGCAGGGGCGCAGGCGCAGGCGGCGCCGCAGAAACAAGTACTGGATTCTTCGACATGGGCGCGTGTCTTCCGTGGGGCGGGGCTGTTTTGTGTTAGTTTACGCGCCGATGATGTGGCTGTCTGTCCCATTCCAAAATGTGAACACGCTCACCCGCGGCCGTCCGCAATTGGCGCATTGGCTCCTTGGCCCCAAACTGGAGAGATGCAGACTTTTCTCCCGTTCCCCGATTTCCAGCAGAGCGCCGCGGTTTTGGACCGTGCACGGCTCGGCAAGCAGCGCGTTGAAGCACTGCAGACCCTGCGTGCGCTGGTGATCCCGGAGTACGGCTGGCAGTCGCACCCGGCCATCCGGATGTGGATGGGGTACGTTCCCGCACTGACCCTCTACGGCCTGACCGTGGTCGATGAGTGGACCGCCCGCGGCGGCGAGGACACCACCCGCGAGAAGATCATGGAATTCGCCCCGCAGGCAGCGCACCCTGACTACGCCGCGAAGATCCCCATGCCGCCGTGGCTCGGAGCCCCCGAACTGCACCTGAGCCACCGCTCCCGGCTGATCTCCAAGGACCCGCGGTTCTACACGGAGCTGTTCCCGGATACCGAGCCTGACCTGGAGTACGTCTGGCCCGAGCCCAGGCTTGAGCTGGTGCCGGAGGATCCTGCGGGCGACCGCATGTGGGTCCTCCGCCTGCCGCTCGATGAGACCGAGCCCGAAAAATTGGACACCGTCAGCCTGCCCCTCATGGGCAAGGCGAAGGCTGCCGCCGCGGGCGACGACGACTACCAGTTCGTATACGCCGACTCGGGCGCCCGCCGGCCCGCGAAGCAGCGCAAGCTCCCGCCGAAGCAGCTCGTGAAGAAGCCCACCCGCAAGCGCCAGCATCAGGAAGAAGCTTTCAACACCCTTCCCGGCAACTCGACGGTCGCCGTCCCGTTCGACGGCGGTGCGTCCTTCGCCGTGGGCAAGGTCCTGGGCCGTCCGATCACCGTGGAGGGCCGCTTCGCGCGCAACTTCAAGGTCGACGAGATCCTGAAGCGCTCGGACTTTGACTACCCGGCACTGCTGCAGGATCCGCGGGTCTTCTTCCCGATCCCGGCACGCTAAACCCTGGCGTTCGAGGCCGGCCGGCCCGGGCGCGGCGAGGGCAGCTGACGCAGGTTCGAGCTCAGCCTAGTTGCAGGTGTAGGTCTTCTGGATCGCGGCCCCGGTCCAGCCGCCGACCCGCGCTTTGATCAGCAGCGTGTAGGTACCTGCCTTCGAGGAAGACTTGGTGAAGCTGAACCCGCTGGCGGATACGGTCTTGCTGCTGACCGTGCCGTCCGGGGCCGTCACGGTTGCGATATAGGACGTGGCCCGGCTGACGGGCGCAAAGCTGGAGATTGTGATGGAGACCCTGAGCGGCCCGGTTTGGCAGGTCCGGCTGCCTGTCGCTGTCGCCGGCGCGGGAATCTCGTAGGTTCCTATGCTCATGGAAGCGGTGGTTCGGGCTGTGAACGCCGCATAGGAGAGACCCGGGGCGCCCAGCACCAGCATCACGGCCACCGGGATCGTGAGCAGACCGCGCAGCCGCACCAGCCAGGCGGGAAAGACCCGCGGGGCTGCTGGAGTGGGCTTGGCGACGTTCACTAAAAACGCTTTCTGTACGGGCGGATCAGTTGCTACCTCCACCTTGGCAGACCAGCCTCAACGGCAGACCCGGCAAATCTTCAACATTGGCTCAAGAAAAAAGCGTGTTAGCCTGAAACACTGTGACACATGAGGCCTATGTCACGGCGTGTGGCACGTGGGGTGACTGTGACACGTGAGTCTCTTCGTCTAGAAGCTGGGTTCATGTTTGATTCACTGGGACAACTCCGAGCTGTTGTCGTCGACGACGACAGCGATATCCGCCTGCTCCTTCGCCGGACACTGGAAATGCAGGGCTTCGCCGTTTTCGAAGCTTCCTCCGGAGCCGAGGCCCTCCTGGTCATCAATGAACAGCGGCCGGACATCGTGACCCTGGACCTCAACCTTCCCGATTTGGACGGCGTGGAAGTGTGCCGCCGGCTCCGGAAGTTCTCCGATGCCTACGTCTTTATGATCACGGCCCGGGTGGACGAGATCGACGAGCTGATCGGGCTGGAAACCGGCGCCGACGACTTCATCGGAAAGCCGTTCAGTCCCCGCACGGTGCAGGCCCGCGTGGCCGCCGTGCTGCGCCGTCACCGGCCCACGCCGCAACGCCCCACACCCCAGCGCCGCGCAAGTGATTTCCTGCCCGCCGGGGCCACCGACCACCGAGCCAACACCCGCTCCAGCTCCGGCACTGAAGAACGCAGGACCCCGCAACGCAGGGCCTCCGACGTCGGACCCGTCCCGGCGGAATCCTTCCCGCCCGAGGCCGCCGGAGCGGCCGGATCCGGTCGCCGTGGCTCGGAGGCCGCCCTGGCGGCAGCTCCATCCCGGGTTCCGGAGTCCGCCGACGTCCGCCGACACGGGCCCCTCGTTGTCGAACCCGAGGGCCGGACTGCCTCGCTGGACGGCACGGAACTGGTTTTGACGCGCACGGAATTCGACCTGCTGGAATCGCTGACCGGTGCACCGCGCCGGGTGTGGACCCGCAAAGCCCTCCTGACCAAGGTCTGGGGCAATGAATGGGCCATGGACGAGCATCTCGTTGAGGTCCATATCGGTAACCTCCGCAAAAAGCTCGGCGACCGGGGCCGGGAACCACGATTCATCCGCACGGTCCGCGGCGTCGGATACCGGATGGCTCCAGCGGAAGAGGTAGCTTAGTTGTCCCCGGTTTCGCCAGGCCGCTACGCGGCACCTGGCTCCCCAGGGACCAGGTCCGTGGCGAGCCGCGAATCACAGCTCACTGAATACGGACTGCCGCACCTCAAACCCTTCGCAGCCCGGACCGGAGCAGGGACACCCGATACGCTTGCCCAGCTCCAGAAACTGCTGGTCCTGGCCACCAGTTCAACCGGCATCCCCTTTGGCGTGGTCAACATCATCACCGCTGACAGTCAGCACCACGTTGCGGCAGTGGGGATGGACCCGGGCGTGTGTTCCCTTGAAGATTCGATGTGCGCCAGCGTATTCCTCCGCGGCGAGACCACCGTTGTAACGGATGCCTCGCGGGACCCGCTGTTCAGGGACCACCCCTTTGTCACAGGACACGTAGCCTCCATCAGGTTCTACGCTTCGGTACCGCTCACCACGGCTGCGGGATTCGTCTTGGGTTCGCTGTGCGTCTTTTCGCCCGCGCCCGCAGTGCTCTCCCCTGACCAGAAGACGGCGCTTGAGATCATCGCATCGCAGGTGGTGGAGGTGTTCGAACTCCAGCACCACGCCCGCATGCTCGCCACGAGCCTGGAAGAGGCACGGAACAGCAACGCGCTGCTCGAATCGTTCGCCGGACGCGTCAGCCACGATCTGCGCAACCCGTTGACCAGCGTCATAGGTTTCACCGAGCTCGGCGAACTGAGAAACCCAACAGAGGCCGAAGACTTCCGCCTTATTGGCAGGACTGCTCGCCGGATGCTGGCAATGGTGGATGATATTCTCTCGTTCTCCCGGATCGGCGGCGCGCTCCGGCCCTGCCAGGTGTCCCTCGCTTCGTTGGTCCGCGACGTTGAAGAGGACCTGGCTTCCGGCCTCAAGGAGGCCGGGGCGGAGATCACGGTTTCCGACATCTCCCTGCATGCCGACGCCGGACAATTGCGCACGCTCCTGCAGAACCTCATCCAGAATGCCTTGGCTTATCGACGTCCGAACGTCCCACCGAGAATCCTGGTCACGGCCGAGGCCGGACCAGAGGGCGTGGCCGTCCACGTGACGGACAACGGCAAGGGCATACCCGCTAAGGATCGGGTCCGCGTCACTGAGCCTCTTGTCCGGTTGCACCGCGCCGACGATCCGCCCGGGGTCGGACTGGGGCTCGCAACTTGTGTCCGGATCGCCCAGGCCCATGGCGGAGCGCTGGAAATCGGTGCGGCCCCCGGCGGCGGAACCACCGTCTCGCTGAGTCTCCCCGTCGTGGCGTTTTACGGCTCTCCGCCGACAGCAGCAGCGCCCAACGCCGGCTAAGACTCCGGATGTGTCCAGGGCTCGCGCTGCGGGGGACCTGAGGAATCAAGGAGCGCGTCCAAGTGCCGGGCGAATTCGGCCGCATTGGAGTTGAGTTCCCCGGCAGCTGCCAGGGCCGCCTCGAGGTCGCCGGCGCGGATGCACCCCTCGACCGTCCGGCTTTGGCCCTCGAGTTGGACCGCCCCGGCCATCGCCGCCGAGGTCGCGACGCTGCGGATCGCGGCCAGGGCTCCCGCGCTCTTGCCTTCGAACAAGCTTTGGTGGACGCACTTCAACCTGTCCGGCAGGTGTTCGAGGAAACGGCAGACGAAGCCCACGGCATAGGACCGCGAATCCAGCTCGACGGCGAGGCGATCAATCTGCCTGGTGTCCAGGACGATTAGGTTGCAAGGGTTCATGGCCGGCTCCCTTCCGTTGCCGCCTCATCATCCGGTAGGGCCTGCACAGCAGGCTTCCCCCAGATCGATGTCAGCAGCACCACGACGAGCAGGGCGGGGGCCCCATACAGGAGTACGGACTGCACGAGTGGCTGGCGGAGCGCCCGGATGCCGTCGCCGAGGTAAGGGACGACGCCACCTGTGATGTAGACGTAGTCCTCGGACAGGACAGCGGTCCACGGGTCCGCTCCGGGGTTGGCGTCACCCTTAGTGGTGACGGAGGCCAGGCCTGCCGGGTCCCGGTTGATGCCGATTACGCGGTGGGTTTCAATTCGACGATCGTCAACCGGAATGCTGTAAGTGATGACGTCGCCGACCTTGAGCTCGGAGACCGGAGTCCGCACGCTGACCACAACATCGCCCGGGTTGATCCCCGGCGACATGCTCCCGGTGAGCATGGTGGACGTCTGATAGTTAAGGAACCGTGGTCCGACCGCCAAAAACAGAAAGATCGCAACGGCGGAGGTCAGAACCAATGCCAGGACGATTCGTCCGAGGACGGCAAGGGGCGTCGACGCCGGGCGCTGCGCTGGCGCTGCCCGCGTCGAGCCTCGCCGCCGGCCATGGCTCGGAGCGGCGGCTGCGGGTTCGCCGCACCCAGGAACACTCCTGGCAATGACGTCGCTCACGGTGTCCTTCCCTGCAGGTATGGATGGTACGGGCCCAGCCACGGAGCCCAGTTCGGCCGCGTCCGGGCCGAACTGGACTCCTGCGAAACGCTACTTGTTGCCGGCGGCGCGCTGGATGGCGTCGAAGGAGAAGCTCATGGTGCTGTTCAGGCCCTGAAACGTGTTGTCCGCGGTCACAGGAACCGTGAGCGTAACCCGAAGGTAGTCGGTTTTTGCCGCAGTCACGGAGGCAAGCCCGGTCAGCGCGAGGTTGCTGCCGGTCACTCCCCGGGAAGCCAGGACTGCGGTGGTGGTGCCGGAGCAGGTGTAGGTGAGAGAGGGGGACGTCCCCGCCTCGGTCCACGGCACAGTGCAACCGTCGATCTTCATCTGCAGGCCGTTGACAACGTCCGTGTCAAGCTTCGAGGACGGGGAGGCCGCGGTGGTGAGGGCGATCGAGGCCAGGTTCTGGTCGCCGCCGTTGGAGAGGGTGACTGCACGCTGGATGCTGTCGCCGGGAACGGCGCCCGAGGCGGCGACGCTGAGTCGGTTGTTGGCGCCCGTTCCGACGGCGAGGTTAACCACGCCGGCCTTGACGTCGGCGGAGGCCGAGGTGCTGGTGGTGAAGCCACCATAGGTGCCCATGCCGGCCACTCCGGCGGCTGCGGCGAGGAGCGCGGCGGAGGCGAGGACCTTGCTGGACGTGGACTTGAGGTTGAGACCCATCAGATATCCGTTTCGTGAAGCCGGGCCGTGAGCACCGGACTAGGTGATTGTTGTAGCCGGCCCCCAAAGGCTGACAAGAACAACAATGCCCGGCTCCTTTCAAGGCCAGGCCTCGGTGGAAGGCAAGATCACTTCAAGTTTTCCTCAAGGCCTCGCTAACCGATTCATTGCGTAGCCGGAACACTGGCAGACTGGGGCCATGACTGTACTTATGGCCGGTTGCGGCGATCTGGGCACCGAGGCGGCGCTCCGTTTCGCCGCGGCAGGGCACCGGGTGGTGGGCTGGCGGCGTTCGCCGGAGAAACTTCCGCCCGCCATCGAAGGTGCGGTGGCTGACCTGAGCGCCGGTGAACTGCCGCCCCTCCCGGCGGACACCACCGCCGTCGTCGTCGCGATTGCGGCGGACTCCCCCACCGAGGCTGCCTACCGGGCGGCGTATGTGGACGGGCTCTCCAACGTCCTGGACGCCGTACTGGACGCCGGCGCCCCGGTCCGGCGCGTGCTGTTCGTCTCCTCCACCGCCGTTTACGGCGATGCCGGCGGAGACTGGGTTGATGAACGCACGACGCCGGCACCCGGCGGCTTCTCGGGCCGCACCATCCGCGAGGCGGAGGATCTCCTCACCAGCCGGTTGAGCGGCACCGGTATCACCCCCGTGGTGCTGCGGCTCGGCGGTATCTATGGTCCCGGGCGGACCCGGCTCATTGACCAGGTCCGCGGCGGGTCCGCAGTCATTCCGGCCGAGTCACGCTTCACCAACCGCATCCACCGCGACGACGCCGCGGCCGCGATCGTGCATTTGTGCAGCATGGAATCCGCACCGGACCCGGTCTATCTCGGCGTGGACAACGAGCCCGCCGAACTCGGCGAGGTGCTGAGCTTCCTGGCCGCCGAACTGGGCCTTCCCCAGCCGCCGTCGGGCACGGCTGACCGTGGCGGACAGGGCGGCGGCTCAAAGAACGGCAACTCGCCGACCGGCAACTCACAGGCCGGCAACTCACAGGCCGGCAACTCACAGGCCGGCAGCTCACAGTCCGGCAACTCGCAGGCCGGCGGCGGTGAGCCGTCGCGCGGAGGCAACAAACGCTGCAGCAATGCGCTGTTGCGGAGCACTGGATTCGAGTTCCGGTACCCGACTTTCCGGGAAGGCTACCGGGACATACTCGCCGGCCAGGGCGTACGGTACCCCTGAACGGGTGCTTCGGATTCCACCACCCATTTCTCTGAGGGGAACCATGGATTTTCAAGAGATGATTCAGGCAGTCGGCGGGTACATGGACATCGCCGGCGTGGCCGTGATGGTGATCGGTGCGATCGTGTCCGTCCCTATGGCGATGCGTGGCTTCCAGCCGCGGCGGGTGCCGGAAGGGGCCGAGCCGATGTCGGTTTACCGTTCCTACCGGCAATTGCTGGGCCGTTCGATCCTGCTCGGGCTGGAGCTCCTGGTGGCGGCCGACATCATCCGGACCGTCGCCGTCACTCCGACCTTCGAAAGCGTCGGAGTACTCGCCATTATCGTGCTGATCCGGACCTTCCTGAGCTTCTCGCTCGAGCTTGAAATCACCGGTCGCTGGCCCTGGCAGAAGCAACCCGAAGGCTCCTCCGTCTCGTCATCTGCGGGCTGAACCGCTTCCGGGTGCCACAGTCGGCAGTTAGGCTCTGGACATGACTGAATCCGCCGCTTCCCTTGCCCTGGCCGACACGACCGGAGGACTCCTCGCTGGCGGGGCGCTTCCGGACACCACCCGGCTGCCGAACTAGCGTGCCCGCCATCATGCATCCCGATCCCTGGCCGAATGCCCCTGAGCTCCCGACCCCGATCATCATGGACCAGCGGTGGACGGACGCAGTCTTTCTCCACTGGCGCATCCCTCATGCCGTCGCGGCGCCGTTCATGCCGCCGGGCGTCGTGCCGGACGAGTTCGACGGATCCGCTTGGGTGGGGCTGATCGGCTTCCGCATGCAGGGCGCCGGCCTGGGTCGCGGGCCCGGGATCCCCTATTTCGGGAGCTTCAACGAGATCAACGTGCGCCTCTACTCCAGGGAACCGGCCGGCACCCGGGGCGTGGTTTTTCTCAGCCTGGATGCCACGCGGCTGGCGGTAGTGCTTGCGGCGCGGGCGGCCGGGATTCCCTATGTGTGGTCGCGGGCGGGGTTCGGCGGGGTGGGAGCTTTGGATCCTTTCGCTTCTCTGGAGGGCGGACGTCCGGCCGGGCTGCTGGGTCCGGCTGGGCTGGCGGGTCCGGCTGGGTCGGCTGCCCGGCCTGCTGGGCAGACCGGGTCGGCTGGGGCGGCAGCGCGGCCGGCCGGGCAGACGGGACCGGCCGTCCCGCCGGGCGCGGCGAACCCCCGGGCCGGGTACTGGGTGCGGCGGTTCCGGGGCGGTGCCCGAAGCGACTTTGCGGTTGCCCCGGAGTTCGACGTCGAGGCAACCGATCCGCTGTCCCTCCACCTCACTGCCCGGTTCGGTCTGCACACCCGATTCCGAGGCAGGACCCTGTACGTTCCCAACACGCACACTGCGTGGCCGCTGTACAGGGCGCAAGTGACCCAGCTCGAGGATCAGCTGGTCGCGGCGGCCGGCATCAACGTCACGGGTCCGCCCGAATCGGTGCTGTTCTCACCCGGGGTTCGCACCCAGTTTGGCCGGCCGCGGTTCCTGGATGGCCGGTCCTGAGTCTTCCTTAAACCTCCTGAAACCTCCTGAATCCTGCTGACGACGGGATTCTGCCGCCAGGGTAACGGGCCGCGAAGAATGTCAGAGCTCGGCGGTAGATTTTGTTTCATGGAAACCGTCAGGGATTTCATTGCTTGCGAGGACACGGACCGGGACGCTGAACGCAGCGCCGGCCGCGGTACCTCCCGGGCCGGTCAGCCCGGTGCGGACGGTGTGGCTGACGCCCTGGCCATACTCCGGGAGGTGGGGTTGACGGCGGTCGAGGACGCGGCGCTGCTGGGGTTCCAGGCCGCCTCGGATTTCGCCGGCACCGTGGAGGAGCTCTCGCGGGTCACGGAGTATCTTCAGCTCGTGGCGGCCGGGGCCGTGGACCGGACCCGGAAGCAGGCCGCGGCCGCCGCCACGAAGGCGGGCACCTCGTGGACCACCGGCTGGCGCGAGAGCACCGATCCCGGAGCTTGCACGGAGTCTGGGAGCGGGACTGCCTGGCCGGACGGCGTGGCCGCGGCGGCCCGGGCCTCTGGAACCCCGAACGCCCCGGCTGTTGCTGGGAGCCCGGCAGCTGCTGTTGCTGCGGACGCCCCGGCTGTTGCTGGGACCCCGGCAGTTGCTGGTACTGCGGATGCCCCGGCTGTTGCTGGGAGACCGGCAGTTGCTGGTACTGCTGTGGATGACGGCTACCGGAACACCACGGAGTTCCTGCGGGCGCGGTTGCGGATCAGTGCCGGCGAGGCCCGCCGCCGGCTGTCCCTGGCCGAATGCCTGCTGCCGCGGCAGGGATTCACCGGCGAACCACTGCCGCCGGTCCACGGGGAACTCGGCTCCGCCGTCACCGCCGGCGAGGTCGCATCCCGGGCCGCGACCATCATCACCCTGGCCCTGGACCGTGTCCGCCACGTCTGCGACGCCGAGGCCGCCGACCGGATGGAACACGCCCTGACCCGCACCGCCGTCGAGAACGACCCGGACTTCCTGACCCGGGTGG
>NZ_JBVAYX010000022.1:0-58161 GCF_055412825.1 Pseudarthrobacter linnaei
CTCAACCTCGAGACCCCAGCCAACCGGCTGAACCAGCTGCTGCACGCAGCCTAAACCCCCGGCGTTGCTCCGACTGCTTGACTTTGCCGGCGCCGCATGGGCCGGAAGTGACCCCGCGTTGCTCTTCGGGGGAGGGGGAGGGGGACGGCTCAGGCGCCCGGGCCTGCCAGGGCCCGCCAGAGGAAGTGCTGGCTGCGGCTCTGCAGCGCGGCGGACTGCCGGTTGTCCGAAGCGCCCGCATGGCCGCCTTCCAGTGCCTCGTGGAACCAGACATTGGGGATGCCCATCGCCTGCATGCGGGCGGCCATCTTCCGCGCCTGGACCGGGCCCACGCGGTCATCCGAGGTGGCCGTCCAGATGAACGTCTCCGGGTAGTCCATCCCGTCCCTGAGCAGGTGGTACGGGGAGAACGTCTTGATGAAGTCCCACTGTTCGGGAACGTCCGGATCGCCGTATTCGGCAATCCAGGAGTGCCCGGCGGACAGCTTGGAGTAGCGGCGCATGTCCAGCAGCGGGACCCCGCAGGAGACCGCCCCGAAGAGCTCCGGGTAGCTGGTGAGCATGTTCCCCACCAGCAGGCCTCCGTTGGAACCGCCGACGCAGCCAAGCCGCTCGCGGGAGGTCACACCGCGGGAGATCAGGTCAGCGGCCACAGCGGCGAAATCCTCGTAGGCCCGGTGCCGCTTCTCCTGCAGCGCCGCGCGGTGCCACGAGGGTCCGTACTCGCCGCCGCCGCGGATGTTCGCCACGACGTAGACGCCGCCGCGGGTGTGCGGGGCATCCCCCACGTGCCCGGCGGTTTCCTGGGTGCGGCGTTCCAGCCAGGCACGGCCGACCGCGCCGCTGTAGGCGGGGGTCCGGGAGACCTCGAAGCCGCCGTAGCCGGAGAGCTGTGTCGGGTTCTGGCCGTCCAGCACAAGGTCCCTGGATGCCACCTGGAAATACGGCACGCGGGTGCCGTCCCTGGACACGGCAAAGTGCTGCTGGACCTCGTAGGCGTCTTCGTTGAAGAACGACGGCGAGGTCCGGATCACTTCGTGCCTGCTGTCCACACCGCCCCGGGCGGTGCGCGTCAGGGTGCCGCGGGTGAGGGTGCTGGGCGTGGTGAATCCGGTGGCCACGAGCCAGAAGTCGTTCCCGGCACCGGGGGCCTCCTCGTCGGTTACCGGGGCTGCGGCGTCGGTACCGTCATCGTCCGTGTCCTCGTCCGTGCCAACGGCGGTGTCCTCGTCGTCGACGGCGTAGGCGTTGACGTCGTGCAGCGGCGGGCAGGCATCCAGCACGGTGGAGGCCCAGGCGGTGTCCGTCCCGGGAACCCGCGGATCGAGGACCCGGATCTCCGAGGAGACGTCCCGGAGCAGGTTCAGCAGCAGGAAGTCCCGCGTCCAGCTCCAGGACTGCAGGGAGGTGTGCGCATCCGGGGCGAACAGCACCGACAGTTCCCGGCTGCCGGCCAGGAACTCCTCGAAGCGAGCGGCGAGCAGGGATCCTGCCGGGTGGGTCGTTGCGCCGACGGTCCAGTCCTTTTGGGGCCGGAACAGCAGCCAGTCGCGGTGCGAGCTGACGTTGACGTCCACGGGCGCGTCGAGCTGCACCCACCGGCCGTCGCGCAGCACCGAGGTGGTCTTCTCGAAGAAACTGATCCAGTCCACGGCAAAGGTCCGCTCGAACCCCGGGGTGGAGTCGTGCGCCACGAGGGCCATCATGTGGTCCGCGGGGATTTCGAACAGCCGTTCCGCCGTGGCCAGGGTTCCGCCGCGGCGCAGCCTGACGCCGGTCCGGGCGTAGGAGGACGTGGTGGCGGGCAGCCCTTCGGCGGTGGAGGAGACCAGCAGGGTGTCGGCGTCGAGCCAGGAGGCGTTGCCCTTCGCTGTCGGCAGGTCGAAGCCGCCGGCGGCCGGATCCACGAAGCGGCGGGACTCGACGTCGAACTCGCGGTAGCGGTTCGCGTCGCCGCCGTCGGGGGAGAGCGCCAGCAGCGCCAGCCGGTGCGGTTCACCCGCGGCCGGGCGCAGGAAGTTGGCGCCGTGGAAGACCCATTCCTCGCCCTCCGCCGCGGCGAGCGCGTCCACATCCAGCAGGACGTCCCACTCCGGATCCCCGCCGCGGTAGCTGTCCCAGCCGGTCCGGCGCCACAGCCCCTTCGGGTTGTCCCGGTCCTTCCAGAAGTTGTAGTACCAGTCGCCGTGCTTGCCGACCAAGGCGATCCGGTCGGTGGAGTCCAGCACCTCCAGGATGCTGCCTTCCAGCGCGGTGTACTCCGCGTCCTCCAGCAGCTCCTCGGTCCGGGCGTTCTGCTCCCGGACCCAGGCCAGCTGTTCCTCGCCGTAGATTTCCTCAAGCCAGATGTTCTCGTCAACGGGTTCGGGCGCGGTGCCCTCGGCGGTGTCCGCAGGGGCGGTCGCGGCGGGACGGTCGGACTCGGGCGGGGGAGCAGCTTCGGCGGTGGTCATTTTTCCATCCAAGCAACATCGGCGCGCCAGTGGCAAGTCAAGCCGAAGCCCCGCGGAACCTGTTCCGGGGACATCAGGCCGGTCGGGGCCGTGTGCCGGTAGCGGATACGCTGGATGCCGTGGGCATATCGCAGAGCATCCGGACGGCAGTGATTGGCGCCGGCCCCCGGGGCACGAGCGCGCTGGAGCGGCTGCTGGCCAACTGGGTGCCCGCCGGACCGGACGCCGTCTTGCACGTTGATGTCATCGACCCCTATCCCGCGGGGCCCGGACACGTCTGGCAGCCCGGCCAGTCCCGGCTGTTCCTGATGAACACGCAGGCGTTCTATCCCACCGTCATTCCCGAGGACCCCGAGCTCGCGCGGCCGCTCGCCGGCCACACGTTCGACCGCTGGCGGGAACTGCAGGAGCACCAGCCCCACCCCTCCCTCACCGCCGAGGACCGCGCCGAACTCTCCGGGCTGGGGTCCGCGGACTTCCCCAGCCGGGCCCTGTACGGGCGCTACCTGCGCTCCACCCTGGAAGAGCTGCTGTCCCGACTCCCGGCCGGCGCCACGGTGGACTTCCACAACACGACGGCGACCTCCGTCCGCCACGCTGCCGCGCCCGGGCCGGGGGACGACGGGCGAGTGCGGTTCGACGTCGGACTGGCCGACGGCGCGGTCCTCACCGTCGATTCCGTGGTCCTGGCTCTCGGCCACCTGGAATCGCGGCTCAACCCCGAACAGCGCGAACTCCAGGCGGCGGCGAAGGCGTTCGGGCTGCTGTACCTGCCTCCGGCGGCTCCGGCCGACGTCGACTGGGCGCTGGTGCCGGCGGTCAAACCGGTGCTGGTGCGCGGGATGGGCCTGAATTTCTTCGACGCGATGGGCCAGCTGACCGAAGGCCGCGGCGGACAGTTCCTGCCCGGTGAGAACGGCGGACTCAGCTACCTTCCCTCCGGCCGCGAACCGCGCATCATCGCGGCCTCCCGGCGCGGCACCCCGTACCGGGCCAAGGCGACCCTTGCCGGCTACTACCCCGGGGCGGTGACACTGAGGTACTGCACCGAAAGCGCGGTGGCGAAATTCGCGGAGGCGGGAATCCGGCCTGCCTTCGACCATGACCTCTGGCCGCTCCTGCACCGCGACGCTCTCTGGGCCTATTACTCGACGCTGGCGCGCTCGCAGCCCGGCGCCATCCTGACGGAGCCGAGGGAGTTCCTGAAGGCGCTGGAGGAGGCCCTGCATCCACGCGCGCACTCCGCCGCGAAATGGAACGACCTGGTCGACGACGTGCTGGAAATCCACGTCCGGCCCGCGCACCGGCTCAACCTGCTGGGACTCGCGGCACCGCTGGCCGGGAGGTCGTTCGCCTCCCGCGCGGAACTCGACAACGCTGTCGTCGAGTATCTGCTCGACGACGCCCGGCGTTCCGCCCTCGGCGAGGACGACCCGGTGAAGATGACCATCGGCGCCCTGCACCACGGCCGGGCCGTGCTGAAGACCGCCGTCGCGGACGGGGGGATCACCGATGAATCGTGGGTCGCAGGCCTGCGCGGCTGGTTCGAATCCTTTGTGGAAGGCCTGGCCAGCGGTCCGCCGGCGCTGCGGTCCGAACAGCTTGCCGCCCTGGTCAGGGCCGGCGTGGTCCGGTTCGTCGGCCCGGACCCGAAGTTCGGCGTTGACCGCAAGGCCGGGACCTTCACGGCGGTCTCGCCCTGGGTGGGGAACAGCGCGGACGGCGGTCAGGGGGAAATCGTGCGGGCCGTGGCCATGGTCGAGGCGCTGGCGCCGGCCAACAAGGTCCCGGTCAACGAGTCACCCCTGCTGGAGCAGCTGCTCGCCGAAGGCCTGGTCCGCCCGCGGCTCATGATGACGGTGGAAGGGGCGCCGGTGCCGACGTCCGGGCTGGACGTGGCGCCGCATCCCTACCGGCCGCTGGGCGCAAATGGCTCGGTGACTGAGGGCCTGTATGTCCTGGGACTGCAGCTGTCCGCCGTGCAGTGGGGTACCGCCATCGCGGCCGAGGCCCGGCAGAAGAGCGGACCGTTGTACCGCAGCGGCCAGCGCACCCTGCGGGACGCCGATGAAATTGCCCGGGCCATCCTCGGACGCTGACCCAGTGCCGCCCGCACGCCCGAATAATGGGCATGCCCTCCGTCCGCGTCCGCGAAACGTCGCGAAAAATGGGCATGCCCTCCGTCCAGGCTGAGCACTGGACATATGGGCTATATGTCCAGTGCCGCAGCCCGGGGGAGGGCATGCTCACTGGTGCAGGGCTACGAAGCTAGCCCCTGAGGCACTTCTGGTACTCGAGCCAGGCAAACGTGTACCTGATCCAGCCCTTGAAGTCGTACCACTTCTGCGGCTTGACCGGGGCGGTGCACGTCGGCGGGGCGGGAACGCTGGCTCCGACCAGGACGGCCGTCTTCACCACGGTTCCGGACTCGACGGCGGTGAGCACCAGGGTGCCCGTGCCGGCCGCGGCGCCGGCGGGAACCGCAACCTGAACCGTGGCGGCACCGGCGGACACCGGCACCGTGCCCAGGGCCGTGACGGTGCCGGCCGCATCCGTGAACTCGGCGCGCAGCGAGGTGTTCACCGGGCTGCCCAGCGAGGTGAGATCCAGCTTGGAGACGGCCAGAGTGATGGCCTGCCCGCTCTTGACCTCGGCGGCCGTGGTATTCACCACGGCAACGGAACGCCGGGCGAAGTCCGGCGAAACCGGGCTTTGTGCCTGCAGGTACTTGATCCACGCGTCGCGGTCCACGAGTCCGGAGTCCTTGGTGTTGGCGCCGGATTTGAAGATGCGGAAGTTGTCACCGCCCGTAGCCAGGAAGCTGAACGTTCCGATCCGGTAGGACTGCGCCGGGTCGATCCGCGCGCCGTTGACCCGGATCGAGGTGATCCGGTCACCGGCGGCGCGGGCGGCGTCGTAGGTGTAGTTGACGTTCTTGGACAGGCCGAGCTGCTGGTAGGCGCGGCTGGGAACCGTGCCGTCCGGGTTGGTCTGCCACTGCTGTTCCAGCAGCGTCTTGAACTGCTCGCCGGTCAGTGAGGTGGTCCACAGGTTGTTCACGAACGGCAAAACCGCGTTGGCCTCGGCGTACGTGATGGTCCCGTCCGGCGCGTAGTACAGCTCGTTGCGCAGCCCGCCCGGGTTGGCGACGCCGATCTCGGCGCCGCCCAGTTCCGGGGCCTTGAGCGAATCAACCAGGGAATCCGCGACCAGATTGCCCAGGGTGGACTCGCTGCCACGGTCATCGCGTGCTGCCGGAGTGGTGCCGGTGGCGGGCGTGAACGCGGTGGTGATATCCGCGCTCACCTTGCCGACCGGCTGGTTCCCGACCACTGCCGCGTCGGCCAGGGCCTTGTCAACGATGGTCTTGACGGCGGCAACCCGCGGGTAGGCGGCCACGAGGTCGGCTGCCGGCTGGTCAGCTGAGGTGGTGCGCTTGACGTTGCCGGCCTTGTAGCCGGTGACCGCCTTGGTTTTCGTGTCGATGGTGAGCTGGATCTGGCCGATGAACTCGCCGTAGTTGCCGGTCTGGACGATCGGGCGGGTCTTGCCCTCACCGCCGGGGACCGGGGCGTCCCACGCGTACTGCTTGTGGGTGTGGCCGTTGAAGATCGCGGCAACATCGGGGGTGACCTCGGTGACCATTCTGGCGAAGGGGCCGCCGGCGGCGACTTCCTGCGCCAGGGTGGAGCCTTCGGGCGCGCCGGAACCGGCGCCGTCGTGGTTCTCAACAATGATCACGTCGGCCAGGTTCTCGGCCTTGATCTTCGCAGCGACGCGGTTGATGGCGTCAACGGCGTCGCCGAACTCCAGGTCGGCGATCCCGGCAGGGGTGACCAGCGACGGCGTTTCCTGCGTGACCGTGCCGATCACGGCGACCTTGACGCCGTTCATGTCGAGCACGGTGTACTCCGGCAGGACCGGCTCGGTGGTGCCCTTCTTGTACACGTTGGCACCCAGGTAGGGGAACCTGGCGTTGCTGCCGCCGGCGATGACGCGGTCACGAAGGTCGGCCCAGCCGCCGTCGAATTCGTGGTTGCCCACGGCCGAGGTCCGCAGCTCAAGGGCGTTCAGCACGTCGATGGTCGGCTGGTCCTTGGCAACGGACGAGGCGAACAGCGAGGCGCCGATGTTGTCGCCGGCGGAGAGGAATGCCGTGGTGCCGGGGGCGGCCGCGGCCCGCAGCTTCTCGAGGGTGCCCGCAAAGAACACGGTGTTCGAATCGATCCGGCCGTGGAAATCGTTGATGCCCAGGAAGTTCAGCTCAACGCTGGCGGGCGTGGAAGGCAAGTCGAGCCCCACCACCACCGGATCGTGGTCGCTTGCCCGGAACTGGTCCGGAGCGTAGTAGTCGGTCACGTTGTTGTTGTAGCGGCTGTACTCCAGGGCTACGGACTCCACGGAGTTGATGTTCCAGATGTCGGCGCCGGTGACGACGGCGTTGGCGGCCGGTGAGGCGAGGATGTGGTCCAGGGAGCCCACCAGGCCGCCGAAGAGGTAGGAGTGCTTGGCGGAACCGTCGGCGTTCCGGGCCTTTTCGTCCTGGTTGACGTATCCCGCGGCCGTGAAGACGTTGATCGGGTCTTCCTTGGCGTAGGCGTTGAAATCGCCGATCAGGAAGACCTTGTCGGTGCCTTGGACGGTCTGCAGCTCGGTGGAGAACGCGAGGAGGGACCGGGCCTGAGCGGTGCGGGCGAGGTTGGAGGCGCCCTGGCCCTTGTCGGTGTCCTCCGGAGTCGCGGCTGAGCCCTTGGACTTGAAGTGGTTGGCGATCGCGATGAACTTCTTGTCATCGGCCGCGCCGACCGGCTTGAAGACCTGCGCCAGCGGCTTGCGGGCATTCGCGAAAGCGGCGGTGTCGTTGTGGATGATGGACTCGCCCACCGGCTCCGCAGCGGACTTCTTGAAGATGAAGGCGGTGCGGATCATGTCCTCGTCGGCCAGCGGGGGGGCGTTGGCGGGGGTGCGGACGTAGTCCCAGATCCCCGGAGTGGCGATGTTCAGGGCATCGACCAGCTTGGCCAGGGCGTCGTCACGGTTCTTGCCGAACTTCGCTGAGTTCTCGATTTCCATGAGGGACACGACGTCGGCGCCGGACTTGGTGATGGCGGCGACGATCTTGTCCTGCTGGCGCTGGAGGTTCTCAGCGTTGGCCGCGCCGCGGGCGTCGCAGCCGCCGCGGACGGTGATCGGGTTGCCGGCGCGGTCCGTGTAGTAGGTGCATCCGGTGAGCTGGTCACCCGTGGTGGGGAAGTAATTGAGCACGTTGAACGAGGCGATCTTGAGGTTGCCTCCCACGGCCGCCGGGGCCTCCGTGCGGGTGGTGGCTCCGAAGCTGGCGGGCTGGACGGCCTCCGCGTTGGCGGGGGTCAGGTGGGTCAGCGGCTGGAACTTCCAGGAGCCGTTGGCGTAGTTGAGCACCACATTGGTCTTGAAGCTCACCGGCGCGCCCACACGGACGGGGTCAGCCGTGGTCAGGTACGGGAGTTCCAGGGCCTTGGTGCCGGCGTCCTTGAGAAAGTTGGTGGTGGCGCCGTCGTCGAGCTTGATGCCGCGGGCGGCATTGGCGGCGACGGTGGCGGTGTATTCGGCGGAGCCGTAGGGCGCGACGGCGGTGGGCTGCTGCAGCGGGGTGGTGCCACCGGCCAGGCCGATTTCGCCGTACTGGTTCAGCGAGTAATTGTCAGTGACCGTAACGGGTCCCTGCGGGGTCAGCAGCATGCCTTCGAGCGCCTCGCGGAAGGCCTCCTCGGCCGGGAGGGCAAATCCGGTGGCCTTGGGCTCGGGGGCCGCCTCGGTGAGCTTCAACAGGCCGGCCGCCGCCGGAACCGTCACCTGGGTCATGCCGAAGTATTCGCTGACCGCGCCGGTCACCTCGACGTAGTCGCCGATCTGCACGGAACCGGCCGTGGCGGCCGAAAAGACGAAGATGGCGTCCGACGCCGAGTGGTTGGCCGGGGTGAGGTCCCCGCCGGTGCCGGGGGTCTGGATGTAGTAGCCGGCGAAGCCGCCGGTGGGGAAGGCCGCGGTGACCTTTCCGCGGGTGATGACCGAGGTTCCGACGAACGGGCTCGCGGCGCCGTCGCCCTGGATTTCGGCGATGGTCCTGGCTGCCGGGGGGGTGACGGGGCCGGGATCGACAGGAGGATCGACCGGGGTGGCTGCACCGTTCGGGGCCTTGGGGGTGATCGTGGCGTTGAGGCTGAAATCGGCGGAGTTGTTGTTGCTGTCCACGCCGTTGCTGCGGTTGACGCTCTTGACGTCACCGGTGCCGGAGGGCGTCTTGGCCGCCCCGGTCTCGAAGGTCAGTGAACTGCCGTAGCCGAGGAGGTCGGCCACATTGGCCGGTTCGACGACGGAGCCGGTGGCGAGATCTGTTACCGCCGTTGCCTGCTTGGCCAGCACGATTGTTCCGCCTGCGATGGCAGGGTTGAAGCCGCCGGCCGAGACGTCGGCGGCGGGCAGGTCCAGCCCGACAGTGCCGTTGCTCCCGCCCTTGAGCAGATAGTGGCCCTTGGCCGCGATGGTGCCCGTGAGGGGAACGACACTGCTCGGAACGCCGGTACCCGTCGCGTTGCGGTACTGGAGGGACCAGCCGTCCAGCGGGACCGGGGCGTCGGAGGTGTTGTACAGCTCGACGAACTTGTTCTTGAAGGCGGCTCCGGCGCTGCCGCCGCTGAGGTACGCCTCGTTGATGATCACTGGCGAGCTGCCAGCCGCGGCCGGGGTGGCCTCCACGGCGAACGCGGGCACGGCCGCCAGCGGGGCTGCGATGAGCCCCGCCGACAGCGCTGTGCCCAGCGCTGTCTTCCAAGGTATGTGTTTCATCCGCTCTAACTCTCATTAGGTGCCCGGGTAAGGGCTGGGTGGAAGGTGCCCGCATGATGCCGCGGACCGCCGGTCCCTGCTCCTGGTCAAGCAGGTCCCGGCACATCAAAACAGGGGTGAATGAACGCGGTGTGTCTTGCACGTGCATTCGGCGAGACGTCCCCCAGTGGAACGAGTCACAGCCGCCACGGGCCTCCCACGGTGCGCCCCAGCGACGGATTTGGTGAAGCTTCTGACCTGCGTCAGTTTGAGCCCGCCTGGCGCGGAGGCGGCGGGCATGGCAAGAAGAATACCGGCCAGTAATCGCCTTTGAGGCGGCTGGCCGGTATTGCCGGGGGCAGTTTTACGGAAGGATTTCCCGAAGATTTTCCTCAGTTGTTTCTGAGGCTCGCCCGGGTGCTCAGGTGCCCTGCGGCCTGGTGCCAGCACCTGACGGTGCGGTGTCCGCAATGATTTTGAACATGGCGCCGGTGGGGTCAGCCAGCGTGGCCAGTCGTCCGAACGGGCTGTCCTCTGGCCCGTCGATCACGCGGGCGCCCATGGCGACGGCCCGTTTGAGGGCGGCGTCCGCGTCCGCAACCGCGAAGTAGACCTGCCAGTTGGATGGGACCTCGGCAGGGAGGTAACCCGCGGCATCCATGATCCCGGCCTTGGCGGCATCTCCGGCGCCCAGGGTGGTGTACCGGAAATCAGGGGTGTCACTCATGACGTCCGTGTCCCAGCCGAACACGTCCTGGTAGAACTTCACCGCGGTGCCGTAGTCCTTGGTGTGCAGTTCATGCCAGGCGGGGGTGCCCGGTTCGGCCGCGAGCCCGTAACCCTTCATTCCGCCCGGCTGCCACACACCGATGGATGCCCCGGTGGCATCGGCGATCATCGCCATGCGGCCTTGGTCAGGAATGTCCATGGGCTCCAGATAGACCTGTCCGCCGTGCCGGGCCGCAGCCTGGACGGTGGCCGCCGCGTCATCCGAGCGCAGGTACGTGCTCCAGGTGTCCGGCATGCCCGCCATGGCCTCGTCCTTTTGCATCATGCCGGCAACGGGCTTGCCGTCCTTCGCCGCCATGATGTACCCGCCGTACTTCTCCTGGTCGCCCGTCTCGAAGGTCCAGCCAAAGAGCTCCCCATAGAAGACCTTGGCCTTTCCGGTGTCCGAGGTCATCAGGTCGATCCAGCATGGCGCGCCGTTGGTGTGGTCCGGTGTAGGCATAGTGGGCTCCTTCTCTGCTCTGCGGCCCCGGCGCGTGCTGGCACGCCGACGGATTCAACCGGGTGGTGAAGACACAGAGAGACTATTCCCGGGCAGCGACGGTTTCAATGGTTCCCGGTTCCTGGCCCGGGCCCGTGATCGGTGTCCGTCAGTGCCCCGTCGGTGCCTAGCGGGCAGATCAGGGCGCATTCGCTCCCCGCGTCCGCCTTGATCTGCCCACGAGCGGCGACTCGCACCCGTCCCCACCAGCTCGTCCGCCTTGATCTGCCCACGAGCGGCGACTCGCACCCGTCCCCACCAGCTCGTCCGGCTGCCAGCACCTGTCCGCACCCACGGCCACCTCCGGCGCGCCGATGCCATCCGACCGATTCCACAGCCCCGCGCGGGGCTGTGGATAACCCGACGCGGCCCGCGCCGCGTTGTGGCCTAATGGGCCCATGGCAACAGCGAAACCGCTGCCGGAGGAACTGGCGGCACGGTCCTTCACTATCAGCGAGGGCCGGCTGTGCGGCATTTCCCCGTGGCGGGCGAAGGCGAAGGACATCCATGTGCCGAGCCGCGGCATCCGTGTTCCGGTCGGACCGCAACAGTCGTTGCTGGAAAGGGTGCGGCCGTACACGGAGCTGGGGACGCCCGACACTGTCAGCTACTACTCCGCGGCCGCCGTCCACGCCTTCAAGCTCCCGGGCAGCCTGGCGGAAGGGCGTTCCACAACAAGGTCTGGCCTGCTGCACCTGACCAGGGCGGGGTCCGCCGCTCCCCGCCGGAAGGGCGTCGTCGGCCACCGCGCCATGCTGGAGCCCGCCGATATTGTCATCCTGCACGGCGTCCCGGTCACCTCCATTTCCCGGACCCTGCTGGACCTCGCGGGGACGGGTGCGCTGACGCTCGAGGACCTCGTTGTCATCGCGGACGACATCGTCTGCGAGCATGTGCGCTACCTGCACCCGCGGACCGCGCGCATGACGTTGGAGGAACTTCAGCGCTATGCCGGGAGCCGCCGCCCGGTGGCGGGTCTTCGCCTGCTGAGGAAATCGCTTGGGCTGGTCCGCGTAGGCGTCGACTCACCCCCGGAAACCAGGCTCCGCCTGCTCTTTGGCCGCTCCGGGCTGCCGGCGTTCGAGCCGAACTACGTACTGCTGGATGAACAGGGCACTCCGCTGTGGATCGACCTGGCCTGTCCTGAATTCCACCTCGCGGTGGAGTACGACGGCGGCCATCACCTTACGCCTGCGCAGCAGCTCGCCGATGCGCTGCGTAACGAACGCACCGTCGGTGCGGGCTGGCGGCAGCTGGTAATCAACAAACTCGACGTCCGGAATGGCGATGCCTGGGTGCTGACGCGGGTGCGGCAGGCACTCCGGGGTCAGGGATGGCCCGGATAGTCATGCCCAGCGGATGATTACCCATCGCTCCGGATCCTCGGCTCGGCCTCGCCGGCGCGGTCGCGCCGCGCGGGCAGATCGGGGCGCATTAGCGTCCCGCACCCGCCCTGATCTGCCCGCGGCCCAGCCAGGTGCCCCCGTCCGCGTCCCGCACCCGCCCTGATCTGCCCGCGGCCCAGCCAGGTGCCCCCGTCCGCGTCCCGCATCCGCCCTGATCTGCCCGTGGCCCGGCCAGGTGCCCCGTTAGCGTCCCGCATCCGCCCTGATCTGCCCGCGGCCCGGCCAGGTGCCCCCGTCCGCGTCCCGCATCCGCCCTGATCTGCCCGTGGCCCGCCACGCAAAAATACCCCCGGCTCCACCGTAAAAGCGGAACCAGGGGCATTATTCGCGGAAGGTAAGAGATTCGAACTCTTGGTACGGGGTTACCGCACACTGGTTTTCAAGACCAGCTCCATCGGCCGCTCGGACAACCTTCCCTAACGAGTAGTGTTTCATAGGCAGTCGGCAGCAACAAAAAACGCGTTTGCGCTCGCGGACACGGGTAACTCCTCCGCCTACTCTGGGAGAAGGCGCTGCAGATGTGCCGCAGGTGCATCCCTGCAGGGAGCTGCAGCAAGTTTAGTTAGGAATCGGGAGTTCTCCATGAAGGCCGTCTACATTTCAGAGCCGGGCGGACCCGAGGCACTGGTGGTCCGCGAGGTCCCGTCCCCGGTGCCCGGCACCGGCGAGGTGCTGATCGACGTGGTCGCCGCGGGGCTCAACCGCGCCGACGTCCAGCAGCGCAAGGGCCACTACCCACCCCCGCCCGGGGCCTCTGACATTCCCGGCCTGGAAGTCTCCGGCCGGATCGCCGGCTTCGGGCCCGGCGTCACCAAGCCGTTTTCCGTGGGGGACAAGGTCGTCGCCCTGCTGGCCGGCGGCGGCTATGCCCAGCAGGTCGCCGTTCCGGCCGGGCAAGTCCTGAGGGTCCCTGACGGCATCGACGTCGTCACCGCCGCATCCTTGCCGGAGGTGGCGGCGACGGTCTATTCCAACCTGATCATGACGGCGCAGCTGCAGCCGGGCGAGACCGTCCTCATCCACGGAGCAACCGGCGGCATCGGGACGATGGCCATCCAGCTCGCGAAGGCGTTTGGCGCCGTCGTGGCCACCACGGCAGGGACGGCGGAGAAGGTCGGCACCGCCAAGGCCTTCCTCGGCGCCGACATCGCCATCAACTATGCCGAGGAGGACTTCCCGGATAGCCTGCGTGCGCAGAATGGGGGCAAGGGAGCGGACGTCATCCTCGACGTAGTCGGGGCCAAGTACCTCACACAAAACGTGGATGCGCTCGCGGACTATGGGCGGCTGGTGGTGATCGGGCTGCAGGGCGGGGCCAAGGGTGAACTGGATCTGGGCAAGCTGCTGAGCAAGCGTGCCGCGATCATCGCCACGGCGTTGCGCCCGCGGCCCGTGGAGGAGAAGGCCGTGATCATGGACGCGGTCCGCGACGCGGTCTGGCCGCTGCTGACCGATGGCCGCATCCGGCCGCTGGTGGCAAAGACCTTCCCGCTGGAGCAGGTTGTTGCCGCGCACCGGTATTTTGACTCCGGTGACCATGTCGGAAAGATCCTGCTGGTTCTGTAAGAGGTATTCCCGTTGGGGCATATCCCGAATTGCTTCGGTGTTACGAATGACTGTAATGTAATTCCATGCGCGGTATACACGCGTCTTGGGGCGCGTGTATGCTGTCGTCCCGCTACCCTCCGGGAGCATCATGTCCATCCGTCACAGCCTCCTGGCCCTCCTGCAGGACCGGCCACGCTATGGCTACCAGCTGCGGATCGAATTCGAGGACCGCACCGGATCCACCTGGCCCCTCAATATCGGGCAGGTCTACACCACCCTTGACCGCCTGGAGCGCGACGGCCTTGTCCGCAAGGAGGGCACCGACGGCGAGGGCCACGTCGTCTACACCATCACCCCCGAGGGACGCGCCGAAGTCCGCACCTGGTTCACCTCGCCGGTTCCGCGGACCAGCCCTCCCCGGAACGAACTGGCCATCAAGCTTGCCCTCGGATTGACGCTGCCCGGCGTCGACGTTGGCGCTGCCATCCATGCCCAGCGCGCCGTGTCCATCCGGGCCCTGCAGGAGTACACCAAGGCCCGCCGCGATACGGCATCCCAGCACCGGTCCACGGACACCGCCCGGCTGCTGGTGCTGGATTCGCTCATCTTCCAGACCGAGGCCGAGGTGCGTTGGCTTGACCTCTGCGAGGCCCGGCTCATGCAGCTGGCCGGCCCGTCCGTCTGATATCCCGCCCGTACCCGGGTCCCTGCGGGTAACATGCGGCCGTGACAGCCCCGCCGATCGGCGCGTTGGCCCGACCGTTCGCCGCGTCGCCGGGACCGTCTGGCGCAAAGCCGTATCCACGGATCGCGGTCGTTGGTAGGGTGCCTTGGGGCATATCTGTCAGGTGGATTTGCCCGGTCGGGGTTTCTCAAGGAGGAGACATGGGCACAATGCCAGATGGCACGTCAAAAAACTTACTGGTCGACGACGGCATAACGCCGGATCCGGCACTGCCGCCCACAGCCGTGGACGAGTCCGTGCGCGAGGGCGAAGAACGCAAATGGACGCCGACCAAGATCGCAATCTGGGTGGCAATCTCCCTGCTGGGCGCCGTGGCATGGTTCATGCTCGCGATTGTCCGCGGTGAAACGGTCAACGCCATCTGGTTCGTGTTCGCCGCAGTGTCTACGTACCTCATCGGTTACCGCTTCTACTCCAAGGTCATCGAGCGCTTCCTGCTCAAGCCAAACGACCGCCGGGCCACCCCTGCGGAGTATAAGGCCGACGGTAAGGACTACGTCCGCACGGACCGCAACGTCCTGTTCGGCCACCACTTCGCCGCCATCGCCGGCGCCGGGCCCCTGGTGGGCCCGATCCTCGCTGCCCAGATGGGCTACCTCCCCGGCACCATCTGGATCATCATCGGCGTCGTGTTCGCCGGAGCAGTCCAGGACTACGTCGTGATGTTCTTCTCCATGCGCCGCGGCGGGCGTTCCCTGGGCCAGATGGCCCGCGAGGAACTCGGCGTCATCGGCGGCACCGCCGCGCTGATCGCCACCCTGCTGATCATGGTCATCATTGTCGCCATCCTGGCCCTCGTCGTCGTCAACGCCCTGGCCGAGAGCCCGTGGGGGGTCTTCTCCGTCGGCCTGACCATCCCGATCGCCCTCTTCATGGGCGTCTACCTGCGGTTCATCCGCCCCGGCAAGATCATGGAAGTCTCGCTGATCGGTTTCGTGCTGCTCATGGCCGCCATCATCGGCGGCGGCGTCGTCGCCGCTACCGAATGGGGCGAGGCCCTCTTCACGCTGGACAAGGTCACCCTCGCCTGGGCCCTCATCATCTACGGCTTCATCGCCGCCATCCTGCCGGTCTGGCTGCTCCTCGCACCGCGTGACTACCTCTCCACCTTCATGAAGATCGGCGTCATCGTGATGCTGGCCCTGGCCGTCATCGTGGTCCGCCCGGAAATCACCGTCCCGGCCTTCAGTGAATTCGCCAGCCGGGACAACGGCCCCGTCTTCCCGGGCGCGCTGTTCCCGTTCCTGTTCGTCACCATCGCCTGCGGTGCGCTCTCGGGATTCCACGCCCTGATCGCCTCCGGCACCACGCCGAAGCTGATCGAAAAGGAACGCCAGACCCGCTACATCGGGTACGGCGGCATGCTGATGGAGTCCTTCGTGGCCGTCATGGCCCTCGTAGCGGCGATCTCCATTGATCGCGGGCTGTACTTCGCAATGAACTCCCCGGCTGCCCTCACCGGCGGCACCGTGGAAACCGCGGCCGCCTGGGTCAACAGCCTCGGACTCTCCGGCGTCAACATCAGCCCGAACATGCTCGCCGAAACGGCCGCCAACGTCGGCGAGACCAGCATCGTCTCCCGCACCGGCGGCGCCCCGACCCTGGCCGTGGGCCTGGCCCACATCATGCAGCAGTTCATCGGTGGCACCGCCATGATGAGCTTCTGGTACCACTTCGCCATCATGTTCGAGGCGCTGTTCATCCTCACCGCTGTCGACGCCGGCACGCGCGTTGCCCGGTTCATGCTGCAGGACTCGATCGGCAACTTCATCCCCAAGTTCAAGGAGCACTCCTGGCGTCCCGGCGCCTGGCTCGCCACCGCCGTTATGGTCGGCGCCTGGGGCGCCGTGCTGCTGATGGGCGTCACCGACCCGCTGGGCGGCATCAATACGCTGTTCCCGCTGTTCGGCATCGCCAACCAGCTGCTGGCCGCCATCGCACTGTCCGTCTGCCTTGCGATCGCGGCGAAAAAGGGCTCCTTCAAGTTCATTTGGATCGTGGCGCTCCCGCTGGCCTTCGCAGCCGTCGTGACCATCACGGCCAGCTATCAGAAGATCTTCTCCTCCACTCCGGCCGTCGGCTACTTCGCGAACAACGCGGCGTTCTCCAAGGCACTCGAGGAGGGCAAGACCTCCTTCGGCACGGCCAAGACCGTTCCGGCGATGGAGGCCGTGGTCCGCAACACCGCGATCCAGGGCTGGCTCTCGGTCATCTTCGTGGTGCTCAGCATCATCGTCATCACGACGGCCCTGATCGCCACGTCCAAGGCGTTCCGCAACGCCAAGGCCGGCCTGGCCACCACCAGCAACGAGGATCCGGCGCTGCCGTCGCGTGTCTTCGCCCCGGCCGGCCCGGTCCCCACGGCATCCGAGCGGGCGCTCATGGCCCAGTGGAACCAGCTGCCGGCGGACAAACGGGCCGAGACGTCCGCCCACCACTAATGCGGAGGCACAGATGAACGCTGTAGTTGCAGGCTTCCGGGGATTCGCCCGGTACCTGGGCGGTGTCATGGGTGCGGATGCGTACACGAAGTACCTCGCGCACCACGCCGAAGCAGGCCACGGCACCCAGCCGATGACCGAGCGGGAGTTCTGGCGCGACCAGACGGACCGTCAGGACGCCAACCCGCAGGGCCGGTGCTGCTGACCGGCTTCGGCTGAGCGGCGCCGCCGCTGCAAAAGGGCGCCGCCGGGCACACTAGTGCCCGGCGGCGCCCTTTGCTGTTTGTTGCACCCGTTATTGCGCTTTTCATTGGGTCCGCGTCGGGGCCCGGCGGCTGCCCGCTCCGCGGCCCGGGCTCGTGAGAGTATGAAACCATGAGCGATCCGCACGACACTCAGCCCGGCGGNTCGTGAGAGTATGAAACCATGAGCGATCCGCACGACACTCAGCCCGGCGGCGGGACCCCCTTTGAGGGCGCCACCCTGGACCCCGGGCCGGCCGGCGACGACGGAACAGTTGCCCGGGACCAGCCGCTGGAGCCCGGACAGCCCGGGGGACTGCGGGGCCAGGGAAAACCCGTCCAGCCCGGGACGCCCGCCGCAGGACGACCCAGGACCAGCCAGCTCCAGGACCTCGTCGACGAACCCGCGAAGGTCATGCGGATCGGCACCATGATGAAGCAGCTCCTGGACGAGGTGAGGTCCGCCCCCCTCGACGACGCGGCGCGCGTCCGGCTGGCAGAAATCCATGAACGCTCCATTAAGGAACTGGAAGACGGCCTCGCGCCGGAACTGGTCGAGGAGCTGGAACGCATCACCCTCCCCTTCCCGGCGGACGGAACCCCCTCGGACGCGGAACTGCGGATCGCCCAGGCCCAGCTGGTCGGCTGGCTGGAAGGCCTCTTCCACGGCATCCAGACCGCCCTTGCGGCCCAGCATGCGGCCCGGGAACACGCCGTGGCGCAGGCACAGCTACGCCAGTTGCCGCCCGGAACGGTGATTGCACCCGGAGTCGTCATCGGCGAGAACGGCGAACCCCAACGCGCCGCGGCACCCAGGCCCGACGCGGATCACCCGCGGCCTGCCCTCCCTACCGACCGGGACCGCGGTCCCGGCCAGTACCTGTAAGGCATCCTTGGGATTCTTCAGCGCCGCCCGGCAGGGGCGGAAAGACGACGCCGAACTCGGCAAGGGCCTCTGGCGCCGCGCCCATGACCGGTTCAACCGCGGCCTCGACCGCTACCACCAGGTCCTCGCCGGGGTGGAGGACGATGCCCTCTACGACGAACTCCTGGAGATAGCCAACGAGCTCACGGCGCTCTCCGGTCGGGTCCGGCAGATCTGCGTGGCGGCCCAGCGGCGTTCCCCCAGTGAGGGACTGGACATTCCCGGGAGCCTGGCCGGAGTCCACCGCGCACTGTCCACGGCCGGCAACTCCCTGGCGACCACGGCCGAAGCGGCCGCGATGCTCCGGCTCGCCGTCGGTCCCGTCCCGGCCGGTGCGGTGTCGGTTCGGCGCCGCGCCGAATCGGTGCTCGACCAGGTCAACGACGCCGAACGCAGGCTCGCGGAGGCGGCCGCCGCCGACTGAGGGTTCCGGACAGCCCCTGGCACGGACCCGGAAATTCCCGGTTAAGCGCCTAGCTTAGCTGTGCTCTTTAAGCTGGCGGTATGCCCAGGACGTTGGCAAGATAGTTATATGACTTTTTCACCGGTACTGACTTTCAATGACGGCAACACCATTCCCCAGCTTGGCTACGGAGTGTGGCAGGTTGAAGACGATGTCGCCGAGAAGGTGGTTGTCCAGGCCTTCGAGGCCGGCTTCCGCCACATCGACACCGCCAAGATCTACGGCAATGAAGCAGGCGTGGGCCGGGCGATTGAGCGCTCAGGCCTCAAGCCCGAGGAAATCTTTATCACCACCAAGCTGTGGAACGCGGACCAGGGCTACGAGTCCACGCTGAAGGCCTTCGAGGAGTCCATGGGCCGTCTCGGCCTGGAGACCCTGGACATGTACCTGATCCACTGGATGCAGCCCAAGCAGGACAAGTACGTGGACACCTGGAAGGCTCTCATCGAGCTGCAGAAGCAGGGCCGCGTCAAGACCATAGGCGTCTCCAACTTCACCAAGGAAGGCCTGCAGCGACTTATCGACGAGACCGGCGTTGTGCCGGCCATCAACCAGATCGAACTGCACCCCTTCTTCAACCAGGCCGAGTTGCGCGAATTCAACGCTTCCAAGGGTATCCTCACCCAGGCCTGGTCCCCGCTGGGCCAGGGCGGTGAGCTGCTGGAGAGCGCGGTGATCGGCCAGATCGCGGCCAAGCATGACGCCACCCCGGCGCAGGTTGTCATCGCCTGGCACCTGGCCATCGGCAACGTTGTTATCCCGAAGTCCGTGACCGAGTCCCGCATCCGCGAGAACTACGCCGCGCTGGACGTCAGCCTGGACGAGACCGATGTGCAGGCCATCAACGGCATGGATAACTCGGCCGAGGGTGCTGGCCGCATCGGCGCCGACCCGGCAGTCTCCGACTTCGCCTAAACCACCCGCTTAGCCAAGCAGGCCAGCGGTTAGGCCGGCTGGCGGCTGAGGCGACCGGCCCCAGAGCCACAGCAGGGCCCTCACCCGCCAGGTGAGGGCCCTGCTCGTGTCCGGAGGTCGTTTCAGGGCGGGCGTAAGCAGCCTTTTGGCCCCAATGCAGCGGCACGGAGTCGATGACGGACCGGCCGTCCATCCCAGTTCTCGCTAAGGTCGGATGTTCTGATTCATCCGGAAAACGTTGTCCGGGTCCCAAGCGCGCTTGAGCCCGACCAGCCGCTCGTACTTCCCGTCGCCGTAGATCGTCCGAGAGTCCCCGCGCGATTCGGCGACGTCGTTGACGTAACGGCCCCTGGTGGCGAACGGCCCGACGTCGGCCATTCCCGCCCGGGCCCACTCGCGGCACGGCCCGTCGAGCGCCGGATCGTCCCACTGGATCTCGGCGCCCATCCAGTAGGCCGCCGTGCGGCCCGTGAACGCGGTCGCGTCCTCCGGCACTTCTGCGATCGCCCGGCCCCAAGACCAGACACCGAACTCGCCCCCGGCTCCCTCAGGAATTCCGTGGGCGTGCTGGACTGCCGCATCGACGAGCTCCGCGGGCAGGCTGCGGAGGAAGGCGCTCTTCATGTAGAAGCGGTGGCCCCACGCCGAGGACACGTCTGCGAGGCGCTGTGCTGCCAGGTGGGGTTTCGGCTCGATCGAGCCGGCAACCGGCGGTCCGAACTCACGCAACCGTGCGAGATCCCGCTCGGCCTCGCGGGGCTGCCCACAGTGCAAAACGGAGACAGCGGCTATCGGCCGGCCCCCGATGCCTGCCGGGAAGTAGTCCTCCGCCGGGAGCGCCAGACGGATGTAGAAGCCGAGCCACAGCTCGTCCGGTCCCGTCTCGGCGATCTCAGTGAAGAGCTGCGCGAGCTCGCCGGCGCGCTCGATCGGGTGGACGACGGTCCCGTGCGTGATGGGATGCTCAAGCGGGTGGAGGGCGTATTCGAACGACGTCGCGACGCCAAAGTTTGCGCCGGCTCCACGGACACCCCAGAAGAGCTCGGGGTTCTCGTCCGACGAGGCGTGGACGATCCCGCCGTCGGCCGTCACGAGGTCCACCGCACGGAGGTTGTCAATCGTCAGCCCGAACTTCCGCTGCAGGCGGCCCATCCCGCCGCCAAGCGTGAGACCGCCGATGCCGGTGTGGGAGACCACACCGACAGGGCATACGAGACCGACCGCCTGTGCCGCGTCCTCCAGCTCTGACAGCAGCGCGCCGCCGCCGCAGACCGCCGTGCGGCGTTCGGGATCGATCGTCGCGCCCCGCAGTCGGGAGAGGTCGATGACTATACCGTCGTCGCACGTAGAGAATCCGGGGATGCTGTGGCCGCCGCCGCGCACAGCGACGACGAGTTCGTGTGCGCGGGCGAACCGGAGGGCCGCCACGATGTCGGCCGTTCCGTTCGGCAGGACAACGAGGCCCGGTCTGCGGTCGACCAGACCGTTCCAGACCGCACGGGCAGCGTCGTACTTCGGTTCGCCCGGCCTGATCACCTCGCCGCCGAAGCCGTCCGCAAAGGCCCTCACCGTGCGGGTGCCCAACATGGCTCCATGGTAAGGCCGGGGTGCGGAGGTTTCCAGAGGAAAAGCCTCCGGCACGGTTGGGGGAATCAAAGGAGCAGGCGGCTGGCGGAGCGGCGTGTCCTCACACGACTTCAGCCGACCTCCCCGGGCAGTAAGCTAGGCGGCTCTGCGGCCTTCCTGCACCGGCACCGCGTCAATGATGGCCCAGCTGTGCTCGTCGGCCACCTGTCGGCTGGCGAAGCGTTCGGCGTCGGAAACGTCGTCGAAGGTCTCGGTGCGGATGCGGCCGCAGTCCGGGTCCAGGTACGTGACTTCAAAGTACTGGTTGGTTTCCATGGATTAAGTGTGGCGCCGGCCTCCGACACTATCCGGTCATCAGTGCGGTGTGTCGCCCAGCCGCAGCACCCGTTCCCGGGCAAGGTCCTCGGTGCGCCGCGCCCTGGCCGCCGCCCGCGCTGTCTGCTGCGCCCGGGCAGCTGCCAGTTCGCGCCGCTTCCTGGCAGCTTTGAGCTCCTGCTCGCGTTCGGCGAGTTGTTCCCGCAGCGTCCGCACCGCGTCGGCGAGCCCTGTGGCCCGGGCCGTGGACTCGGCCAGTTCCTCCTCTTGCTGCCGGGATTCCCGTGTGGCCGCTTCGGCTGCATTTTCGGCATCCTTGAGCAGCGCCCGGGCCCGTTCCAGCGCGGAGGGAGTGGACGGCCGAGGTGCCCGCCGGACCGCGCGCAAGCGGGGCTGATCCGTCGCTGCCGCTTTCCCGGTCCGGGCCGCGGTTCCGGCCCGGACCGCCTCCCCGGCCGAACCAGGCGCGGACAAGGGTTCGGCCTCCGCCGGAAGCACCAGGCCGGGCAGCGCCACGGTGCCAGAGAGATCCACCACGTCCACGCCGTCGGCGGACAGCCCCCGGAGCAGGCGGCCGGACTGCACGGCGGCAGCGGCCCCCGCATCTGCGGTGGCCGCGCGGAGGGTAGCTTCCACCTCCGCCGCGATCGCACCGCTGATCTTCCGTCCCTGCTGCTCGGCGATCTCCCTCGCCGCCTTGACCGCGCTGGCCAGGAGCTGACGCCGTTCTTGTCCCAGCCGTCGGAGTTCCGGGGCGTCGAGGGAGGATTGCGCGGCGCGCATCGACGTTCCCAGCCCGGCAAGTTCCCGGAGGGTCTCAGGCCGCCGGGCAGCGAGCATGTTCACCGCCCACGCCGCCACGGACGGCTTGGGCAGCGACCGCACCTCCGCGGCGAAGGTCCGCTGCTCCTGCGCGGCAGCAGCCTCTTTGGCCGCCGTTGTCCGTGCGGCGACAAAATGGTCGAACGGGAGGGCATAGAGCCGTGCCGCAACGTCCGCCAGCCCCTGCTCTCCCATGCAAGAATCATAGAAGCCCGGCCCGCGGCTACGCCGCCGCCACCGGGCGGTTCCGACGGATAGGTGCACACATGATTGAAATAGCGGGCCTCCCGGCCCACATCCTGCTCATCCACGCCGTCGTCGTCCTGGCTCCGATCGCCGGTCTGGCCGCGATAGTCTACGCCGCGGCGCCCCGCTGGCGCGGCTACCTGGCCTGGCCGCTGGGAGTGCTGGCCCTGGGCCTGGTTCCGTTGTCCCTCCTCACCGCGGAAGCCGGGGAACAGCTGGAGAAGGCCCGACCCTCGCCGGCCCTGATCCGGGAACACGCGGAACAGGGGGACGTGCTCAAGACCGTTTCCGTGGTGTTCTTCGTGGTTGTGGCGGCCGCGCTGATCGTGAGCTACGAGCCCATCGGACGGCGTTTCGCCTTTCTCGGGGCGCTGCGCACCAACAGTGCTGTCCGGATGGCCCTGCTGGTCGTCGCGGCGGCAGCCGGAGCCTTCTTCGTCTACCAGAGCGTCATCACCGGCCATTCCGGCGCGGCTTCCGTCTGGGTCCGTTGAGCGAACCATCACGCGGCGTCGGTCCCGGCGCCGCGGCCCACAGCCTGTCGATCCCGGCCTCCCGCGGCGCCGCGGGCGCCGCCGGTGCCCTCCCGTGGCATCTCCGCCGCGCCGCCGAGGCCCTGCGCACGCTCGACGTCAGCCCGGAGACCGGGCTGGACTCGGACGAGGCGGACCGGCGCCTGGCACTCTACGGCGCCAATGAACTCCGTGCCGCACCCCCGGTGCCGCTGTGGCGCAAGATCGTGCGGCAGTTCCAGGACCCGCTGGTTTACCTGCTGCTGGCGGCCATTTCGATCTCGGTCCTTGCCTGGGCGGTGGAAGGTGCCGCCGGGGTGCCGGTTGACGCCCTCGTAATCGGGGCCGTGGTCTTGTTCAACGGTGTCCTGGGTTTCGTGCAGGAAAACAAGGCCGAGAACGCCGTCGCGGCGCTAAGGCTGATGACGGCAGCGAACTCCACGGTGCTGCGGGACGGCCAATTGAAAACCGTGCCGTCGGCGGAACTGGTGCGCGGTGACATCCTGGTCCTCAACGAGGGGGACTCCGTCGGTGCCGACGCCCGGCTGATCACGGCAAGTTCCCTGGGCGTTGCCGAATCCTCGCTCACCGGCGAAAGCTCGCCCGTCTTCAAGAACCCCAGGGTCCTCAGCTATGACGTGCCCCTCGGTGACCGGCTGAACATGGTGTACAAGGCGACGGCCGTGGCGCAGGGCGTGGGCCGGGCGGTGGTGACCGGAACCGCGATGGATACCGAGGTCGGCGCGATCGCGGGAATGCTGGCCGCAGCGGAGGACGCGCCTACCCCGTTGCAGCGCGAAATCGCCGGCGTCAGCAAGCTGCTCGGCGTCACCGTGATCGCGATCGCCGTCGTCGTGATGGCCACGATCATTATCGTCAACAAGGTCTCGACGCTGAGCGGGCTCGTCACCGTCCTGCTGCTGGGGGTCTCGCTCGCGGTGGCCGCCGTGCCGGAAGGTCTGCCCGCTATCCTGTCCGTCGTGCTCGCCATCGGTGTCCAGAACCTGGCCAAACGCAACGCCGTGGTGAAGGAGCTCCACTCGGTGGAAACCCTTGGCTCCGCCTCGGTCATCGCCTCGGACAAGACCGGGACGCTGACCCGCAACGAAATGACCATCTGCAGGATCACCACAGCCTCCGGTCAGGTCGAGCTCACCGGCGTCGGGTACCGGCCGGAGGGCGGTGTGCTCCAGAAGGGCCACGAAGTCCGTGATCCGGCGCTGCTCCAGGAGGCACGCATGGTGCTGGCCGGGGGTTCCTTCGCCAATAACGCGCAGCTGCTGGAGCGCGGCGGTGAATGGGAGATCCAGGGCGACCCGACGGAAGCTGCGTTCCTCGTCGCGGCCCGGAAGATTGAAGGGGTCACGGACAGGACCGGGGAGTTCGAGCGGCAAGGTGAGATTCCGTTCACCTCCGAGCGGAAGCTGATGTCCGCGCTGGCCCACCACCGGGAGGGCGGCACCCTGTCCCTCGTCACCAAGGGCGCCCCGGACGTCCTGCTGGAACGCTGTACCGGACTTCAGCTTGGAGGGGAGGTGGTTCCGATGGACGCGGACCGCCGCGCCCGGGCGCTGGCCGACGTCGAGGAGCTCTCGTCCCAGGCCTTCCGGACACTCGGTGTGGCTTACCGCCGATATACCGACGCGGACCGTCACGAGGCGGACATCCTCGACGAGGAGGACGAGAGCACGCTGGTGTACGTCGGCGTCGTCGGAATCCTGGACCCGCCGCGGGCTGAAGCGGCCCCGGCGGTGGCCGAGGCGCGGCGGGCGGGCATCCGCGTCGTGATGATCACCGGGGACCACCCGCTCAGTGCGGCACGGATCGCCGGCGACCTCGGGATCGCCAAGCCGGGGGAGCGGGCGGTTACGGGCGCGGAGCTGGACGCACTGGACGACGCCGGGCTGCGCAGGCTTACCCGGGACACCTCGGTGTACGCGCGGGTGGCGCCGCAGAACAAACTGCAGATCATCACTGCCCTGCAGGCCCAGGGCAACGTGGTGGCGATGACCGGGGACGGTGTCAACGACGCGCCGGCGCTGAAAACCGCGGACATCGGCATCGCCATGGGCGTCACGGGCACCGAGGTCACCAAAGAGGCCTCGAACATGATCCTCGGCGACGACAACTTCGCCACGATCGTCTCCGCGGTGCGCCAGGGCCGGGTCATCTTCGAGAACATCGAAAAGTTCCTGCGGTACCTGCTCTCCTCGAACATGGGCGAGGTGTTCACGGTCTTCCTCGGCGTCGTGTTCGCCGGCGCCATGGGCCTGGCCGGAGCGAGCCCCGGCGAAATCGCGGTGCCCTTGCTGGCGACGCAGATCCTGTGGATCAACCTCGTGACCGACTCCGGCCCCGCCCTGGCGATGGGGGTTGACCCGGAAATCGACGACGTCATGGCGCGCCGGCCGCGTCAGCGCGGAGACCGGATCCTCGGCACACGGATGTGGCTGGGTATCCTGAGCATCGGCCTGGTCATGGGCGTTGCGTCGCTGCTGACCATCGACATCTTTCTGCCCGGCGGGCTGGTCCCGGGCGGCAGCGACTCACTCGACGTCGCACGCACTGCCGGCTTCACCACCCTAGTGTTCGCCCAGCTGTTCAACGCCTTCAACTCCCGTTCGGAGACGACGTCGGCCTTCCGCCGGCTCTTCGTGAACAAATGGCTCTGGGGGTCGGTGCTGCTGGCGACGGTGCTTCAGGTGGCGGTCGTCGAGCTGCCCTTCCTGCAGCGTGCCTTCGGGACGGCGTCCCTGGACCCCGGCCACTGGGCGGTCTGCGTTGCGATGGCCTCGACCGTGTTGTGGTTCGATGAGCTCCGCAAAATTGTCCTGCGGGCGGGCGAGCGGCGCCGGGAGGTGCAGGCTCGCCGATGACAGGGGCCGGTCACGGCTCTAAGGCCGCCGCAAGGGGCTGCGGGTCCTGCGGAGCGCCACAACCAGCACCACGAACGCGAGCAGTTGCAGGACCGCCACGGCCGCGATCAACAGCGGGCGGGTGCCATAGAGTGCGCCGTAAAGGACGCCGCCGGCCAGCGCGCCGGCCCCTTCGAAGGCTGCGAAGACCCCGTACGCCGTCCCTTGGCGCTCTTCGGGCACCAGATCGGCAACCAGCGCCTTCACTGTCGAGTCCTGGATACCCAGGGCGGTACCCCAGACGAGGACGCCGAAAAAAGCTACCGCGGCCCCCGGCGCGAGGGCCAGCACCGGCACAGCAGCGACCAGCAGGGGAAGGGCAAGGAGCACCCGGCCGCCGGAACGGTCATAGATGACACCGCTGGCGAGGGCGCCCAGGGCCGCCGCCGCCATCGCACCTGCGTACATCAGCGCAGCCACCGCCACCGGAACGGCCGCCGTCGTCGTGAGGTGGAACGAAATGACACCGAAGGCAACGAGCCCCGCGCTCCAGAAGAAAGCGGAGACAGCGTACAGTGCAAAGCTCCCGGAAAACAACGGCGCCGGACGGCCTGCGGCGCCCGGGGGTGCCGGTTCGCCACCTTGGGGAAGTCCACCGGCTCCGGGCGACGGCGGCTGGCGGGGGCCGGGATCCGGCACCCGGTGGCGTAACCAGAACAGCAGGAAGATGGCCGCCGCTGCCGGAACGGACAGCGCCGCTAAGGCAGCCGACAGGTTTCCGGTGGCAGCGAGTACCGCGGCGACCAGGACGGGCCCGAGCAGGGCTCCTACGAGGTCCAGCGACTTGTGGACCGCGAAGCCGTGGCCTCGGCCCACGGGCTTGGCGACCGCTGCCAGCAGCACGGTCTTAGCCGGGCTGCGGACGGCTTTGCCGACCCTGTCCCCGATGATGAGCACTGAGGCCAGGACCAGGCCGGCTTCTCCGGCCCAGGGTGCTACGGCGAGCAGGGGCACACAGACCACCGTGAGCGCATATCCCGCCAGAGTGAAGGTCCAGTATTTGCGGGTTCGGTCCGCCCACGGCCCAAACACCAGACGGAGTCCCTGCGCCGCGGCTTCGGCGCCGCCCGTCACGAGGCCGACGAGCAGGGCAGAGGCACCCAGTTGGGCGAGCAGGGGGCCCGCCAGGGGCCGCGCGCCGTCGGAGACGACGTCGGCGGCCAGGCTGACGAGCCCAAAACCGATCACCGGACCCCAGAGACTCCGGCGGTTGGCGCCGGGCAGGGCAGATCGCCTGACCCGCTCGCGGGCTGAGAAGCGTCGGTGGGGCCGGCCCATTTCCCAAGACTCGCGGACGGTCTGTGGAAGGGCAAGGGGCCCGGCAGAACGTCCGCTGCCCGTACGGGGTGCTGGGGCCCGTCTCGCCGACGTTCAGCACGAGGTGCTGGGAGCGTTGCCGTCGTCGGTGGCGAAGGACTTGACCTTGACCCCGGCGACGTGGACCTCGGGAAGGTTTCCCTTGCGCCACAGTCCGTGGCCAGGAAGTCGACCACTTGCTGGCGTGGAGGGTGGTTCCGGGGCGGCTGCAGTGGCCGGAGCGGGGGCCCCCTGGAGGCCCCGACGACTTCGCTGGGGCCGATAACTGAAGATCAGAGCTTCCTGCCAGAATCGAACTGGCGACCTTCTCATTACGAGTGAGACGCTCTACCAACTGAGCTAAGGAAGCAACCGCCTGAAATGTCCGGGCGGTGGCCCGGGCGCTTCATGCCAGAGACAACTGTAGTAGAGTCCTCCGGCCCGGGTCAAAATGAGAGCCGAGCGCCTCAGCAGACAGTGTTGTCCGCCGGGGTCTTACCGTCGACCAGGTAGTCGTCCACGGCATTGCCGACGCAGTCGTTGGAGCGACCGTAGGCCGTGTGGCCCTCGCCCTGCCACGTCAGCAGCGAGGCGTTACCGAGCTGCTTGCGCAGCTCGCTCGCCCATTCCACCGGGGTGGCCGGGTCGCCGGTGGTGCCGATCACGAGGATGTTGGTCGACCCTGTGTAGTCCACCGGTGCCGGGGTCCGGACGTTCTGGTACGGCCATTCCTTGCAGTTGGTGCCGGTGAAGGCGAAGTATTTGCCGAAGGTGGGTGAATCCAGCCGGAGCTGCTGGTCCTCCGCGCGCATCCCCGCCGTGTCCGTGACCATCGGGTAGTCCAGGCAGTTAACGGCGCTGAAGGCAAAGGTGCTGTTTGACGAATAGCTGCCGTCGGGCTCCCGTTGGGCGTTAAAGTCGGCCAGCCTCAGGAACGGCGAGGCGTCATTCTTCAGGGCGGCGCCGAGGGCCTGCGTGAGCAACGGCCAGTTGTCGTCGTTGTACAGCGGGACAATCATGCCGGTGACCAGGATGGACGCCGAGACCATCCGGCCGTCCTTGGCGCGCATCGGGTTCGCCTCCACGGCCGCGATCAGGTCCCGGATCTGCTCGATCCCATTGTCGACGCCGCCGCTCAGCGGGCAGCCAGCGGACTGGAGGCATTTTTCCACGTAGGCGCGGAGGGCTTTTTCAAAGGCTTTCGCCTGGCCGCTGGTGACTTCCTCGTAGCTGAGGGAGGGGTCCATCGCGCCGTCCAGGACCATCGCGCCGACGTTGTCAGGGAACAGCGCGGCATATGTCGAGCCGAGGAACGTCCCATAGGAGAACCCCATGTAGTTCAGCTTCGTGTCGTTCAGGGCAGCACGCAGGATGTCGAGGTCCTTGGCGGAACTCTCGGTATCGACCTGGCCCAGGACGGGCCCGGTCTGTTCCTCGCACTTGGCGGCGATCACCTGGTTGTCCGCCAGGGTTTCGGCCACGCCGGCGTCGGTGTCCAGGTCGTAGATCTTCGCGCGGGAGGCGTCGCGTTCCTGTTCCGTCAGGCAGGTGACCGGGGCGGAGCGCTTCACGCCGCGGGGGTCGAATCCCACGATGTCGAAGTTGGCGCGGAGCTTCTCCGAGAAGTGCGTGGTTCCGGCGTCCTTGACGAAGTCATAGCCGGAGCCGCCGGGTCCGCCCGGGTTGATGAGCAGGCTGCCCCTGCTGCCGCCCTTCGTGGAGAGCCTGATCGCCGCGATCTCGATGCTGTCGCCGTCGGGCTTGCTGTAGTCCAGCGGAACCTTGATCTTGGCGCATTGGAAGTCCGCCTCACAGGCCGTCCAGTCGGTCCTCTGCGTGTAGTAGCTGCGGAGTTCGGCGGGCGCGGAGGATGCGATCTCAGGATTCGGGGTGCCCGCGCTCTTGGCCCCGCCGTCGCCGACACCGAACAGGGTGCATGAGGAGAGCACCACGGCCAGGGCCACGGCGCCGGCCGCCCGCATGCCGATCGCAAGGGATCGGGATCTGGCGGGCACTGCTCGTGCAGACTTCATGCGGGTCTCCTTGGCGGATCGGAACGGAGCGGAGGGGCTGGCACTTCACACCGGACCGGTGCTGGGGGCCGGGCTGATGGTCGGTTCACCGGGGACGGTCACTCAATGATCCCTCAGATGAGGCTGGCGGCCATCGACTCGACGGCCAGCAGCGGAGCCACGTTGGAAGTCGTGATCCGTTGGCGGGCCTTGTTGATGGCGTCCATGCGGGCAAGTGTTGTTTCGGGGGAGGACTGGCGGGCGAACTCCACGAGTTCACTCCTGAGTTCAACGTTGACCAGCTCGACGGCGTTCCCCATCTGGATGATCAGTACGTCCCGGTAGAAGGACAGCAGATCAGTCAGGGTGCGGTCGAGGGAGTCTGTCACCGAACGCTTGGCGCGGCGCTTCTGGTCGTCCTCGAGCTGCTTGACCTGCCCCCGCATGGCCGGCGGCAGCGTGCCGCTCTCGGGTGCGCCGAGGGTGGCGAGCAGGGCGGCCTTTTCCGCCGCGTCGCGCTCGTCGTTGGAGCTGTTGGCTTCCGCGGTGGCGATCTTGACGAGCTTTTCCGCCATCAGCACCGCGGCGGTGACGCCCCGGAGGCCCAGCGGGAACCGCACTGTTTCGAGCCGCCGTTCGCGGGCTTCGGGGTCCCGTGCCAGCCGGCGGGCGATCCCGACATGGCTTTGCGCCGCCCGGGCCGCGCGTTCGGCGACGGCCTGGTCGACGCCGTCGCGCCTGACCAGCAGGGAAGCGACATCGGCCGCGGGTGGAAGCCGCAACGCCACCGCCCGGCACCGGGACCGGATGGTGACCAGGACGTCGGCCGGGGACGGCGCGCACAGCATCCAGATGGTGCGGGGAGTCGGTTCCTCGATCGCCTTGAGCAGCACGTTGGTGGTGCGTTCCGCCATCCGGTCCGCGTCCTCCACGACGATGATGCGCCAGCGCGCCGACGACGGCCGGTTCCCGGCCGTGGAGACCAGCTCGCGGGCCTGGGCGATGGTGATGGTGACCTTCTCGGTGCGCACAAACGCGACATCGGAGTTGGTTTCCCCCAGGATGGTCAGGCAGGCCGCACATTCACCGCAGCCGCGCCGGCTGACATCGTCCTGGTCGCAGTTCAGGGCGGCGGCGAAGGCCTTCGCCGCGTTGGACCGCCCGGAGCCCGGCGGCCCGGTGAAAAGCCACGCATGGGTCAGTCCGTCGCCTTCGGCAGCCTGGCGCAGTTGGGCCACGACGGCGGGCTGGCCCTGGAGGTCGTCCCAGACGCTCATGCGCTCACGCCCCTGCGGAGGGCCAGCAGCGGCTCCACCCGCTCGAGGATCCGCACCGCCAGCTGCTCGACCGGGAGGTGGGCGGGAAGGACGAGATACTGCCCGGGCCGGGCCGCCGCGAGTGCGAGGAACGCGGTGCGGATCCGGGCATGGAACTCGTCCGCCTCGGATTCCAGCCGGTCTTCGGCCGCATCGTCCGCGGTGCGGCGGTGCCGGCCTACCTTGGGGTCAACATCGAGCAGCACGGTGAGGTCCGGCTGCAGGCCCGAGGTGGCCCACTCGTTGATGTTGCGGACGGCGTCGGTGCCCAGGTCCCGGCCGGCGCCCTGGTAGGCGACCGAGGAATCGATGTAGCGGTCGGTGAGGACGATCGCGCCGCGTTCCAGGGCCGGGCGGATGACCTGGCTGGCGTGGGCGGCGCGGGAGGCCGCAAAAATCAGGGCTTCGGTGTGTGCATCGATGTGGCCATGGCCGTGCTCCAGGACCAGGGCACGCAGCTTTTCGCCGATCGGAGTGCCGCCCGGCTCCCTGGTCCGCAGCACCCTGAGGCCCCGCGATTCAAGGGCCGATGCCAGCTCGGCCGCCTGCGTCGACTTGCCGGCGCCGTCGCCGCCCTCGAAGGCGATAAACAGTCCGGGATTATGGGTAGTCACTGCTCTAGCGTACCGACAATCACTGACAGTAACGCGCCGGGACGTAACGCCTTGGCCGCCCTGAGGGGCGCCGAAGTACCCTGTGACCATGAGTCTTTCCGATGCACAGGCAGCCTTCCTTTCCGCAGAAACGGTTGTGGTGGCGGCGGGCCGCCCGCCGCGCGAACGCGATGAACCGGTCAACCCCCCGCTGGTGCTCTCCTCGACCTATTACGGCACGGGACCGCTGGGCGACGGCGACCGCGGCTACGGACGGTATTCCAACCCCACCTGGGACCCGTTCGAGGAAGCCCTTGGCCAGCTGGAGGGTGCCGAGCTCCCGGGCCTGCTTTATGCTTCCGGCCTCGCCGCCGTCAGTTCCGCGCTGTCCCTTGTTCCTGGCGGGGGAGTGCTCGTCATGCCGTCTCATAGCTACGCCGGATCCCTGGTGATGGCTACGGAACTTGCCGCCAAGGGGTTCCTGGAACTGCGCACGGTGGACATCGCGGACACCGATGCCGTCCTGGCGCAGCTCGCGCCGGCGGACGGGCGGCCCGCCAGCATGCTGTGGCTGGAGAGCCCCACCAACCCGATGCTGGGCGTCGCGGACATCCGCGCTCTCACGACAGCCGCGCACGCGGCGGGCGCCGTAGTCGTCACGGACAACACCTTCTCCACCCCGCTCGTGCAGCAGCCGCTGGCGCTGGGCTCCGACATCGTCCTGCACTCGGTGACGAAATACCTCTCAGGCCACTCCGACGTCGTGCTGGGCGCCCTGGTGACGTCCGACGCCGGACTGCGCGCCGCGCTGCTGCACCACCGCACCATCCACGGCGGGATCGCCGGGCCTTTTGAGGCCTGGCTGGCGCTGCGCGGGCTGCGCACCCTGGCCCTGCGGGTGGAGCGCTCGCAGGCCTCGGCGGCCGTGCTGGCCGGGCGGCTGAGCACGCACCCCAGGATCGGCAGCATCCGTTTCCCGGGACTGCCCTCGGACCCCGGCCACGAACGGGCCAGGAGTCAGATGAAGGGCTTCGGCTCGGTGCTGTGCATTGAAATGGCCCCGGTGGACGGCGGCCAGGGCAGCCGCAACGGAAGCCTCAGCGGTGCCGATGCCGCGGACCGGATGATCCGGGCCCTGAAGCTGTGGCTGCCAGCCACGTCCCTGGGCGGCGTGGAGTCGCTGATCGAACGGCGGCGACGGCACGCGGCCGAGCCCGCCAGTGTGCCTGACAATCTGGTCCGGATGAGCGTGGGAATCGAAAACGTCGAGGACCTTTGGTCCGATTTGGAGCAGGCCTTGGCCAGCTTGGACGGCTAGGCTGGGGGCATGGACGGAAGAGCGCTTATTTACTATGTCGAGACCGGGGTCTACTTTCTCCTGGCCCTCGTAGCCCTGGCCCTTGAGGTATGGGCTTTTTCCGATTGCCTGCGGCACAAGGCGAACGCCTTTGAAGCCGTGTCCAAGCGCACCAAGACATTCTGGCTGGCCGTCACCGGCGGCGCCATGGCCGTGGGCTTGCTCTCGCTGTTAGGCGGCGGAGGCGGCGGCCTCCTGGGCCCGCTGGGACTGTTCGGACTCGTCGCCGTGACGGCGGCGTCCGTTTACCTCGCCGACGTCCGCCCGGCCGTCAAGGATGCGGGCCGCGGCGGAAGCCGCAACACGGGTCCCTACGGCCCCTGGTGATCCCCGCAAACCCCTAAGCTGGCAGGCTCGCTCAGCGAATCCTCCGGCATGGCCCCTGACCGTCGCCTTCAGGGCCCGGCTTAGGGGCCCGGCGCGACGGCGTCCCAGCGGACCGTCAGTTCGCCCAGCCGCCACCGGGCCGGACCGTCCTGGACAGGCCAGCCGGCGTCGAGCAGCGAGCGGCACATCGCCGTCCAGCGCTGCCGGTTCCCGAACGACGCCAGCGGCGCGGCCTCCAGCCAGGCCTGGTCCATCGCCTGCAGGAAGGCATGGATCCTCTCGCCCGGCACGTTGCGGTGGATCAGGGCCTTCGGGAGCCGCTCGGCCACCTCGGAGGGCAGCGTAAAACTGCCGAACCTCATTGACAGGCTTAGGCTCAGCGGCCGCTCGGCGTCCAGCGCCACCCACGTGACCCGGCGGCCGATCTCGTCGCAGGTGCCGTCGATGAACAGCCCGTCCGGGGCCAGCCGGCCCTGCACCAGGCGCCAGATGGCCGCGACATCGGCCTCCTCGTACTGCCGGAGCACGTTGAAGGCCCGCACCAGGACGGGCCGGCCGTCGACCGGCAGTTCAAAGCCGCCCAGCTGGAAGCTCAGCCCGGGCCGTTCCAGTTCCCGGGCCAGCCGGACGCGCTCAGGTTCGATTTCGATGCCGACCACCCGCACATCGGGCCGGACCGCGGACAGCCGTTCGAAGAGTTCGACGGCGGTGGCCGGGGACGCGCCGTAGCCCAGATCGACGGCGAGGGGATCAGCCGCCGCGCGCAGCCGCCAGGCCTGCGGGCCGGTCAGCCAGCGGTCCAGCCGCCGCATCCGGTTTGGGTTGGTGGTGCCGCGGGTAATGTTGCCCACCGGCCTGTCCGCCCGGGGTCCGCCTTTCCCCACGCCGCGTTTGTCCATGCCGCCTTTTCCCATGACATGGGTTTGCGGGGACGCCACCCGCTCAGCCTTCTGCACCACCAGCCCACCCTATCTCCAACGCGTCCCATCCAACGCGGGGTCAGTTCCGGCCCATGCGGCGCCCCGGGACGGGCGCGTAGCGACCCCGCGTGGCGGTGTGGCGCGGGTTCTGTAACGCGCGGCGCTGCCCGGGGCCGCTCAGCTAGGATGAAAACCATGACTTATAAGCTGATTTTGCTGCGCCACGGCCACAGCGAATGGAACGCCAAGAACCTGTTCACCGGCTGGGTGGACGTTGACCTCAACGACCAGGGCCGGGCCGAGGCGATCCGCGGCGGCGAGCTTCTCGTGGAGCACAATATCCTCCCGGACGTCCTGTACACCTCGGTGCTGAAGCGGGCCATCAACACCGCCAACATGACCCTTGACAGGGCCGACCGCGGCTGGATCCCGGTCAAGCGGGACTGGCGGCTCAACGAGCGCCACTACGGCGCCCTGCAGGGCAAGGACAAGGCCCAGACCCTCGCCGAATACGGCGAGGAGCAGTTCATGACCTGGCGCCGGTCCTACGACACCCCGCCGCCGCCCCTGGACGACGACTCCGAGTTCTCCCAGGCGCACGATCCGCGCTACGCGGCCCTCGGCGGCGCACTGCCCCGCACCGAATGCCTCAAGGACGTGCTGGTCCGCCTGCTGCCCTACTGGGAATCGGACATCAAGGAAGACCTCAAGGCCGGCAAGACAGTCCTGGTCACGGCCCACGGCAACTCGCTGCGCGCCCTCGTCAAGCACCTGGACGGCATCAGCGACGAAGCGATCGCCGGACTGAACATCCCCACGGGCATCCCGCTGGTCTACGAACTGGACGAGAACTTCAAGCCGTTGAACCCGGGCGGAACCTACCTCGACCCCGAGGCCGCGGCCACGGCGATCCAGGCAGTCGCCAACCAGGGCAAGAAGTAGCGCCCCGGCGCCAACCGCGGAAACGCACGACGCCGGCCGGTCACCTCGTAAGGTGACCGGCCGGCGTCGTTGTTTCTGCTGTCCAGACGTGCTGTCCGGCGCTGCTGGCCGGCGTCCCTGTACACGGACGGCGGCGGCGGGTGCTAGCTGTGCTCGATGCCGTTCGGCTGCCAGGCACCGGTGACCAGGTAGGTGACCTTCTGCGCCACGGACACGCCGTGGTCCGCGAAGCGCTCGAAGTAGCGGCTGGCGAGGGCGACGTCGACCGTCGTGGCGGGGGATTCGTGCCAGTCGCTGCGGGCGATCGCCTGGAAGACGCTCAGGTGCAGGTCGTTGACCGCACTGTTGGCCTTCAGGATGTCCCGGGCCACTTCGAGGTCCCGGGTTTCCAGCAGCACCGTGAGCTTCCGGGCGATCAGCAGGTCATAGTCGGCGAAGCTTTTGAACGTCTCACGCAGCTGCGCGGGCACCACAGTGGCCGGGTAACGGAGACGGGCCAGCTGGGCGAGGTGGCGGGCGAGGTCGCCCATCCGCTCCAGGGAGGCGCTCATCCGGAGTGACCCCACGATCATCCTCAGGTCGCTGGCCACGGGGCCCTGCAGGGCGAGGATGTCGATGGCGCGCTCGTCCAGGCTGTTCTGCAGGAAGTCGATCCGTGCGTCGGCCGCGATGACGTCCTCGGCCAGATCGATGTCGGCGCCGGCGAAGGCAGTCGTGGCTTTGTCAATGGCTTCACTGACCAGCTTTGAGATTTCGACGAGCTGTTCCCCCACTTGGGCGAGCTCTTCCTGAAAAACCTTGCGCACGTGTGCGTCCTTTCCTTGGAAATATTGCCGGCCACCACAGCGGCGGGCCCATTTCGGTCACCTGGCGGCGCTCCAACTGTCCAGTGTTCCAGCGTCCGGTGAACTGTTACGCCCCAATAGATGAACGTTAGCTGAACCGGAGTGGGAATAGCGGGAGATTACAGTTTCCCACGCGGGGCAGAGCATAAGCTGGAGCCGTGGACCCAATGCTTATCGGCGTGATCGCCGGCCTGATCGGCCTGTCGCTTGGCGTCTTCGGCGTGCTCGCCTTCCGGGTCAGTGAGCAGCAGCGCAAGCTCGTGGACGTGGAGTTCGAGGATCCCGCACTTCCCGAAGGTGCCGCCGAGGTGCTGGCCGCCGTCGGCCGGGCGTTTGTGGTGGTGGACGCGATCGACGGCGTCGTTCGCGCCAGCCCCGCCGCGTACGCCTACGGACTGGTGCGCGGCCATACCCTGGTCCATGAGCAGTTGCTGGAGATGACCGCGAAGGTGAGGCGCGACGGCGTCATCCTCGAACGGCTCCTTGAACTGCCGCGGGGCCCGCTGGGCCAGGGAACCATCGTGGTCCAGGTGCGGGCGGCCGTGATCGCGGAGGAATACATCCTCCTGCTGGCGGACGACCGGACCGAGGTCACCCGCACCGAGGAAGTCCGCAACGACTTCGTCGCCAACGTCTCCCACGAACTCAAGACGCCGGTCGGTGCCATCTCGCTGCTGGCCGAGGCGCTCGAGTCCTCCGCCGATGACCCGGAAGCGGTCCGCCGCTTCGCCAGACGCACCCACAAGGAATCCGCCCGCCTGGCGGCCCTGGTGCAGGACATCATCGAACTGTCCCGGCTGCAGGGCTCCAACGTCGCAAAGCAGGGCCGGGCCGTGGACATCAACACTGTCGTCACCGAAGCGGTGGACCGGTCCCAGCTGCCGGCGGAAAGCAAGAACATCGATCTCGTCGTGGGCGGGCATCCGGACGCCATGGTCTACGGCGACCAGGACCAGCTCGTGACGGCGCTGCGGAACCTGATCGACAACGCCATCCGCTACTCCCCGGAAAACACCCGGGTCGGCGTCGGCATCCGGGCCAGGGACGGCCTCGTGGCCGTCTCCGTCACGGACCAGGGCGAGGGGCTCAGCCCCGAGGACCAGGAACGCGTCTTCGAGCGCTTCTACCGCGTGGACGCCGCCCGGTCACGCCATACCGGCGGCACCGGCCTGGGCCTGAGTATCGTCAAACACGTGGTCGCCAACCACGGCGGCGAGGTGACCCTCTGGTCCCAGCCCGGGCAGGGCTCCACCTTCACCATCCGTCTCCCGGAGCTGGAGGGCCAGGACCTCGACGGCGTTATTGCCGCGGGCGAGCCCTCGCACCAGGCGGCCTCGCAGGCCGCGGGCAACGGCCCGACCCAGCACCCCAGACCAACACGACGGGACGCCGCCGGCGCCCATGAGCAAGGAGTTACCGCTTGAGCAGGATTCTGATTGTCGAGGACGAGGAGTCCTTCAGCGACCCGCTGTCCTACCTGTTGGGCAAGGAAGGATTCGAAGTGGAGGTGGTGGACAACGGGCTGGACGCCATCACCGAGTTCGACCGCAACGGCGCCGACCTGGTGCTGCTGGACCTGCAGCTGCCGGGCCAGTCAGGCACCGAGGTCTGCCGGCAGCTGAGGCAGCGCTCGTCCGTCCCGGTCATCATGCTGACGGCCAAGGACGCGGAGATCGACAAGGTCGTCGGGCTGGAACTCGGCGCCGACGACTATGTCACCAAGCCCTACTCGTCCCGGGAGCTGGTGGCCCGGGTCCGGGCCGTGCTGCGCCGCCAGGGCGAGCCCGAGGAGCTGGTTCCCAGCACCGTGCACGCGGGACCGGTCCGGATGGACATCGAACGGCACGTAGTCACGGTCAGCAGCGAACAGGTTTCCCTGCCGCTGAAGGAATTCGAACTGCTGGAAATGCTGCTGCGGAACTCCGGCCGGGTCCTGACCCGCGGGCAGCTGATCGACCGGGTCTGGGGTTCGGACTACGTGGGGGACACCAAGACCCTCGACGTCCATGTCAAGCGGCTCCGCAGCAAGATTGAACCGGATCCCTCGGCGCCGCGGCACCTCATCACCGTCCGCGGCCTGGGCTACAAGTTCGAGCCCTGAGCCCTGAGCCCTGAGCCCGGAGGGCGGAGCCCGGAGCACTGAGCCCGGAGGATCATGGCACGGACCCGGCGGGACGGACAAAGCATACGGAAAAAGGAGGGACGCCCGGTGACCGGGCGCCCCTCCTTTTCCGTATGGAAGCTAGTGGTTCGCGTTGCTCGTCGGCGACGGGGTCGGCGTGGCCGAGCCGGTGGGCTCGCTGCCGGCCGGCAGATACTGTTTGTAGTCGGAGATCGTTCCGTCCAGCACCGGCACGTTGAACGTGGCCTTCTGGTTGGTGCCGTCCTCGCTGATGCTGACTTCGACGAGGGAACCCGGGATGCCGCCGGTCGTGCTCAGGATGGCCTCGTCGGTGGAGTCGTTGAGCAGCGTGTAGGAGTTCTGCTTGACAGGGACCTCGGTCTGGGAACCCCCAGCACCGGCGATGGTCAGCGTCACGTCCTCGGAGGATGAGTTGTACACAGCGCCGATCACACGGCCGGGCTTGTCCTCACCGGCGGAGATGATCATCATGTTGCGCAGCTGAAGCGCGCCAACGTTGGCCTGCGTTCCGTCGGAGGCCGCGTACTGCGCGGCGGTCGCCTGAGGGTTGATGTAGCCGCAGCCTGTTACGGACAGCAGGCCGATGCCCAGAGCAGCCGTTGCCATTGCCAGCTTGCCGCGCTGGCCCCGGTTCGTCGCAGTGAAACCCACGTCTCGCACTCCTTGAGAGTCTTGGAACATTATTCAGCCATAGCCTATCGGCAATCCCCGCCAAACGATGATTCGGGCCGTACACAATCCGGTCGCTCCGTGCCCGGCCGGGCGCCGGCGGGGGAGGTCGGGCAATCTTGGCAGAGGCGGGGCCATGCACTAATGTCCGCGTTCGTCAAGGGGTCTGACGGTGCCGTTTAAGGCCATTTTCCCCGTATTTACGCGGTTCTTGGGTGAGTTCCGTGGCAGTCGTATGCCTTAAACGTGATAAACTGGTCTGCGGGAAAGGGGAATGTCCACATGGTTTTTGAGGTCGGCGAGACAGTAGTTTACCCTCACCACGGTGCAGCCAAAATTGAAGAAATCAAGATGCGCACTGTCAAGGGCGAAGAGAAGATGTATCTCAAGCTCAAGGTGGCTCAGGGTGATCTGACCATTGAAGTTCCAGCAGAAAACGTTGACCTTGTTGGGGTCCGGGACGTAGTGGGCAAAGAAGGTCTGGAGCACGTGTTTGAAGTGCTGCGGGCCGAGTTCACCGAAGAACCCACCAACTGGTCACGTCGATACAAGGCAAACCTGGAGAAGCTTGCTTCCGGTGATGTCATCAAGGTGGCAGAGGTCGTCCGCGACCTGTGGCGCCGCGATCACGACCGGGGTCTCTCCGCAGGGGAGAAGCGCATGCTGGCCAAGGCACGCCAGATTCTGATTTCAGAACTGGCGCTGGCTGAAAAGACTGATGAAGAGAAGGCTGCAAGCGTTCTCGACGAGGTCCTGGCTTCCTAAGCAAGTCGAACAGACAAGAATCGAACCCCGGTAGCGTAACCGCTGCCGGGGTTTCTTTTGCCCTTTTTTCGACCGCCACTCGGTTTGCTCCTTCAACACCCTGGTCCTTCAGTACGCCACGGAGGCACTGGAACTGGCAGCTCACTGGGATGCACGCGGCGCCGGGACGTAGTCTTGTGCGCATGGACTCTGCACCGACCAACACGTCTCCGTCCGGCCCCGTCACCGCGGTCATCGTTGTGGCGGCCGGCTCCGGCCAGCGCCTGGGCTACGGCATGCCGAAAGCCATGGTTCCGCTCGGCGGGGACAGCATCCTCACCCACGCCCTGCGGGGTGTCGCCGCAGCCGGCGTCGCGCAGCAGATCTGCGTCGCTATTCCTCCCGGCGACCCGGAACTCCGCGCCCTCTGTGAGGCCTTCATGCAGGAGCTCAACACGGAACGCCGGCGCACGCACGCCGCCGGCGAGGGCGTGCAGCTGCCGGTCGTGACGATCGTCGACGGCGGCGCCACCCGCGCCGCATCAGTCCGCGCCGCCCTGGCCGCGCTGTTGCCCGCTACGGAAGCTGTCCTGGTCCACGACGCCGCCCGCGCCCTGGCTCCGGAGGCTGTCTTCCACCGGGTATCGCACGCACTGGCCGCCGGCGCAGTCGCCGTCATCCCGGTCATGCCCGTGGTGGACACGGTCAAGACGGTGGAACCGACCACGGGCGCCGGCGCCGCCATTTCCCCTGAAATCGTCACCGGAACCGCGGCCCGGGAGACCCTCCGGGCGGTGCAGACGCCGCAGGGCTTCGAGCTCGCCACCCTCCGGCGCGCCCACGAGGCGGCGGCCTCCTACGACGCCATGCAGGCGGCCGCCGTCACCGACGACGCCATGCTGGTGGAACTTCTTGGCGTCCCGGTCCACGCGGTGCGCGGCGCCAGCCAATCGCTGAAGATCACTACGCCGCTGGACCTGATCATCGCCGAGGCTCTCCTCGAAGGCCCGTTGGGCGCCCGCTGGGTGGAAGGCTGAGCATGTCCGGAAACCAGAATCCCGCGCTGCCCGTCATCCCGCGGACCGGAATCGGCATCGACGTCCACGCCTACGCACCCGAGGACACGCCCCAGCCGCTCTGGCTCGGTGGGCTGCTCTGGGACGGGGAGCGCGGGCTGTCCGGCCACTCCGACGGCGACCCGGTCGCCCATGCCGCCGCCGACGCCCTTTTTTCCGCGTGCGGCATCGGGGACCTCGGCACGCACTTCGGCACCGACCGCCCGGAGTACGCCGGGGCCTCCGGAGTGACCCTGCTGGCCGAGGCCGCGCGGATCGTCCGCGCGGCGGGCTTCGAGATCGGGAACATCGCCGTGCAGCTCGTGGCCAACAGGCCCAAGTTCGGCCCCCGCCGGGAGGAGTCCCAGCGGGTCCTCACCGAGGCCGCGGGCGCCCCGGTCAGTGTCTCGGCCACCACGAGTGACGGCCTGGGTTTCACCGGCCGCGGCGAAGGCATCGCAGCCACGGCGACGGCCCTGGTCTACCGCTCCGGCTCGGCGTCTCCCGAGTCCGTCGCCTAGGCTTGAGGAAGACCCCTTCCCGCCACATCAGGAGACTCCCCGTGAAAAAGCTGCTGCCCGCCGTCGTCCTGCTGGGCGGACTGCTGATGACCGGCTGCGCCGCGACGCCGAAGATGAGCATCCCGGAAAGCTGCGCTTTCCTCAACCAGGACACCTTCGTCCCCGCCGGCAACCAGCAGCAGCAGGCGGAGCAGATCTCCAAGCACTACCAGGAGGTCGCGGACAAGGTGGCGCCCGAGGTGGCCGATCCGATTCAGAAGATGGCGGACATCATGAAGCAGGTGGCCGGCACCTCACTCGGGGCCAAGAGCGACGAACAGACCAAGCAGCTCGCCGAGCAGATGAACAAGATCGGCGAGTACTGCAAGTAGGCCGCAGGAAGCGCTCCGCACGCCGGGGCCGGATCCCGATCGGCTAATCTGGAGCGGTGACCCTGCGCTTCTATGACACTGCATCCGCCGAAGTCCGCGACTTCGTCCCCCTGGTTCCGGGCAAAGTGAGCCTCTACTATTGCGGCGCCACGGTGCAGGGCATGCCGCACGTCGGGCACATCCGCTCCGCCATCGCCTTTGACCAGCTCACCCGCTGGCTGCAGTACCGCGGCTTCCGGGTCACCGTGGTCCGCAACGTCACCGACATCGACGACAAGATCCTTGCCAAGTCCGCCGCCTCCTTCGGGCCCGACTTCGAGGACGAGCCCGGCGCCGTCCGGAATGAGGAATGGTGGGCGCTGGCCTACCGCTACGAGCAGGAATTCCTCAAGGCCTACGACACCCTGGGTGTCTCCCGGCCCACGTACGAACCGCGCGCCACCGGCCACATCCCGGAAATGCACGCCCTGATCCAGCAGTTGATCGACCGCGGGCACGCCTACCCGGCCCCGGACGGTTCAGGGGATGTCTACTTCGACGTGCGCTCCTGGCACAAGTACGGCTCGCTGACCCGGCAGAAGGTCGATGACATGCAGGGGGCCCCTGACGTGGAAGCCCAGTTCAGCAGCAGGAAGAAGGATCCGCGCGACTTTGCGCTCTGGAAGGGACACAAGGACGGGGAGCCGACGACGGCGAGCTGGGCCTCGCCGTGGGGCGACGGCCGTCCGGGCTGGCACCTTGAATGCTCCGCGATGGTCACCAAGTACCTCGGCGCCGAGTTCGACATCCACGGCGGCGGACTGGACCTCAGGTTCCCGCATCATGAGAACGAGATGGCCCAGTCGCAGGCTGCCGGCCACGGGTTCGCCAACTTCTGGATGCACAACGGCATGGTCACCTACGCCGGCGAGAAGATGTCCAAGTCCATTGGCAACACCGTCAGCCCCGCCGAGATGCTGGAGCTGGCCCCGCCGCGCGTGGTCCGCTACTACCTCGGCCAGGCCCAGTACCGCTCCGTGCTGGACTACCAGCCGTCCTCGCTGCAGGAGGCCGCCGCCGCGGTGGAACGGATCGACGGCTTCATCAGCCGCGCCATCCGGACCCTGGCCGGCGCCGACGGCGGCACCCCGACAAGCTACGGCTTGGCCAGCTACGGCCTTGTCCCCGACGCCTTCGGGGCCGCGATGGACGATGACCTCAACGTCCCGCAGGCCCTGGCGGTGCTCCACGACACCGTCCGCGCCGGCAACACCGCCCTCACCGCCGGGGAACTCGAGGCCGCCCGGCAGGCACTGCTCAGCGTCACCGACATGCTCCGTGTCCTTGGTCTCAGCGACACCGCGGGGCCCGCCGCGGACGAACAAGGCGCCACCGCCCTCGGCGTCCTCGTCGAAGCGCAGCTCGCGGCCCGGGCCAGGGCCCGCGCCAGCAAGGACTGGGCCGCCTCGGACGCCATCCGCGACACCCTCGCCGCCGCCGGCGTCGTTGTCGAGGACGGCCCGGACGGCGCAAACTGGAGCCTCAAGCGCGGCTGATCCGGCCCGGTTCCCGGCGCTGCGCCGGGGCCCGGCAGTGCCACGCGGTCGAGGATTTAACTCGAGTCAGTAGACTGGAGTTCAGACTTATCAACGAATCGCGTATTTAAAAGGGTGGAACTCATGGCCAACAACGGTCGCCGGTCGGTCAAACTGAAGAAGGGCCCCTCCGTCGGAACCGGCGGTCACGGCCGCAAGGCACTTGAGGGCAAGGGGCCGACGCCCAAGGCGGAGGACCGCCCGTACCACAAGGCCCACAAGAACAAACAGCTCGCGGAACGCTCCGCGGCCAAGCGCCCGGGCGCCGCGCGCAACCCCGGCGCCCGTTCCGGCCCCAAGGGCCGCGCCACCGAGGAAGTCGTGACCGGACGCAACTCCGTCGTGGAGGCACTGCGCGCCGGCATCCCGGCCAAGGCCCTGCACGTGGCCATCCGCATCGAGATGGATGACCGCGTCAAGGAGTCCCTCAAGCTGGCGGCCGAGCGCGGCATCCCGCTGCTCGAAACCGGCAAGCCCGAGCTGGACCGGATGACTGACGACGCCATCCACCAGGGCCTCGTATTGCAGATCCCGCCGTACGAATACCAGGATGCCTACGAGCTGGCCGAGGAGACCCTCGCGAGCTGGAAGAAGGGCCACGTCGCCAACGCGCCGCTCTTCGTCGCGCTGGACGGCATCACTGATCCGCGCAACCTCGGCGCGATCATCCGCTCGGTCTCGGCCTTCAGCGGCCACGGCGTCATCGTCCCGGAGCGCCGCTCCGTCGGCGTCACCGCCTCGGCCTGGAAGACCAGCGCGGGAGCCGCCGTCCGCGTCCCCGTGGCACGTGCGGCCAACCTGAACAACACGCTGAAGGCTTTCAAGAACATGGGCATCTATGTTCTCGGGCTCGACGGCGACGGTGACGTTTCGCTGCCCGACCTCGCCCTGGCCACCGAGCCGGTCTGCATCGTTGTCGGTTCCGAGGGCAAGGGCCTCAGCCGCCTGGTCCGCGAAAACTGCGACCAGATCGTCTCCATCCCGATCGACTCTGCGATGGAGTCGCTGAACGCCTCCATGGCCGTGGGCATCTCCCTCTACGAGATCTCCCGCCAGCGCGCCGTCAAGTAGTCCGCTGCCAAGCAACGCGGGGTCACTTCGCGCCCATCCGGGGCCCCAACATGGGCGCGAAGTGACCCCGCGTTGTTAGAATTTGTGGCGGTTGGCGAGGACCGGGAGTTTGGCCCGGGCTTCTTTGACGGTGGCGGGGTCCAGGTTTGCGAACAGCAGGCCCGGGGCGCCGCCGAGCTCTTCCAGGACTTCACCCAGCGGGGAGACGACGACGGAGTGCCCGACGCCGGTGGGCGCCGCCCCCTTCGGCTCGATTCCCTGGCTGGCCGGGTCGCCCTGGCCGCAGGCGAGGACCACAGTGGTCGAATCCAGGGCGCGGGCGCGGGCCAAAAGCTTCCATTGTTCGGCCTTGCCGGGACCGGATCCCCAGGAAGCACAGACAATGTTCACCTCGGCCCCGCGGTCCGCATTCTCGGTGAAGAGACCCGGGAACCGGATGTCGTAGCAGGTCGTCAGGCCGAACGTCACGCCGTTGACTTCGAAGGTGACGGGCTCGGCGCCGGCGTCGACGGTGTCCGATTCGGCGAAGCCGAAGGCATCGAAGAGGTGGATCTTGTCGTAGCTGGCCTCGACCCCGCGGCCGGTGGCCAGGAGGGTGTTGCGCACCTTGCCGCCGTCGTCCGCTGTCCCAGGGGTGAACATCCCGGCGACGATCACGATCCCGTGTTCCGCCGCGATGCTGCGCAGCCGCGATGCCCACGGGCCGTCCAGCGGCTCGGCGATGTCCAGCAGCGAGTTCCCGAAGGCGCGCATGGTGGCCTCGGGGAACACCACGAGCTCCGCCCCGCCTGCTCGGGCGCGGGCCGCGTAGTCCGCCACGAGGGACAGATTTCCGGCCGGATCGCGTCCGGCGATGATTTGAGCGAGTGCAATCCGCACTATTACCTCCAGTTTCGGCGCTTGTCCAAGTATGCAACGCCGCTTTTCCGTAAACTTCACTTCGTCAGGAAATCAGAAACCGGGTCTATTTGTTCGGCCCGCTAAACTCTAAGCAATGGTTATGACCTACGTAGACACAGCCTCCACCGTAGACGCCTCACGGGCGTTTCCGCTGGGAATCAGCGTTCCGAGCACCGGTTCGCCGGCATTGGACGATCCTCGGAGTGCCTTCGCGAACGTGGCTGTCTACGCGCCCGGCGTGGCCACCCTGGAAATTGCCTACCAGGCACCCGGGGGCACCTGGCAGCTCAAGACACTGCCGAACGTGACCGACGGCGTGCACCACGGCATCGTCGAAGGCATCCCGGCCGGTTCGCGCTACGGATTCCGGGCCACCCCCGACCACGAGGCGCTCCCGTTGTCCATGCCCGCGACGGATTTCGACAGCAGCGGCGAGCAGCCGCTGCTGCTGGACCCCTACGGCCGGGCCGTGGACGAGCGTGAGGATTTCATCACGAGCGTCCGGATGGACAGCGATTTCGACTGGGGCAATGACCGCGGTCCCAGGACTCCGTGGCGCAACACCATCATCTACGAGGCGCACGTCCGCGGCCAGACCAAGCTGCACCCCGACGTGCCGGAGGACCTCCAGGGCACTTACGCCGGGCTGGCGCACCCGGCCATGATCGAGCACCTGATCGCGCTGGGAATCACGGCCGTGCAGCTCCTTCCGGTCCACTTCCACGTGGACGAACCGCACCTGCAGAATCTCGGCATGACAAACTACTGGGGCTACAACACTGCCGCGTTCTTCGCCCCGCACCCCGGCTATGCCACCCAGGCCGCGCAGGCAGCGGGCCCGAAGGCCGTCCAGGACGAGTTCAAGGGCATGGTTAAGCTGCTGCACGACGCCGGCCTCGAGGTCATCCTCGACGTCGTCTACAACCACACGGCCGAGGGCGGCAGGGACGGCCGGACCCTCAGCTTCCGGGGTCTGGGTGAAATGGCCTACTACCGCAATGACGGCCACGGCAGGTACGTGGACACCACCGGATGCGGCAACTCCCTGGACTTCGGCGAGCCCCGTGTGGTGCAGCTGGTGCTCGATTCGCTGCGGTACTGGGTGACCGAGTTCCACATCGACGGCTTCCGCTTTGACCTTGCCGTGACGCTGGCCCGCAACGCCGCCAACGAGTTCGATCCCCGGCACCCGTTCCTGGTGGCAATCGGGGCCGACCCGGTGCTGTCGGCCTCCAAGCTCATCGCCGAGCCCTGGGACATCGGCTATGGCGGCTGGCAGACCGGCCGTTTCCCGCCCGGCTGGGTGGACTGGAACGACCACTTCCGCGACGCCGTCCGCAGCTTCTGGCTCGCTGACCGCGCCGCAATCGACGGCGGCGGGCAGGGCGGCTCGGTGGCCCGGCTCGCGGACGCGCTCTCCGGCTCCGCGAGCCTGTTTGAACCGTCCGGCCGGTCCCGGCTCGCTTCGGTCAACCTCGTCACCGCCCATGACGGCTTCACCCTGGCCGACCTTGTGTCCTACGACCGCAAACACAACGAGGCCAACGGGGAACAGAACCGGGACGGGCACGGGGACAACCGCAGCTACAACCACGGCTTCGAGGGCCCCACGGAGGACGAGGATATCCTCGCCCGGCGTGCGCAGTCCAGCCGCAACCTGATGGCGTCGCTGATGATCTCCCAGGGCGTGCCCATGATCACTGCCGGCGACGAGATCGCCCGCACCCAGCAGGGCAACAACAACGCCTACTGCCAGGACAACCCCCTCGCCTGGATCGACTGGACCAGCACGCCCGAATCCCACTCGATGCTGCGCACCACCAAGCGGGTGATCCGGCTCCGCAAGGAGTTCCTGGCCGGGCAGCCGCATGACTACCCGACCCGCGAAAAACAGTCATACTTCCACTGGTTCGACGAGTGCGGCGAGCCGATGGCCGGGGAGCGCTGGCAGGACCCGGGGCACCGGGTGGTGCAGCTGCTGCTCGGGTCCGACGACGGCCATGTGGACGGGCTCGTGGTGGTCAACGGCGGCGCCAAGGACATCAAGGTCACGCTGCCGCTGCTCAGCAATGAGGTGGGGACCGGCAGCCGGCTCTTCGAGCTGCGCCTGACCACCTCGGGGCTCCACGACCGGCGCCAGGGCGTCCGGGTCGCGTCCGGTGAACGGGACGTCGTGCAGGCCAATTCCATCAACATCTACCGCACCTAGCCCGGCCCTCCCTCCAGGCAGAAGGAACACTGCGAATGAAGGTCCAGCGGCTGACTGCCCTGCTTGCCCTGATGTTCGGACTGGCGGTGCTGGCATTCGTGCTGGCAGGGGTCCCGGGGGCCGGAACGACGCCGTCCGACGCCGGCACGCCGGGCGCCGGCCCGGCGGCGTCCGGTACCGCCCGGCCCAGTACCGTCCAGCCGCGCACTGCTGAGCCCGGGGCTTCCGCACCGGCTGCCCCGCCTGCACCCGCCAACCCGTCCGGGCTGCCGGAGGTGAAGGCCTCGGAGCTTCCCGCCGAAGCGCGCCAGACCCTCGCGCTCATCGCCAGGGGAGGGCCGTATCCCTACAGCAGGGACGACGTCACGTTCGGCAACTTCGAGCGCATTCTTCCGCGGAAGCCATCCGGCTATTACAGGGAATACACGGTCAGGACCCCGGGTGAATCCGACCGTGGAGCCCGACGGATCGTGGCCGGGCAAGCCGGCGGGAAATACTACACACCGGACCATTACAACTCGTTCAAATTCATCATCGAAGGCCAGTAAGGAACCCATGAAGATCTACTCCGCAGACACCTGGACCATCGAGGAACTGCAGGCCCTGGTGGCGGACGCCGGACGGCGCGCCGTGCTGATTCCCGCCGCCGACACCAAACGGACGGTCCTCGAGACGTTCGCGGAGACCCTGGACTTCCCGGCGGACTATGGCGTGAACCTGGACGCGCTCAACGACTCCCTGCACGACTTCGCCGATGCCGTCGCCGACGACGGCCAGTCCCCGATCACCTTCATCTGGGAGGTGCCGGCTGCGTTCCGCTCGGACCGGGCGTTCGGTGTCATCTGCGAAATCCTGCAGGACGCCGAACGCTACGCCGGCAGGAGCCTGGCCGTCATTGCCGTTTGCCTCTGAGCCCGGATAGACACCAGCGCCGCATCCCGGGCTTCCGGCGTGCGGCGCTGGTGTTGATCGTCCCGGCGTCCCGGCGTGCCGGCAGCCGGCCAGCGGCTCAGGCGTTGACGATCAGGCCCAGCTCCGCCTTGGACGCAAGGGCCTCATGCTTCGGGAGCACACGGACCGTGTAGCCAAAGGAACCGGACCGGTCGATCACCAGGGTTCCGCTGAAGAGGTGCCGGCCCCTGCCGAGGTCTTCCACCGCTTTGAGCTCGGCCACGGTGACGTCGGCCAGTTCGTCGCTGTCCTCCGCCTTGCCGTAGGCAACCTCGACGGAGACATCATCCGGGGTGACGTCGTGCAGGGCCACGTAAGCGTTGACCTGGAGGATATCGCCGATCTGCGGGTCCTCCGAGACGCCTACCGAGTCCACATGCTCCACCTGAATCTGCGGCCAGGATGCCCGGACCCGGGAAATCCAGGCCGCGAGAGCCTTGGCCTCGGCAAAATTGTCCGCTCCGGCCCGGCGGCCAGCGACGGCGGCCGGCCGGTACAGGACGTTGACGTAGTCCTTGAGCATCCGGTCCGCGGAGACCGCCGGGCCCAGATGGGACATGGTGTGCTTGATCATCGAAACCCAATGCGTGGGCACCGTCTGCCGGCCCGGCTGGGAAGGCCCGGCGGCACCGGCGCCGTCCGACACCGTCAGCCCGTAGAAGCGGGGGGCCACCTGCGTCTCCAGCAACTCGTACAGCGCAGCCGCCTCGATGTCATCGCGTTCCTCGGGGGAGGCGTCGTTGTTCGCGGTCGGAATCGCCCAGCCGTTCTCGCCGTCGAACATCTCATCCCACCAGCCGTCCAGGACCGAGAGGTTGAGCGAGCCGTTCAGGGCGGCCTTCATGCCGGAGGTGCCGCACGCCTCGAGCGGGCGCAGCGGATTGTTCAGCCACACGTCGCACCCCGGGAACAGGGTCCGGGCCATGGCGATGTCGTAGTTGGGCAGGAACACGATCCGGTGCCGGACCGCCGGGTCGTCGGTGAACCGGACGAGGTCCTGGATCATCTTCTTGCCCGCGTCATCGGCCGGGTGCGACTTGCCCGCAATGACCAGCTGGATCGGGTGGGTCTTGTGCAGCAGCAGGGCTTTAAGCCGCTCGGGTTCGCGCAGCATCAGGGTGAGCCGCTTGTAGGTCGGCACACGCCGGGCGAAGCCGATGGTCAGGACGTCCGGATCCAGCACGGCATCCGTCCACGCGAGCTCAGCGTCGGCTGCGCCGCGCTTCTTCCAGGCGGCCCGGAGCCGTCGCCGGACGTCCTCCACGAGGGACACCCGCATCTCCCGGCGCAGGGCCCAGAGGTCCTCGTCGCTGACGTTGTAGGCGAGGTCCCAGCGGCCCTGCTCTTCCGCGTCGGCGCCGAACCGCTCACGCGCCAGTGCCGTGACGCGCGGGTCCACCCAGGTGGGCACGTGCACACCGTTGGTGACCGAGGTGATAGGCACCTCCGAGTGGTCGAACCCGGGCCACAGCGCCGAGAACATTCCGCGGGACACCACACCGTGCAGCTTGGCCACGCCGTTGGCACGCTGGGCCAGCCGCAGGCCCATCACGGCCATGTTGAACACGAACGGGTTGCCATCCGTGTAGTCCTCGCGGCCCAGGTTCAGGATCTTTGCCACCGGCACGTCCGGGGCCAGCCCGGCGTCGAAGAAGTGCTGGATCTGCGAGACCTCGAAGCGGTCAATGCCGGCCGGGACGGGGGTGTGGGTCGTGAACACGGTGGAGGCGCGGCCGGCGGCCAGCGCCTCTTGCCAGCTCAGCGGCTCTTCGGCGGACATCATTTCCTGGATCCGCTCCACGCCGAGGAATCCTGCGTGGCCTTCGTTGGTGTGGAAGACTTCCGGCGCGGGGCTGCCGGTGAGTTTCTGGAAGACACGCAGTGCCTTCACCCCGCCCATGCCGAGCAGGAGTTCCTGCTGGAGCCGGTGGTCGCCGCCGCCGCCGTACAGGCGGTCCGTGATCCCGCGTGCAGCCTCGTCGTTGCCCGGAACGTTGGAGTCCAGCAGCAGCAGCGGGACACGCCCGACGTCGGCGCGCCAGACGTGCGCCAGCAGCCGCCGGCCGTTGGGCAGCGGCAGCGAAATCTGGATGGGCTTGCCGTTGCCGTCAGCAGAGGACTCGCGCAGGAGCGTCAGCGGCAGCCCGTCCGGATCCAGGACCGGATAGGTTTCCTGCTGCCAGGCGTCACGGGACAGCGACTGCTTGAAATAGCCCGCCTGGTACAGCAGGCCGACGCCGATCAGCGGCACGCCCAGGTCCGAGGCTGCCTTCAGGTGGTCGCCGGCGAGGATGCCGAGGCCGCCGGAGTACTGCGGCAACACTTCGGTGATGCCGAACTCGGGGGAGAAGTAGGCGATGCACGCCGGTGCGCCGTCGCCGAGGCTCTGGTACCACCGGGGCGCCTCGAGATACCGGTCGAGGTCCTCGGCAGCCGCGTGGACCCGTCGCACCACGTCCAGGTCCGCGGCGAGGCGCTGCAGCTCCTCCCGGCTCACCAGGCCGAGGAAGGTCACGGGATCGTGGTCGCTCTGCGCCCAGATCTTCGGGTTCAGGCCCTCGAAAAGCTCCCGGGTGGGCCGGTGCCAGGACCACCGGAGGTTGGTGGCCAGCCTGGCCAGCGGCCGGATCGACTCGGGAAGTACGGTTCGGACGGTAAATCTGCGGATTGCCTTCACCTGCGAAACACTAACCGACAAGTTGGAGGCTCGGAACCGGTTTAAGTTTCTTTCGCATAAATGACGTTCCGGCCCCCGGGAAACCCCGGAAAAAGTGAGCAGGCTTAGCAATCTGGCCGATTTGTCGATAACGTCGTGGCTGTGACGACTAACCCGCGAACCAGTGCCGTGTCCAAGCAAAAGCCTAAGGCCCTGATGACGGAGGGCCTTCGCTTTGGCCGTTTCCCGATCACCGCCGTGCAGCCTGCCGTTGAAGGCGGCAAATTCCCCGCCAAAGCCTCGGTGGGGGAAACCCTGGTGGTAGGCGCCACCGCCTTCCGTGAGGGCCACGACCGGCTCGGTGTCAGCGCCGTCCTGCTCGACCCCCGGGGAAAGGAACGCCAGCGCGTCCGCCTCTCCACGCCCCGGGGCCCGCGCGGCATGGGAACCGACCGCTGGGAAGGGCTCCTGACCCCCTCCGGCACCGGCGACTGGTCCTTTGTGATCGAGGCCTGGCACGACAGCTATGGCACGTGGCACCACAACGCCGAGGTGAAGGTGGAAGCCGGGATCGACGTCGAGCTGATGCTCGCAGAGGGCGCCGCGCTGCTCGCCGCGGCCTCCGAGGACTCCTCCCGCCCGTCCGGGGACCGGCGGACCCTGCGGATGGCCGTCGTCGGGCTCAACGACACCAGCAAGACCGCTGAGGAACGCCTCGCCGCAGGATTCAGCGCTGAGGTCGCCGCCGTCATCGAACGCCAGCCGATCCGCGAGCAGATCACCGTTTCCGAGAAGTACCCCCTGCTGGTGGAGCGGGAGCTCGCCGCCAGGGGCGCCTGGTACGAGTTCTTCCCCCGGTCCGAGGGCGCCGTCCGCAACCACGAAACGGGTGAGTGGACCTCCGGAACCTTCCGCACCGCCGCCCAGCGCCTCGACGCCGTCGCGGCCATGGGCTTCGATATCATCTACATGCCGCCGATCCACCCGATCGGCAGCCAGCACCGCAAGGGCCCGAACAACACCCTGCTCGCCGGACCGCACGATCCCGGCTCCCCCTGGGCCATCGGGGCCAGGGAGGGCGGCCACGACGCCATCCACCCGGATTTGGGCACCTTCGAGGACTTCGATGCCTTCGTGGCGCGGGCCGGAGAGCTGGGCCTGGAAGTGGCCCTGGACTTTGCCCTGCAGGCCGCGCCGGACCACCCCTGGGTCGAAAGCCACCCCGAGTGGTTCACCACCCGCGTCGACGGCAGCATTGCCTACGCGGAGAACCCGCCGAAAAAATACCAGGACATCTTCCCGCTCAACTTCGACAACGATCCCGCGGGCCTGTCCAATGAGATCCTGCGCATTGTCTTCCTCTGGGTGAGCCACGGCGTCAAGATCTTCCGCGTCGACAACCCGCACACCAAGCCGGTGTGGTTCTGGGAATGGCTGATCGCCAAGGTCAACAAGAAGCACCCCGACGTCGTCTTCCTCGCCGAGGCCTTCACCCGCCCGGCCATGATGCACGCACTGGGCCGTGCCGGCTTCCAGCAGTCCTACACCTACTTCACCTGGCGGAACACCAAGGAGGAGCTGGAGGAATACTTCCAGGAGGTCAGCCACGAGTCCCCTGCCTACTTCCGGCCTAACTTCTTCGTCAACACCCCGGACATCCTGACCGAATTCCTGCAGTACGGCGGTCCGCCCGCGTTCAAGATCCGGGCGGCGCTCGCTGCCACCGCGAGTCCCAGCTGGGGCGTCTACGCCGGCTTCGAACTCTTTGAGCACGTGGCCCGGCCCGGTGCCGAGGAGTACATCGACAACGAGAAGTTCGAGTACAAGGCCCGCGACTGGGACGCGGCGGCCGAATCCGGCCGGACGCTGGCCCCGTACCTGACCCGGCTGAACACGATCCGGCGCGCCCACCCCGCCCTGGGGGACCTGCAGAACCTGACGGTGCACGAGAGCACGGACAACGCCACCGTCGTCTATTCGAAGCACAAGACCCTCCCCGACGGCACCAAGGACACCCTGATCATCGTCGTCAACGTGGATCCGCACGGCATCCGCGAAAGCACGGTCACGCTGGATCTGGCGGCGCTGGAGCTCGACGCGGACGACCTGACGCACAATGGCCGGTTCATGGTGGATGATCTGGTGACCGGCGAGAGCTGGGAATGGGGAGAATACAACTACGTCCGGCTGGACGCCCATGTCGAGCCAGCGCACATTCTTAGCATCCGGAGGCACCACCAGTGAGTTTCAGCCCGTCAAATCCCAACCAGCACTACAGCTCGAAGGGATCCTATGAGTTGAACGCGCCCGGCCTCCAACACGATCCGCACTGGTACCGCAAGGCGGTCTTCTACGAGGTGCTGGTCCGCGGCTTTGCCGACGGAAACGGCGACGGCTCCGGCGACTTCCACGGGCTGATCGAGAAGCTGGACTACCTTCAGTGGCTCGGCGTCGATTGCCTGTGGCTCCCGCCGTTCTTCCAGTCCCCGCTCCGTGACGGCGGCTACGACATCTCGGATTACAACTCCGTGCTCGACGAGTTCGGCACCATCAGCGATTTCAAGCGCCTCGTCGCGGAAGCCCACGCCCGCGGCGTCCGCGTGATCATTGACCTTCCGCTGAACCACACCTCCGACCAGCACCCCTGGTTCCAGGAGTCCCGCAAGGATCCCGACGGACCGTTCGGCGATTTCTACGTCTGGAGCGATACGGACGAGAAATACGAAGATGCCCGCATCATCTTCGTGGACACCGAGGAATCCAACTGGACCTTCGACCCGATCCGGCGCCAATTCTTCTGGCACCGCTTCTTCAGCCACCAGCCGGACCTCAACTTCGAGAACCCCAAAGTCATCGATGCCCTCTTCGACGTCGTGCGCTTCTGGCTGGACCAGGGCATCGACGGCTTCCGCGCTGACGCCATCCCGTACCTCTTCGAGGAGGAAGGCACCAACTGCGAGAACCTGCCGCAGACCCACGAGTTCCTCCGCAAGCTGCGCAAGATGGTCGATGAAAGTTACCCGGGCCGCGTAATCATCGCCGAGGCCAACCAGCCGCCGGCCGAAGTGGTTGAGTACTTCGGGACCGAAGCGGAACCGGAATGCCACATGGCCTTCCACTTCCCGATCATGCCGCGCCTGTACTACGCGCTGCGGGACCAGAAGGCCGCCCCCATCATCGAGACGATGAAGGACACCCCGGCGATTCCCGAAGGCGCCCAGTGGGGCACTTTCCTGCGGAACCACGACGAGCTGACGCTGGAAATGGTGACCGCCGACGAGCGCGCGGCCATGCTTGGCTGGTACGCACCGGACCCGCGCATGCGCGCCAACATCGGGATCCGCCGCCGGCTCGCGCCGCTGCTGGACAATTCCCGCTCGGAGATCGAGCTCATCAACGCCCTGCTGCTGTCCCTGCCCGGCAGCCCGTTCCTCTACTACGGGGACGAGATCGGCATGGGGGACAACATCTGGCTCGAGGACCGCGACGCCGTGCGCACCCCGATGCAATGGAACCCGGATCGCAACGCCGGGTTCTCCAGCGCGGACCCCGGCAAGCTGTACCTGCCGGTGATCCAGTCGCTGGTCTACAACTACAGCATGGCCAACGTCGAGGCCGAGGCCGCCCACTCGGGCTCGCTGCTGCGTTGGACGCGCCAGATCCTCAGCGTCCGGAAGAACCACCCCGCCTTCGGGCTGGGCGGCTTTGAGCATGTCGAGGCGGACCACGACGTCGTCCTTGCCTACCTGCGCGAACTGCCGGAAGGCAACTCGGCCGGCGAGGACGGCGAAACTATCCTGTGCGCCTTCAACCTGTCCCAGCATCCGGTGGCCACCACGCTGCGGGTGCCGCGGTTCGCGGGACGCGGCCTCCGGGACGTGTTCGGCGGCCAGGCATTCCCGGGGATCTCCGACGACGGAACCCTGACGCTGACCCTGGGCAGCCACGACTTCTTCTGGCTGCGGATCCGTTCTGCTGCCTCCAACCCGACATCGCCCCACACCCAGGCCATGCCGATCCTTTCCATCGAAGGCTGACATGTCTCGACCCACCCTTACCCCGGCCCTGAGCGGACTGCTCGGCGGCTGGCTTCCGCGCCAGCGCTGGTTCCCCGTCAAGAGCGCTGCGTTCAGTTTCGAGCAGGCCGGGGGACTGCGCCTGGCCGGCGGTCCGGGCGGCGCTTCAGCCGTCGCGGACCTTGAGGTGCTGCTGCTGGCCGTTAGCTACCCGACGCCGGACGGCTCGCGGACCGACGTCGTGCAGGTCCCGCTCAGCATCCGCCGCGCGCCCCTGCCAGGGGCGGAATCGGCGCTGATCGGGCAGCTTTCCGACGCCGTCCCCGCCGGCGCTGAGGGCCAGGAAGCCGGAGCTCCCGGCGCCCTGTGGATTTACGACGGCGTCCACGACGCCGGGTTCATCGCGGCGTGGCTGGAACTCATGCGCCACGGCGGGACCACCCCGGCCGGAAACGCCACCGGCCACCTCGTGGAGTCCGGCTACGTCCTGCCCCGCGCCACCGGCGTCGTCAAGGTCCTCTCCGGGGAGCAGTCGAACACTTCCGTGATCGTCGACGACGGCGAGTCAGCCGCGATCCTGAAGTTCTTCCGGGTGCTCTCCGAGGGCCAGAACCCGGAGGTGGAAATCGGCGCCGCCCTGACCGCAGAGCGCACCGTTGAAGTGCCGGCCACCCTCGGCTGGGTGACCGGGGAGTGGGCAGAGGCACCCGCCGGGGCGCCGAACGCCCGCCCCGCGCGCTGCGAACTGGCCGTGGCGCACGAGTTCCTCGCCGGCGGCCTGGACGCCTGGGCATTGGCCGTCGACGCGGCGAGTAAAGGCCGGGATTTCACCGTCGAAGCCCGCGACCTGGGCGCCGCGACCGCCACGGTGCACCGCCGGCTGGCCCAGGCACTGGGCATCGCTTCCGAATCGGTGCCGGGCGGCGACATTGCGCCCGGCGTAGCACAGCGGGTGCGGCAGTCCTGGGCGCAGGCCGGGCCCGCTGTCGGCCCTTATGGTGCGGCGCTGGACCGGCTCCTGGAGCGCCTCCAGGGCAGCGGCGCCGGACCCCTGCAGCGGATCCACGGTGACCTCCACCTTGGCCAGATCCTGCAGGTTCCGGGCGGCGCCGGGAAGGCGCCGCGCTGGGCCATCCTCGACTTCGAGGGGGAACCCCTCCGGCCCATCTCAGAACGCAATTTCCCCGACGTACCGCTGCGTGACGTCGTCGGAATGCTGCGGTCTTTTGACTACGCAGCCGGAGCGGCCGTCCGCGAGCAGCCGGAGGCGGACGTCCCGGCGGCCTGGGTGGACGACTGTGCCGAAGCCTTCCTGGCCGGCTACGCCGAAGTCATCCCCGGCGGCATCGACCGCGATTCCCCGCTCTTCGTTGCGCTGTGGCTCGACAAGGCCCTGTACGAAGTCATCTACGAACTACGGAACAGGCCGGACTGGCTCTCCATTCCGGTCCACGCATCACGTCGTCTCCTCGGCAGTACAGGCTCCGGCGTTCCTGCCGAAGCCGCAGCGGAAGGTATTGAAATGACAGGTTCAGCACGTATCGATCGTCCCGGAAGTCCCCTGCCAGTGGATGCGGACACCCTGGCGAGGGTCGCCGCCGGCGAACACCACGCGCCGCACTCGGTCCTGGGCGCGCACCTCGATGACCACGGCCACGTCACTATCCGCACGGTCAAGCACCTCGCCGAAGCCGTCTCCGTTGTGACGGCGGCCGGCACTTTCCCGATGATGCACGAGTCCGGCGGGGTGTGGGTTGCCGTGCTGGAGCCGCTGGAGACGGGCCACGTGCCCGACTACCGGCTGGAAGTCAGCTACGAGGGCAAGGCGCCGGAGCCCGCGGACGACCCGTACCGGTACCTGCCCACCATTGGCGAGCTCGACCTTCACCTGATCGGCGAAGGCCGCCACGAGCGCCTCTGGGATGTGCTCGGCGCGCACGTCCAGCACTACAAGTCCGCCCTGGGCGACGTCGACGGCGTGTCCTTCGCCGTGTGGGCGCCGAACGCCCAGGCAGTCCGCGTCAAGGGCGATTTCAACGGCTGGGACGGCCGTCAGCACTCGATGCGGTCCCTCGGCTCCTCCGGAGTCTGGGAAGTCTTTATCCCCGGCGTTTTGGCAGGGGCGTGCTACAAATTCGAGATCCGGACCAGCCACGGCTTCTGGGTCGAGAAGGCGGATCCGCTGGCCTTTGGCACGGAGGTTCCGCCGCTGACGGCATCGCGTGTCGTGGAGCCCGCCTATGCCTTCCGGGATGCGGAGTGGATGGAAGCCCGCGCCGCACGGGATCCGCACAACTCGCCGATGAGCGTCTATGAAGTGCACCTCGGCTCCTGGCGGGTCGGGCTCAGCTACCGGGAACTGGCCAAGGAACTGGTCGAATACGTCAAGTGGCTTGGCTTCTCGCATGTGGAGTTCATGCCGGTCGCGGAGCACCCGTTCGGCGGGTCCTGGGGCTATCAGGTCACGTCCTACTTCGCCCCGACGTCGCGCTTCGGCCACCCCGACGAATTCCGGTACCTCGTGGATGAACTCCACCAGGCCGGCATCGGTGTGCTGCTGGACTGGGTGCCGGCGCACTTCCCCAAGGATGAGTGGGCACTGGCCCGGTTCGACGGCGAAGCGCTGTATGAGCACTCCGACCCCAACCTGGGCGAGCACCCGGACTGGGGAACGCTCATCTTTGACTACGGCCGCAGTGAGGTGCGCAACTTCCTGGTCGCGAACGCGCTCTACTGGCTCGACGAATTCCACATCGACGGCCTGCGCGTGGATGCAGTGGCGTCGATGCTCTATCTCGACTACTCCCGCGAGGAGGGGCAGTGGCAGCCGAACCGCTTCGGCGGGCGGGAAAACCTCGAGGCCATCTCCTTCCTGCAGGAGGTCAACGCCACGGTCTACAAAACGCACCCCGGTGCGGTCATGATCGCCGAGGAATCCACCGCCTTCCCCGGTGTCACGGCGCCCACAAGCCAGGGCGGCCTGGGTTTCGGGATCAAGTGGAACATGGGCTGGATGCATGACTCGCTCAAATATATGGCCGAGGATCCCTTCAACCGCCGGTGGCACCACGGGACCGTCACCTTCTCCCTGGTCTACGCCTTCACGGAGAACTTCCTGCTGCCGATCAGCCATGACGAGGTCGTGCACGGCAAGGGTTCGATGCTGCGGAAGATGCCGGGGGACCGCTGGCAGCAGCTGGCGAACCTGCGTGCCTTCCTGGGCTACCAGTGGGCCCACCCGGGCAAGCAGCTGATCTTCATGGGCACCGAATTCGGCCAGGAAGCTGAATGGTCCGAGCAGCACGGCCTGGACTGGTGGCTGGCGGAGAATCCGGCGCACCGCGGGATACAGCTCCTGACCAAGGACCTCAATGAGCTCTACACCGCCACCCCGGCGCTCTACGAGCAGGATAACGATCCCGCCGGCTTCCAGTGGATCAACGGCGGGGACTCCAACCGCAACGTCCTGACCTTCATCCGCCGGGATACCGCGGGCAACCCGCTGGTGTGTGCGTTCAACTTCTCGGGGGCCCCCCATGCGGACTTCCGGTTGGGGGTCCCCTCGGCGGGGCAGTGGCAGGAAGTGCTGAACACCGACGCCGACGTGTACGGCGGTTCCGGTGTCCTGAACGAGGGGACCCTCACGGCCCCGGATCTGGCCATCGACGGCCAGCCGGCCACCCTTAGTGTCACGCTGCCCCCGCTGGGTGCCGCGTTCTTCAAACCGGTGGGCTGACGCCGGACTGCCGCCCGTAACGGCCGGCTCGGCGTCGTCGAAGGGCCCGGAATCCCCGCGATTCCGGGCTTTTTGATGCCCTGCCGCAGCCCGCCTTGGGGCGTCTTTGTCAGTAGGGCGAAGTGGTGGTAGAGTTTATTTCCGCGCTGCTCCCCGGAGTTGAACGGCCACCATGACCCAGATGCCTCACGGCAAGACTGAGTCGGGATCGCCGATTTGACAAGGGTGAAGCGGCCGGGTAAGTTTGGGAAGTTGCTCCGGAGCGATCCACGGCTGAGGTTGTGGTGGTGCCGGGTGTGTCTGTTGTTTGAGAACTCAATAGTGT
>NZ_JBVAYX010000023.1:0-55146 GCF_055412825.1 Pseudarthrobacter linnaei
CGCGGCCGTCGGTGCGGGGTCCGCGGGCGGGCCTGCCGCGGCGGCGGCCACCCACTCCGCCGGAGCCGCCACCGAAGCCAGCCCCTGGGCCAGCGGCGGCAAAAACAGCGGGAATGCCAGCGTGGACGTCCCGCTGGACCTGCGTTCACGCCCGCAGAAACTCCTCGACGGCCTCGTCGGCGCCGCCAAGGCCGCTCTCGCCGCCGGCACCCTGCCCGCCGCCGGAGGACTCCGGCCCCAGGTCATGGTCACCATCGACTACCGCGACCTNAACGACGGACACGGCGACGCAGGCCTGCAGGGCGTCGCAGGCGGTCCCTCCCACCCCGGCCAGGCGATGGAGCACCCCGGAAACCTGCTCTTCACCGGACCCGTCACCGCCTCCACGGTCCGGAAGATCGCCTGCGACGCGGACATCATCCCGGTCCTGCTCGGCAGCGAGGCCCGGATCCTGGACATCGGCCGGACCTCACGGGTGTTCCCGCCGCACATCCGCAAAGCCCTCACCGCCCGCGACCAGGGCTGCGCGTTCCCCGGCTGCACCATCCCCGCGCCCTGGTGCGAAGCGCACCACACCACCTACTGGTCCCGCGGCGGAACGACCGGCACAGAAAACGGCGTGCTTCTCTGCTCCCACCACCACCACGTGATCCACAAGGAACACTGGACCATCCAGGTCCGCACCGGCATCCCCTGGTTCATCCCGCCACCCCACATCGACCCACGCCAAAAACCCCGACGCAACTACTACTTCCGCCCCATCCTGGTTTAGATGCACGGCTCAAGGCTGTTTCTTGCTCTATCTACTGCAGTATTGGCCTATGGCCCGCAAAGAAATCTTTACCTTTTCACTCGAAGTTGAACTCGATGATGTCGAGGCGGCTCAGCAGTTCAATGAGCTATGGGAGGGCCGAAGCCGTGTGGTTGATGGACCCGGGGTCTCACCTCCGGATGTGCGGGAGGTCGCGTCGAGGGCATCCGCAAGACTAGTCGCCCAGGCGTTTACTGCGCAGCGCACGGCAACCGGCCTCAGCCTTCGCTCGCTACGAGTCTTGGACTAGTCCCGGCGCGGCTGTTGAGACTTTGCGTGGCCGTAAATGGAGCTATCGCAGTGCAACCCTCAGGCCGAGTGAGTCCTATCGGGTAGCGGGCGGCGGTGCCAGCGGGAGCAGCGCCGGTCCGGCGGCTGTGGTGTCCGCGGACATTTCCCAGACACGCCGCAGGGCGCAGAACTTCCACCAGTGGTGCTTCAGGACTTCCGGGTTGGCGCGCAACGGGCGGACTTCGGTCTCACCGATCGCCACCGCCAGCAGGATCGGGGATTCGCCGTGCTGCCAAGCTTCCCACTCCCCTGCAACCGGGTCCACGAGGCTTTCCTCGGCCTTCATGCCGGCCACGAGCTGCATGACTACTTTGTCATCCAGCGGTTTGACGGTGCCGTCGCGGCTGGTGCCCTTGGTCTTGTAGTCGATGAGGCAGGTCCGGCCGTTGATCTTGGCAACAAGGTCCAGCGTGCCGGCGTAGCCGACGGTCTTGTTCCAGACGGTAATTTCCGGGGCGATCGGCTCCACCTGAAAAAGTTCCCACCACTCGTCGAAGCGGGCCGCGAACCCTTCCTCACCGTTGGCGGCGAGGGCTTCGCGCGTCTCCTTCATCTGGTGCGGGCGGCCCAGGGCACGCAAGGCAACCTGCTCGCAGTAGTTGTGCACCCGGTCTCCGCGCTTCGCCGCGTCGTCGCGGTAGGCCTCCGCCGCCTTGGCCGCGCGGCTCACGGCCTGGCGTACCTTGGCAGGGCTGCCGAGAATGCCGGGCAGCGTCGGATCCTGGGCAAGGCTGTTGGCGCCCATGTACCCAAACCATCCGTCCAGGCCGTGGGGCTGCTGGCCGATCACCGTGGTGATGGACGGCACGGAGAACTGCTCCGAGGTGGAGCGCGCATACATCCGGCCATAGTCCGTGGCGTGGGCAAGAAGTGGGGCGGTCATGGCAGGACTCTTTCACGGGGCTCTGACAGTGAGGCAAACAGCGGCCCCAATGCAATAACAACAATGGTCCGCCCCGCTCGGTGAGCGGAACGGACCATTTCTTGGGTGGGCGATACTGGGTTCGAACCAGTGACCTCTTCGGTGTGAACGAAGCGCGCTACCACTGCGCCAATCGCCCCAATGCCATTGAATGCTAGCCCACCCCGGCGGAATTTAGAAATCGGAGCACAGCGTTCCGCCAAAGTCCCCGAATGAGTCCTCCGCCCGGGGGCCTGCGGGCCCCAACAGGCGGCCGGGGCCGCGCCGAGCCACCCGGAAAACCAGGGCGAATTACAAGGCTGTAATTAGCAAGAACCGCTAGAACTCAACGATGCAGCGCTCCCCGCGTCCGCCGTCGTCGTCTCGATTTGTAAGTTCCCTGAACCTCCTATAGAGTTCTTACTCGTTGGAACGCGAGGAATTGCCGATTGCGGCGGGGAATTGCAGACAATATTGCGGACGTAGCTCAGCTGGTAGAGCACCACCTTGCCAAGGTGGATGTCGCGAGTTCGAATCTCGTCGTCCGCTCGCAGGACACTGTCACGGTAAGGTTCTTTGGAATCCTATCTACACGGTGGGTTGGCCGAGAGGCGAGGCAGCGGCCTGCAAAGCCGTATACACGGGTTCGAATCCCGTACCCACCTCGGTGAAAACCCTGGTTTCCGGTTTCGACTGGATGCAAGGGGCGATTGGCGCAGCGGTAGCGCGCTTCCCTGACACGGAAGAGGTCACTGGTTCGATCCCAGTATCGCCCACCAAAGCAAGGCAACTTGCTTGATGCAGTACCACCGGCACAGCCGGCAGGGACTAAAATGCGGACGTAGCTCAGCTGGTAGAGCACCACCTTGCCAAGGTGGATGTCGCGAGTTCGAATCTCGTCGTCCGCTCTCTTCATGACTACTCCACTCCGGATCCTTCCGGTTGCGGGCGATTGGNACTCCGGATCCTTCCGGTTGCGGGCGATTGGCGCAGCGGTAGCGCGCTTCCCTGACACGGAAGAGGTCACTGGTTCGATCCCAGTATCGCCCACCACGAGAGCAGCTCCCCAGGGGCTGCTCTTTTTTGCGCCCTGATGCCCCGGGTCGCGGCTGGGGATCCACCACGACCCGGGTCCTCCGCCGTGGGGCCGTTATACCCTGTGCCGCTGGCCCGGCATCTTTTACCCTGTGGGCGGACACCCTTGGCACTCCCGCCACCTCCCGCTAGGGTAGAAATCGCAAGGAGCGATCTGGCTCCGCGACCGAAGGGAGGTGCCCGTGGGTTTACTTGACGATCTAAAGGGCAAGGCTCAGAAAGTAATTGGTGGCAACGAACAAGCCATCAAGGACGGCATCGAAAAAGCCGGCGATTTCGTCGACTCCAAGACCGGCGGAAAGCACGCCGGTAAAATCGATTCCGTGCAGCGAGGCGCTTCCGACTTCGTGGACAAGGCGAACAACCGGCCGAATACGCCGCCGGTCGCCGAGCAGAATCCCGTCGCCGGGGAGCCCCCCGTTGCCGGGGAACCCCGCCAGCCAGGCCTCTGACCCAGATACGTCAGCGAGGTGCCGGTCCCGCCGAGAGGTGGCGCCGGCACCTCCGGCGTTTAACCGCACCTAGCGGCGCTTGATGGCGTCCAGGGCGTCCACGGGTGTTCACGGGCGCATAACCCAGCAACGCGGGGTCACCTCTGGCCCATCCAGCGCGCCAGGATGGGCCGTAGGTGACCCCGCGTTGCTTTAGGCGTCAGGAGGGTTCGTGGTTCTGGCCTTCGCGGGCCAGGGCGGTGAGTCTCGAGACGGCGCGGAAGTACTTCTTCATGTACCCCCCGGTCATCATTTCCTCGGTGAAGAGCTGGTCGAACGGCACACCGCTGGCCAGGATGGGCACGTCCTTGTCGTAAAGCCGGTCCGCGAGCACCACAAAGCGCAGCGCGACGGCCTGCTCGGTGATGGTGTGGACGTTTTTCCAGACCACGCCCTCGATCCCGTCGAGCATCTGCCGGTACCGGCTCGGGTGGACGCCGGCCAGGTGGTTGATCAGCGTGCTGAACTCGTCACGGGCCACCGTCTTGCCGTGGAACTCCTGCTGCATGTGGTGCGTCAGCTGGTCGTTCGGCAGCGGCAGCGGCGCGGCGGGCAGGCCGCGGTGGCGGAAGTCCTCGCCGTCGATCCGGACGACATCGAACTGGTCCGCCAGCACCTGGATCTCCCGGGCGAAGTCGACGGCGGCAAAGCGGCCGTCGCCGAGGGACCCCGGCAGGGTGTTGGAGGTGGCCGCGAGCTTGACGCCGGCGTCGGCCAGCTCGCGCATGAGCCGGGACATCAGCACCGTGTCGCCCGGATCATCGAGCTCGAATTCGTCGATGCAGACCAGTTTGTAGTGGCTCAGGGCCTCGACCGTCTTGCGGAAGGACAGCGCCCCGACCAGGTTGGTGTATTCGACGAAGGTGCCAAAGGCCTTCGGCCCCGGGGCGGCGTGCCACAGCGAGGCGAGCAGGTGGGTCTTGCCGACGCCGAAGCCGCCGTCGAGGTAGATCCCGGCGCGGGACAGGTCCTTCTTGCCGAAGAGGCGCTTGAAGAGCCCGTCGCCGTCGCGCGCACCGACGTTGTCCGCAAATCCCGACAGCGCCCTGACCGCGGCGGCCTGGCTCGGCTGCGCCGGATCCGGCCGGTAGCTGGAAAACGAAACTTCACCGAAGCGCGGCGACGGATAAAACCCGTTGAGGAGCTCATCCACTGAAACTGCCGGGGTGCGGGCGGCGAGCTGTTCAATCTGTACCAAGGTGGTCCGTTCTGCTGGTCTCTTGTCCCCAGAAAGAATACCGGCAATGCGCGGGCTGCCGGTCGGCAGCCGTGGGACGGGCGGGCAGGGCGTGACGAAGGCCATATTTCCGAGTGTGAACCCTGTGGGGCAATCCCGGCGGGGCGTGGCTAGTGTTGGGGGAAGGCCCGGCGCCGCGCTCGATCCTTCTGGCCCGGCCTCCTGACCGTTTCAGTGAAAGGCCATTCCAATGCCCTACCCCGTTGAACAGAACGAGAAGTTCGCCGCCTACGCACACCCCGAGCGGCTCGTGTCCACCGAGTGGCTGGCCGCCGCCATCGATTCCGGTGCCCTCGCCGACGGAAAGCTCGTCGTGGTCGAGTCCGACGAGGATGTGCTGCTCTACGAGATGGGGCACATCCCCGGCGCGGTCAAGATCGACTGGCACACGGACCTCAATGACGAGGTCACCCGCGACTACGTCGACGGCGCAGCGTTCGCCGCCCTGGCCGCGGCCAAGGGAATCTCCCGCGACAGCACCGTCGTCATCTATGGCGACAAGTCCAACTGGTGGGCGGCCTACGCCCTCTGGGTCTTCGAGCTCTTCGGCCATGAGGACGTCCGGCTGCTCGACGGCGGCCGGGACAAGTGGATCGCCGAAGGCCGCGCCCTCACGACGGACAAGCCCGCGATCACCCCCGGCGGGTACCCCGTCGTCGAGCGCAACGACGCCCCGATCCGCGCCTTCAAGGACGACGTGCTGGCCCACTTCGGCAAGCCGCTCATCGACGTCCGGTCCACCGAGGAATACACCGGCCAGCGCACGCACATGCCCGCCTACCCCGAGGAAGGCGCCCTGCGCGGCGGACATATCCCCACCGCGGCCTCCATTCCGTGGGCCCGGGCGGCCGCCGAGGACGGCACCTACCGGACCCGTCCCGAACTGGAAGCGCTGTACCTCGGCGAGGCCGGGCTGAAGGAAGGCGACGACGTCGTGGCGTACTGCCGCATCGGCGAGCGTTCCAGCCACACCTGGTTCGCGCTCAAGTACCTGCTGGGCTTCGAGACGGTCCGCAATTACGACGGTTCCTGGACCGAATGGGGCAACGCCGTCCGCGTCCCGATCGTCAAGGGCAGCGAACGCGGCACGGTCCCGGCCACCAAGTAGCCGCCGTCAATGGACGCTGCGACCGCGACCGGGACGCAATCGCTGCGGGTGCGTAAGCTGGAAGAGATGAATACTGCTGCCCTCCCCACCGCACTGGCGGAAATTGTTGATGACTTCCAGGCCGTCACCGAACCCGAACGGCTCCAGCTGCTGCTCGAGTTCTCCCGTGAACTCCCGGAGCTCCCGGACCGGCTTAGGGACCACCCGGAATTGATGGAGCAGGTGGTCGAGTGCCAGTCTCCGCTCTTCCTGACCATCGAAACGGAAAAGTCCGACGGCGGCGCTGCCGACAGCGTCCGGCTCTACTTCAAGGCACCGCCCGAAGCCCCCACCACCCGCGGCTTCGCCAGCGTGCTGCACGAGGGCCTCGACGGGCTGAGCCCGGCGGAGATCCTGGCCGTTCCGGACGACATGCCGGAGCTGCTGGGCCTCACCCGGGCCATCACTCCGCTGCGGATGCGCGGGATGACAGCGATGCTGGGCCGGATCAAGCGCAAGGTCGCTGCCCTTCCGCAGCAGCCCTGAGCCACACACGGCCACGCAGGCACCAGCTGACGCAGGCAACAGCCACACAGACACCCAGGGAAACACCGACCGAATGGCACGCAAAAAGGCGTCACAGGGAACCCCGGCCACCGCAACACTGGCGGACGCCGGGGTTCCCTTCGTCGCCCACCCCTACAGCCATGACCCGGCGGCGACCAGCTACGGGCTGGAGGCCGCGGAGGTGCTCGGCGTCGATCCGGCCCGGGTGTTCAAGACTCTGATGGTCGACGTCGACGGCCGGCTTGCCGTCGGCGTCGTGCCCGTGAGCGGGAACCTGGACCTCAAAGCGATGGCGGCCGCGCTGGGCGGCAGGAAGGCAACCATGGCCGACCCGGCGGCCGCCGAGCGCCGCACCGGTTATGTGCTCGGGGGCATCTCGCCGCTGGGACAGCGGCAGCCCTCCCCCACGGTGGTCGACGACAGCGCCCTCGGCCTGGACACCATCCTGGTGTCGGGCGGGCGGCGCGGACTGGACATCGAACTGAGCCCCGCCGAACTGATCCGGCTCACCGGGGCGCACACGGCGCGGATCGGCACCGGCAGGAATTAACCGGGCGCAGGGGCCTCGGGATCCTGCTGGCCCGGATTCGGGCGGGGCGCAATTTGCTGCCCCAGCCAGGCGGCGACCAGCCGTTCCCAGCGCTCCGGATCCACGTTCCATTCCTTGGTGTGCCGGGCGCGGTCGAACATCTCGAAGGTGACCATCTCCGGGTTCTTCTCGGCCAGGGCAGCGGACGGGCCGTAGGGGACATATTCGTCATCGACGCTGTGGATGATCAGCGTCGGCGTGCGCAGTTCCACCGCACGGGACACCCAGTCCATTGCTTTCAGGTCCACGGGCGCGGCGAGGCCGGTCAGCCGGCGGCCCAGCTTGTGGCTCATCATCAACTGCCCGTACCGGCCCACCGCCGACGGTATCCGGTTGAGCTCGGCGTGGTGTGCCAGCACGTTCACCCAGTTGATGACCGGGGCGTCGAGCACCATGGCCCGGATCAGATGGTGATACCGGGACAAGTCGGCGGTCTGGAGGCAGATAGCGCCGCCCATGGACCAGCCAAAGAGCACCACTTCACAAGCGCCCTGTTCCAGGGCAAAGCCGATGGCTGCCTCGACGTCGCGCCACTCCGTGGAACCCAGCCCGTAGCGTCCGTCCTGCGCCGAGGGCGCCAGGCCGTCATTGCGGTAGGTGATCAGCAGGCTGGACATGCCCAGTTCACGTGCCGTCCGGACCGCCCGCAGGCACTCCTGCCGGCTCGCACCGCGGCCGTGCACCATGATCGCCCAGATGCCGGACTCCTGCGGTGCCCGGACCAGCCAGGCCGGGGCAGTCCCGCCCTCGACCTCGATGTCCACGTCTTCCGACGGCAGGCCGATGCTGGCAGGGTCCGGGTAGGCGGCTCCGCTCCAGTAGCCGCGGCGCGTCGTGCTGAGGTCGCCGCTGTAGACGGACTCGACTTCGCGCTGCACCGTGCGCTCCGCCGGCGAATAGGACACGATCCGGCCGATCCGGGCATGACCCCGGCCGCCGTCGAAGAACAAACCGTAGACCCCCTCGACCGTCGCCTCGGGCGTGGCGGCGAGGATGACCTGCAGCCGGTGCCCGCCGCGGATCACCGCCAGGACCTCCTGGTCCTCTTCGCGGACCCGGGCGGGGGTGATCACGCGGTGGGCGAAATATAGGGCAAGGGCGGAGGACCCGGCGGCGAGCAGTCCGGCCGCGGCGCTGCCGCCGATGATGCCGCCCAGTGCCCATTTGGCACTGCCCGGGACCGAAACTTCGCCGGCGGAGTCCGCGACGGCACGGGCAGCCTTTCCACGGACGGTGGAGATCAGCTGCGGGTCCGGCACGAGGTGTGGGGAGGAAGCCATGGCACCATTCTTACCGAACTCACCGTCTGGAGTGGCATCCGGGGGCGTCAGGGACCACCGGCGCGGGCATACGGGCTCCAATCCGTGCGGGCCCAGCGGGGCGCGGCTAGGCTGGGGGCATGAGTGATCCAATCGTCATCCTGACAGAAGAGCCCCTGGGCGCGGACGACCGCGTCAATATCGAAACCCTGCTCGCCGGGGGTGATGCACCGCTGGTTGTCCTTGTCCCGGCCAGCACGGAGCGGCACCTCCTGGTGGATTTCCTGGAGAACCTCTCCCTGCTGGAAATCTCCAAGGCCTTCCGTGAACTGACGGCACACTCCGACCCTGCCGGGGAACGCGCCGAAGCCGCCGAAACGCTGGCCGTCTCCCTCGCGGCCCTGGCCGGGCTCGGCAGCGGCGTGACCGGCGAAATCGTCGAGGGCAAGGCCGTCGACAGCATGGTTGCCAGGGTCAAGGAACTCGGCGCCGGGCAGGCCGTGGTGATCACCCGCCCGCACGCCGTCGCGGATACGTTCCACACTGACTGGGCCACCAAGGCCCAGGACAAGCTGGGCCTGCCGGTCCTGCATCTGTACGCCGGATCGGGATTTATCGGGGACTCCTAAGCGTTATTGAGGCTATGAGCATCTTTAGTAACAGGCCAAAAGTCACGCCCGTCGCCGCCCCCGCCGGGTCCGCTACCGACAGCGCCACAGAACGCAGCACCGCGCCGGCTGAAAAGACGGACGAGCAGTGGCGCCAGGAGCTGACGCCCGAGGAGTACCGTGTGCTCCGCCAGGCGGGAACAGAGCGGCCCTATACCGGCGAGTACTGGGATACCCACACCGCCGGCGTCTACCAGTGCCGCGCCTGCGGCTCGGAACTCTTCACGAGCCAGGAGAAGTTCGACTCACACTGCGGCTGGCCCTCCTTCTGGGCACCGCTCGCGGACGGCACGGTCAGGTACATCCACGACCGCACCCTGGGAATGGAACGCGTCGAGGTCCGCTGCGCCAACTGCGATTCGCACCTGGGCCATGTCTTCGAGGGCGAGGGCTACGGAACCCCGACCGACCAGCGCTTCTGCATCAATTCCGTCTCCCTGAAGCTGGTCTCAACGGACGACACCAAACAATAGCCTCGCCCGGGCCGGGTTACCGGGCCTCCCGTCTGGGGCCGCAGACGGCGGCTCCGGCGGGGGTCCTCCGCAGGGTGGGGCAGCCCCTCGGCCGCTGGAGCTGGCCCGGGCCGCGCAGCCCACTTGCCACAGACCTTCTTATGCTCAGGCCTATTTTGCATTAGGGCTCCTGTTTGCTTGCTACGCTCGTTTTAATCACTGACGAGCGACGCTCCCAGTCAACAGAAAGGCGCCCGCTGACGATGACTACCACCGCTATCACCACCACTGCCCCGATCTCCGCCAGCTCCCCGGAATGGCTGGAGCTCAAGGCTGCCGCCACCGCGTTGCAGGCACTGCAGGTTCAGGACGGCTCCGTTCCGGACACCGCGAACCACGAGGCGGCCGCGGGGCATGTCCGCACGATCACGGCGGCCATCGAGGCCCTGGCCCCGGCCTTTCCGCACGACGCCGGCTACCTCGTCCTCCTCGTGACGGACTTCGGCCGCTGGGCCGACGGCGGCTTCGGCGTGCCTGACTTCCTGGACTCCCTGCAGGCGTTCCGGCCGCAGCAGCACCGGGTCAACGGCCTGCGGCACCTCGTGGTCTTCCCGATGTACACGCAGAACGGCAGCAGCAACCGCCTGGTCGAGGCCGTGCTGATCGAAGTCATCTGGCCCGAGTTCATCGCCGGCCTGGAGGAGGGCGAATACTCCAATAAGCTCTTCGTCCCGATCCGCTTCCTGGACTTCACCCCCGGCTACAACACCAACTCCGCGGTGCTGTTCCCGGAAACCGTCGCGGTCCGCCAAACCCCTACCTTCACCTGGGGCGCCATCTTCGCCGACCGCGAGGCGGCGCGCTTCCGCCGCGTGCTCCGCGCCGCCGCGGACATCACCTCGCTGCAGCTGCCGGCGGACGCCGCCGGCCTGCTCGAGGACCAGGAGCTGACCCAGGAAACCTTCGTCATGTGGGACCTCATCCACGACCGCACCCACATGCGCGGCGACCTGCCCTTCGACCCGTTCATGATCAAGCAGCGCATGCCCTACTTCCTCTACTCCCTCGAGGAACTGCGCTGCGACCTGACCGCTTTCCGCGAATCCGTGAAGATCGAAAAGGACGAGGACGCCGATCCCGAGGCACGCCGGCACGCCAAGCTGGTGCAGTACGCCGTCATCTTCGACCGGATCTTCCGCTTCGCGATCACCGGCGGCCGGGTCCGCAACTACGACGGTCTCGGCGGCCAGCTGCTGTTCGCGTGGATGCACCAGCACCACGTCCTGCACTGGACCGACAGCAAACTCAGCATCGACTGGGACGCGGCGGCCGACGTCGTGGTTGAACTCGGCACCCGGATCGAGGAGCTCTACTGGCGTTCCATCGACCGCCCCAAGATGGCGCACTGGCTGGCTGCCTACGAGCTGATCTCCAGCACCGTCACGCCCAACCCGGCCTCCGTCTGGGCCAAGGGTCCGGACGCGCTGCCGCTGGCAGGCCCGCCGCGCGGCCTCACCGACCAGGTGCTCGACGACGAGTTCCCGCTCTCGATGTTCTACGAGGCCCTCGAGAAGAAGATGCGCCCGGTCATCGAGTCCACGGCCGGGATCATCGGCACTTCCGACACGGGCTCCTCCACGGGCCCCGCCGGCACAGCAGCCGAGACGGCAATGACCGTCCTGAACGCCGGATGAGCACCGGACGCCCCCTGAATGTCGTGGTCACGGGCGGCAGCGGCCCTTCGGGGATCGCCGCCGCCCGCGCCCTGCGCCACGCCGGGCACACCGTCTTCACCGTGGGCTCGGACGGCCCCCGCATTGAGGCAGCTGCCGCGGAAGCCGGCAGCGGGGTCACGCCGCTGGTGTGCGACCTCGCGGACCTCGCGGAGGTCCGGTCGCTGCACGCCGCGGTGCAGGCCCGGCTGGCAGAAACGGGCGGGTCCGTTGACGGCGTCATCCACCTGGTAGGCGGCTGGCGCGGCGCGAAGGGCATCACGGACCAGAGCGACGAGGACTGGGAGTTCCTCGAACGCGGCGCCATCACCACGCTCCGGAACGTCACGCGGGTCTTCTACGACGACCTCGCGGCCTCGGACGCGGGGCGCTTCGCCATGGTCTCCTCCACAGCCGCGGGCAAGCCGACAGCGGGCGGCGCCAGCTACGCCGCCGCCAAGGCCGCCGCCGAGGCCTGGACCCTGGCCGTCGCCGACGGCTTCCGCCGCGGCCAGTCGGGCCAGAAGGAAAATCCCACGGAACAGCGCAGCGCTGCGGTGGTCTTCGTGGTGAAGGCACTCGTGGACGCGGCCATGCGGGCGGCGTCCCCGGAACGCAGCTTCCCCGGATTCACCGACGTGGACGAACTGGCTGCTGCCGCCGCCGGGCTCTTCACCTCCCCCGCGGCGGGGCTGAACGGCCGGCGCCTGCTGCTGGTCCCGGAACCCGGGCCCTGAGCCCGGACGCTGAACTTAGCCCCGGACGTCCCTAGACTGAAAGCGTGAGCAAACCGATGACAAGCACAGTTGAAACTTCCCCTGCCAGCACCGCAGTGCGGCTCCACGATCCCTCGGTCCGCGGCTTTGCCTCGGACAACTACTCGGGCGTCCACCCCGAGGTGCTGGCCGCCCTGGCCGCCGCCAACGAGGGCCACCAGGTCTCCTACGGCGAGGACGACTACACCGCCCGGCTGCAGCAGCTGATGGAGGAGCACTTCGGCGAAGGAATCGAATGCTTCCCGGTCTTCAACGGCACCGGCGCCAACGTGCTGTCGCTGCAGTCCCTTCTGCCGCGCTGGGGCGCCGTCGTCTGTGCGTCGACCGCCCACATCAATATGGACGAGAACGGCGCACCGGAGCGGATCGGCGGCATCAAACTGCTCCAGGTCCCTACGGCTGACGGCAAGCTCACCCCCGAGCTGATCGACAGGGAAGCCTGGGGCTGGGGCGACGAGCACCGCGCCCAGCCGCTGGCCGTGTCCATCACGCAGACCACCGAGCTCGGCACCTGCTACACCCCCGAGGAAGTCCGGGCCATCGCGGAGCATGTCCATTCCAAGGGCATGAAGCTGCACATGGACGGCGCCCGGCTGGCCAACGCCGCCGCGCACCTGAACGTGCCGCTGCGGGCCTTCACCCGCGACGCCGGCGTGGACATCCTCTCCTTCGGCGGCACGAAGAACGGCCTGCTCTTCGGCGAGGTCGTCGTGGCACTGAACCCCGCCGCAGCCCAGGGGCTGATCTACCTGCGCAAGATGAACATGCAGCTGGCCTCCAAGATGCGGTTCATGTCCGCCCAGTTCATCGCCCTGCTCGAGGGCGACCTGTGGCTGCGCTCCGCCTCGCACGCCAACGCAATGGCAGCCCGGCTGCGTGCCGGCGTCGAGTCCATCCCCGGCGTCGAGCTGAGCCAGAAGACCGAGTCGAACGGCGTTTTCGCGATCCTGCCGGCCGGTGTTGCGGACCGGCTGCGCGAGTCCTTCCGTTTCTACGACTGGAACGAGGCGGCCCGCGAGGTCCGCTGGATGTGTTCCTTCGACACCACCGAGGGAGACGTTGATTCCTTCATCGCTGCCATCAAGCGCGAACTCGCTGCCGGCTGACCCTGGCGGCAGGAGCGCCGCCGCCGCCCGGCCCGGTGAAAGCCGGACGGGGCAGCGGCGGCGAGCCTGCCGGGCTTGGGGGCGCCCCTTGCATAATCTTCCATTGTGAACGCACTCGACCAGGTTCCGGCAGATTTTCTCTTTGCCTTGGGAACCCTTCGGCAGGCACGGACCCGCAATGAGCTGCGCCTGGAGGAGATCCCCGCGCCCGCGCGGCTGGCCCCGTTCTCCGTCGCCCTCGGGGCGGAAGTTGTCGCCCCCGGCGAAAGGGCGCCCTCCGGTGCGGTCCACGGCCCCGCGGCGGCGGCCCTGGCCCGTGCGTCCGGTGGCGACGACATCGAGCTTGCCACCGGCCGCTTCATCCTGCTGCACGATCCCGACGGCTCCGCGGTCTGGGAGGGCGAGTTCCGGGTGGTCACTTACATCCGCGCCCAGCTGGAGCCGGAAATGGGCAACGACGAAATGCTCGGCTCCGTCGCGTGGGCCTGGCTCGTCGAAGCCCTCGAAAACCATGCCGCACCGTACCGCTCGGCAGGCGGCACTGCGACGCGGGTGCTGTCCGAAAGCTTCGGCACCCTCGCGGACCGGCCCAATTCCATCGACATCGAGCTCCGCGCATCCTGGACTCCGGCCACCCCCGACATCACCTCCCACCTTGAGGCCTGGTCGGACATGGTCTGTACCTTCGCGGGCCTTCCCCCACTGCCCGAAGGCGTCACGCCGCTGCCGCACTGGCGCCGCGGACCGGCCTGAGATGCGGCCCGCACCAACGGCGAACCTGCTGCGTTTTGGCGGATGCGCGGCCGCCTGCACTGTGTTGTCGCTAAACTGAAGTCATCATGACCCCTCATAATCCGGAAATCACCACCGCGGGCGCGGCCGCCAACACACTTCACACCAAGACCGAGGCGGCTGACACCACAGCCCACATCGCGGTGGACGGCTTCGACAGCCTGGTCCCCGAGATCATCGACCTCGATGTACCCCGCGACGGCGTGCCGCTCGTCATTGAAACACAGTCCGGCCTGGAGCGCTGCGCCGCGGCCCTCGCCGCTGGCCACGGCCCGGCCGGGGTGGACGCCGAGCGGGCCTCCGGTTTCCGGTACGGCCAGCGCGCCTTCCTGGTCCAGATCCGCCGGGAGGGCTCCGGCACCTGGCTGATCGATCCCGAACCCTTCGGTGACCTTGCCATCGTCAACGACGCCCTGCGCGGCGTCGAATGGATCCTGCACGCGGCCAGCCAGGACCTGCCCTGCCTGGCCGAACTGGGCATGTGGCCGGACAAACTCTTTGACACCGAGCTCGCCGCCCGCCTCGCCGGGCTTCCCCGCGTGGGACTCGCCGCCGTGATCGAACAACTCCTCGGCTTTGGCCTCGCGAAGGAACACTCCGCGGCCGACTGGTCCACCCGACCGCTGCCGGAACCCTGGCTGCGCTACGCGGCGCTCGACGTCGAGGTCCTGACCGAACTGCGCGAGGAACTCATTGAGCTCCTGGTCGCCGACGGCAAGCTGGACTTCGCCGAGCAGGAATTCGCCGCCATCCTCGAGGCCGGGCAGGCGCCGCCCCGCATCGACCCGTGGCGCAAGACATCCGGGCTGCACCAGATCCGCGACCGGCGCCAGCTGGCCGCGGTCCGCGAACTGTGGCTTGAGCGCGACTCACTGGCGCAGAAGCGCGACGTCGCTCCCGGCCGGCTCATCCCCGACTCAGCCCTCGTCGCCGCAGCCAAGGCCATGCCCGCCACCGTGCCCCAGCTGCTGGGCACCAAAGGCTTCCACGGCCGCGCGGCCCAGCGCGAGGCGCCGCGGTGGCTCCGCTGTATCAGCACCGCCCGGACCCTGGAGGAACTCCCTCCCCTGCACCTGCCCACCAATGCTCCCCCGCCCCCGCGGGTCTGGGCCGACCGGGACCCGGAGGCCGCCGCGAGGCTCGCCACCGCCCGGCCGCTGCTGCAGGCCAAGGCGGAGGAGCTGAACATGCCGGTGGAGAACCTGCTGACGCCGGATTACCTCCGCCGCGTCTCCTGGCGTCCGCCGGTCGAGCCCAGCGAGGAAGGCATCGCCGAGGAACTGGCGAACCTCGGGGCCCGCCAGTGGCAGATCGAACTCATCGCTCCCCTCATCGCCGATGCCTTCCAAAACCCGCAGCCACTGCCCGACAAGGCACCCAAAACCGCTGCACCTGCGGACGCAGCTGATTCTGCCCAGTAGTTCCTACATCAGGGCTCACTTGTGGCCGGCCTTCACCCGGCCCCGCCCGCTGAAGGTGAAACCGTGCCCGGCGGGGCTGAACCCGAAGCTGCTCCCTGGCCGCCGGACTTTGCGGTTGCAACTTCGGCTGGGGCCGTCTTGGCATAGTCGGTCGGGTTCACTTGGTAGGCGTGCTGGTCAAGAAACAGCGCCTCCTCGTTGACGTCCTGCAACTGGGCGTCGGTAAGCTGCTCGGCCTTAACGAGATCCAGGGTCTCCTGATTGGTGCCACCAACCGCTGTCACCTTCACCAGGCCTGTGCCTGCTGAATAGAACTTCTGCTGGTGGCCGACTTCGGGTTCCAGCGGATTGTGTTCATCGACGATCAGCACATCTTCGTAACACCCGGTGGGAACGCACACCCGCTGGTTCGCCTGGACGACGGCACCGCAATCCAGGAAGTTCACTGCGGGCGCGTGCGCCTGAACGTAGCTCGGGGTGCCGACCCGGGGCTCGCCCGGCATCGCTATTCCCGCTTGGGATCCGGAGAGTCCGCTAAGGAACGTGTTGGGGGCGCCGATGAATTCACCGTTTTCGAATTCTTCCGGATACTCGCCGAACAGCCAGACGTCCCCACTGTCCGTCTGGGCAAAGAAGGCCAGTTCGGATTCCACCAGTTCTCCGTCGGAATAGTCCCGGTCCCACATCACCTGCGTCTTTACACCGTCGATCACCTTTGTCAGTCCGGTCACCGAGTGCGTCACCACGCGCTCGGTGGTGCCTTCTGCAGTCACGACCGTCCCCGTCGTGGTGTACTGCATGCCGGGCGTCAGCGGGAACCACTTATTGTCAACCCTGGGCGACGTTTGGAAGGCGCCGCGGTCGAAGCTGAGGACGGTCCCCGGCCCGCAGAGGTCTGCGGCCACGGGAGTGCCCTCCGGTGTTCGGGTCGGCGTCGCCGTGGGGGATGCAGTATCCGCCGCCGACGGCGTGGCCGCAGCCCCCGAGGAGGTGGCCGGTGCCGGCCCGGCGCCTGGCGGGGAACACGAGGTCACGAAGGACATCGTGAGAAACAGCAGAAACGCGGAACCCAATGACGTTCGAAAGCGGGGCTGGAACATGTTGTGGCCTTTCACCGTTGCAGTTTTGTGGCTTCCAGAAGCTGTCCTGATTCAGCCTCCTGTCCTCAATCTGGGGCCGTGGCCGGAACCGGCGGGTGTAGGACCATATGATGGCCCTGTGGGGGCTGTTTGTGAAGACGATTGCCAAATTTGCCGGCCCGGGGGATCGGACGGGTGCCCGGTATTTTTCTTGCCAGAGATGTTACTGACCAGTAACATAGTGCTTGATGCCGCCCGGACGCGATTCGCCTGTGCCATTCGGCGGCCGCAATCCGGCACCCATGTCTCGATGAGGAGTAGCACGTGAGCCAGCCCCCCAGCAGCGGAAAGCACAGCAGCGCCAATCCCCGCACCATCCGCGACGTCGTCTTCGTCGACGGCGTCCGCACCCCGTTCGGCCGCGCCGGCGAGAAGGGCATCTACGCCGGAACCCGCGCCGACGACCTCGTGGTCAAATGCATCCGCGAACTGATGCGCCGTAACCCGTCCCTGCCTGCGGAACGGATCGACGAAGTGGCCATTGCGGCCACGACGCAGACCGGCGACCAGGGCCTGACCATCGGCCGCACCGCCGCCCTGCTGGCCGGACTGCCGCGGACGGTGCCGGGCTTTGCGATCGACCGGATGTGCGCCGGCGCCATGACGGCCGTGACCACCACGGCGAGCGGCATCGGCTTCGGCGCCTATGACGTCGTCATTGCCGGCGGCGTCGAACACATGGGAAACCACCCGATGGGCGCCGGCGCGGAGCCCAACCCGCGCTTTATGTCCGAGCGCATCGTGGACCCGGCGGCCCTGAACATGGGCAACACCGCCGAGAACCTGCACGACCGCTTTCCCGCCATCACCAAGGACCGCACAGACGCCTACGCCGTCGCTTCCCAGGACAAACTGGCGGCCGCCTACGCCAGGGACCAGATCCAGCCGGACCTGGTGCCCGTCGCCACGATGAAACCGGGCCGGGGCTGGACCGTGAACACGGTGGACGAGCCGCCGCGGCCGGGCACCTCGGTGGACGACCTCGCCGCGCTCAAGACCCCGTTCCGCGCCCACGGCCGGGTCACCGCCGGCAACGCCGCCGGACTCAACGACGGCGCCACCGCCGCACTGCTGGCCTCCGCGGACGCCGCCGAGGAACTGGGCCTGCCCGTCAAAATGCGCCTCGTCAGCTACGCCTTCGCCGGCGTCGAACCCGAAGTCATGGGCATCGGCCCGGTCCCGGCCACGGAAAAGGCCCTCAAAAACGCCGGGCTGGGCATCGCGGACATTGGCCTGTTCGAAATCAACGAGGCCTTCGCCGTCCAGGTGCTCAGCTTCCTGGACCACTTTGGCATCGCCGACGACGACCCCCGGGTCAACCGCTACGGCGGGGCGATCGCCGTCGGGCACCCCCTCGCGTCCTCCGGCGTGCGGCTGATGAACCAGCTGGCCCGCCAGTTCGAGGAGGACCCCACGGTCCGCTTCGGCATGACGACGATGTGCATCGGCCTGGGCATGGGCGCCACCGTGATCTGGGAGAACCCGCACCACGCCGCCTACGGCCTCGCCATTGACGAGACGACCGCCCCCGCCACCACTGGCACCGCCACCACCACCGAGACTGGAGCCGCAGCATGAGCGCCGCCGATTTCCGCAAGCTTGCCGACCTCTTCCCGAATGAGACTCTCACCCACTCCTACGTCCAGGACATCGAACTGCCGGCGGTGGACGGCAAAAGCCCCGGCACCTTCGCCCTGGTCACGCTGGACAACGGCCTGGACCACTCCAAGCCCACCACGCTGGGCCCCAATACCCTGATCGAGCTGGGCACCGTCCTGGAAGGACTCAGGGAACGTGCCGCCCGCGGCGAGATCGTCGGCGCCGGCGTCACCGGCAAGCCCTACTTCCTGATCGCCGGCGCGGACCTGTCCACGGTCAAGTCCATCAGCGGCCGCGAACACGGCCTCTGGATGGCCCAGCTTGGCCACGACGTGTACGCCACGCTGGCGGACCTGGGTGTGCCCAGCTTCGCCTTCATCAACGGCCTCGCCCTCGGCGGCGGGCTGGAGATCGCCCTGCAGTCCACCTACCGCACTGTCTCCACCGGCGCCGGCGCGCTGGCCCTGCCCGAGGCGTTTATCGGGCTCATCCCCGGCTGGGGCGGGGTGTACATCCTGCCGCGGCTGATCGGGCCGGAAAACGCCGTCAAGGTGATGATCGAGAACCCGCTGAGCAACAACCGGACGCTGACCGGGCCGCAGGCGTTCAAGCTGGGCATGGCGGATGCCATGTTCGAGCCCGCCGACTTCGTCGAGCAGTCCGTCGCCTGGGCCGCGCGAGTCATCGCCGGTGCGGTGACCCCGGACCGCGCCAACGCCGTCGATCCCTCCACCCCGGAGGTCGCGGCCCGCTGGGCCGGCGCCATCGCCGCGGGCCGGTCGTTCGTGGAGGCCAAAACCTCCAACGCCTCCCCCGCGCCGGCCAAGGTCCTCGAGGTGATGGAAGCAAACCGCACGCTGACGCAGGCACAGTCCGCGGAACTGGAATGCGAAACCCTTGCCGACCTGATGCAGACCGACGAGTTCCGCTCCACCGTGTACGCCTTCCTGGACCTCGTGCAGCGCCGGTCCAAGCGCCCCGCCGGCGCCCCGGACCGCAAGCTGGCCCGTCCGGTGACCAAGATCGGCGTCGTGGGCGCCGGCCTGATGGCCGGCCAGCTCGCCCTGCTCTTTGCCCGCCAGCTCAAGGTGCCCGTGGTGATGACGGACATCGACCAGGCCCGGGTGGACAGGGGCGTGGGCTACGTGCACGCCGAGGTGGACAAACTGCTGCAGAAGGGCCGGATCAGCCCGGACGCCGCCAACCGGACCCGGGCGCTCGTCACCGGATCGGTGTCCAAGGAAGCGTTTGCCGACGCCGACTTCGTCATCGAGGCGGTGTTTGAGGAGCTCAACGTCAAGAAGCAGGTCTTCAAGGAAGTCGAGGCGATCGTTTCCGCCGAATGCATCCTCGCCACCAACACCTCCTCGCTGTCCGTCACCGCCATGGCCGAAGACCTGGAGCATCCGGAGCGACTGGTGGGCTTCCACTTCTTCAACCCCGTGGCCGTGATGCCCCTGCTGGAAATCGTCCGCGCCCCCAGGACCGACGACGCCGTGCTGGCCACCGCGTTCGAGCTCGCCAAGGGCCTCAAGAAGTCCGCCGTGCTCGTCAAAGACGCCCCGGCGTTTGTGGTCAACCGCCTCCTGCTGCGCCTCATGGGCGAAGTCACCGCCGCGTTCGACGAGGGCACCCCGGCCGAGGTGGCGGACAACGCGCTGCGCCCGATGGGCCTGCCGATGACGCCGTTCGTCCTCGGCGCCATGGTGGGGCTGCCCGTCGCGCAGCACGTCCAGGAATCCCTGCACACGGCATTCCCCGACCGCTTCACCGTCTCGGCGAACCTGCAGAAACTGATCGACAACGGCGTGAAGTCCATCTGGGCCTTGCAGAACGGGGCACCGCAAAAGGGACCGGACGGAAAGCCGTTCATCCCCGCCGAGACGCTGGCACTGATGTCCTTCGGCGAGACTCCGTCCACCGGCGCGGAGGTGCTGCGCCGCACGCAGGATGCCCTGGCCGAGGAAATCGGCCTGATGCTCGACGAAGGCGTGGTCGCCGGCCCGGAGGATATCGACCTCTGCATGATCCTCGGGGCGGGCTGGCCGATGTTCCTCGGCGGCATCACCCCGTACCTGGACCGGGTCGGAGCCTCCGAACGCGTCAACGGCAGGAAGTTCCTGGCGCCCGGCGTGGCGTCCGAACCGGCCGCGTGAGCCGCAACTGACCCGGACCTGTCCGGCACACCGGCGCCGCCGTCCGCACTGATAAGCCAGTGCGGACGGCGGCGCAGCCGTGAGGTATCCCACCCGAGAACCAGCCAGATTCCGGACGAAAGGCCAGGACGGCCGGTACCGCCGTGATGGTGGCGCTGCCTGCCGGGGCGCCCCTGGACCCATGCTCGGGTCCCCGGCGGTAACCCGGTAGGGCCCCAAGCGCCCAGCCGGTCAAACGTCCCGCAGGGACCCGCTGTCGAGCGCGAGGACGCGGTGCGCGGCGGCCCGGGCGTAGGCGGCATCGTGGGTGACCAGGAGGACGGCGGCGCCCCGCGCCGCCACGGCAGCCACGGCCCGGTCCAGCCGGTCGAGACCATGCCGGTCCAGGCCGACGGTCGGCTCGTCCAGGCCGAGCACGGCCGGGCTGCGGGCCAGGACGGCGGCCAGGGCGAGCAGCCGTTGCGCGGAGGCGGGCAGCTCCGCCGGGTGCGACCGGGCGGCCCCGGACAGCCCGACGGCCTCAAGCGCCCCGTACGCCCGGGCGCCCGCGTCGCTGCCATGCAGCCGCCGGAGACCGAAGCTGACCTCCCGCAGCACCGTCCGCTCGAACAGCTGGTCGCCGGGATGCTGGAAGAGCAGGCCGACCGAAGCGGCGATGCGGCCGGTCGGGATCCCTGCGATGCTGCGTCCCTGGACGCGCACGTCCCCCGTGTGCGGCCGCAGCAGTCCGTTGAGGTGGCGCAGCAGGGTGGACTTGCCGGCCCCGTTCGGGCCGGTGATCGCCACGATCTCCCCCGGCCGCACCGTGAGCCCCAGGTCGCGCAGCAGCGGCTCCCCCGGGGCATCGCCGGACCCCGGGTAGCCGAACCCGAGGCCCTCCAGTTCCAGCACCGGAGCGGCTCCCGGTTCCGGTGCGCAGGCCCGGACAGCGCGCACGGTGTGGGTAACCGTTGGCATCACTGTCCCGGTCCGGGCCAGTTCCTCGGACCGGATCAGATCCCGGGGCGGGCCGCTTGCGGTGACGGTGCCGCCGTCGAGGACGATCCAGTGCCCGGCGGAGCGGGCGAGCCCGTCGGCGGACTGGCTCAACACCACGACGGCGGTCCCGGCTCCGGTGAGCCGGTTGATGAGGTCCCGGACCTGGATGATGCCCGCAGCGTCCAGGGAGGCGAGCGGTTCATCAAGGACCAGTACCCCGGGATCCTCGATGACGGCGCAGGCCATGGCCAGCCGGCGCAGTTCCCCGCCGGAGAGGGTGGCGGGATCCCGGTCCAGGAGTGCTGTGAGCCCGGTCCGCTCCGCCACGCGCGCCACGGCGCGGAGCATGTCCGGCCGCGGGGTGCCGCGGTTCTCCAGGCCGAAGGCGAGTTCCTCGGCCACGGTGGAGCGGACCGTGGAGAGCATGGCGGCCGCATCCTGGGGGACGTAGCCGACCCGGGTGGACCAGACGGAGGGATTGATCCGGGGGTCGTCCTCGCGGCCCCGGAACGCCAGCGATTCCCCGGCCAGGGTGAGCGACCCGATGAGTGTTCCGGCCTGTCCGGGCCGGTGCCAGCCGGCCAGCAGCTTGCCCAGGGTGGTCTTGCCGCTCCCGGAACCGCCGAGGACAGCCGTCAGGACGCCCGGACGGACATTGACATTGATGTCGCGCAGGACGGGGGTGGTCCCGCCGTGGAAGCTGAAGCTGCCGATCCGGGCGGCAAGCGCGGCGGCGGGGGTGGCGGGAACCGCGGTGGCGGGGGGGTTCTTGGCGGTCACATGGGCCCCGCGGCCGGCCAGGAGGCCCCGAGCCGGAGTGTCACGGCTGCGGCGGTGAGCAGCAGCAGTGCGGTGCGGAGCCGGCGCTGGGCGGGCGGGTCGGGGACCTCGCGGTAGCTGGTCCGGGGGCCCGGGGCGCCGATGCCGCGGGCCTCGAGGGCCTGGGCACGGCTGCCGGAATCCTCGATGAGGCCCAGCACCAGCGGGACCATCTGCAGCCGGACGGCTGCGAGCCTCGACAGCACGCCGCCGCGGAGCACCAGGCCGCGCGCCTCCTGTGCTGCCCTGATGCGCTCCAGCCGGCCAGCCATGGCCGGCAACAGGGTGAGGGCGGAGGCCAGGACGAAGCCGAACTGAGGCGGCAGCCCCCGCGCGGCCAGTGCCGCGACGAGATCGGGGGCGCTTACGGTGAAGGAGAAGAGCAGCAGCACCAGCACGCAGGCGCCCGTGCGGGTGCCGGACTCCCCGGCGAAGGCCAGGCCTTCCGCCGTTACCCTGGCCGGCCCCCAGGCCGCCAGGACGGTGCGGCCCTCCGGAAAGAACAGCCCGTGCAGCATCAGCAGGGACAAGCCCAGGGGAAGCAGCACCGCCGCGGCTGCCACCAGCACCCGCCGTCCGGCGCCGGCACGCAGGGCCAGCAGGACGGCCGCGAGGGCCACCGCGAGCGACAGCGGCCAGGTGCCCGCCGCCGTCGTGACCACGGCGGTGCAGCCGGCTGCCGTCAGCGACGTCAGCGGATGGAGGGTGGAGGGCATGCGCATGGGGTGCCGGCCTCAGGCGTCGGAAGTTTCCGGCCCCGTGCCGGCGAGCACCCGGTAGCGCCGCACGAAGGGGAACTGGAAGGTGGTGCGGCGCGGCAGGGCGTAGACCAGCAGCGCGGCGATCGCGAAGACGATGGCCTTGTCCATCGGGTCCGAGATCAGCGCCTGCTTGGTGATGGCCGCCAGCAGGGAGTCGCCCACGGCGCGGAAGACGCTGACGACCGCTCCGGTGCCGAGGCCCGCGGTGCCGCCAAAGACGAAGGCCGCGACCGGGGCGGAGACGACGCCGGCGAGGATGCCGGTGACGAAGCCGGCCACCGGTGCCAGGTAGAAGCGGCGGAACAGCCCGCCGCGGGCGGCCAGTCCGGCGAGGAAGCCGATCAGCGCCGCCCCGGCGGCGAAGGGCAGCACGGTCGGGTTGAAGAAGGACCAGACGATGCTGCTCAGCGCGCCCGTGGCGGCTCCCGCCGCCGGGCCGGCGAGGACGGCGATCAGGACGGTGCCGATGGCGTCGAAGTAGAACGGGAGCCCGGTGCTGCCCATGAGCTGGCCCAGGACGACGTTCAGGACGAGCGCCACCGGCATCAGCACCAGGGTGGACGTGGGCAGCACCGGGAGTGCCGCGGCGATCAGCAGGACCGCGCCGAGCAGGAACCCGCCGAGTGCCACGAGCGCGGAGAAGCTGGCCGGTCCGTTGGCGATGTCCGCAGGCTGGGTGAGGACAAGGAAGACGTAGGTCGCCGCGATCGCGGCGGCGCCGGCGAGCTCCAGCAGGCGGCGGTTGCGCCGTCCTTTGGCTGTGCCGGCGGCGCAGTCGGCACCGGGGCCGGTTCCGGTGGCAGGGAGGATCAGGGACGGCTGTGGCATGGGGATGGTCCTTCGGTGGGGGCTGCAACATCCGCCTATGTCACCTCGGCGCAGCTACCATCCTAGCCAGTGGCGGCCGGCCCGGAGGACATGCATCGCCGCGCCAGCGCGCCCACGGAGGAAATCAGCTCCTCGAAGCAGTGCTCCGGGTCGTTGGAGGCGACGATCCGGGCGTTGGGCGGCAGGCCCCACAGCCCGCGGAAGTCCGCCACCGTGGTGCCGATCAGCAGGGGCGAGCGGGTCTCCACGTCGACGGTGGCCAGGCGGGTGGTGAACGGGGTCCGTACGACGGCGGCGCAGGCCGCGAACGCGTCATGCATGTGGGCCACGTAGCCCTGGTCGTAGCGCCGGTGGAACTCCATGTAGAACCGGATCGCATCCGACAGGCAGGCCACGAGCGGGCTGGCTGAGGCGCTGCGGAGCCCTTCGGGCTGCTCCGGGAGAACCAGTTCGGGCCCGGCCCCGGCGGCCTCGCCGAGGCGCCGGAGGTGCTCCGGCAGCATCTCGATCCGCTCCGTGGTCTCCAGCGCGCACACCACCGGCAGCTTGTCCTCCGGCAGGCCGCGGTAGGCGGCGAAGACTTCCCGGGCCGCGTGCGGGTCCACCGAGACGTTCCATTCCGCCGTCGGCGTCGTGTTGCCCTGGTAGTAGAAGCTCCCGCCCATGATCACGAGGTCCTTGAGCAGCATCGGCAGCTCCGGTTCGCGGCGCAGTGCCAGGGCGAAGTTGGTCAGCGGCCCGGTGACCAGCCCGGTGATCTCCCCCGGGTGCGCCCGGACTTCGTCCACCCAGACGTCGACGGCGTGGCGCGGCGAGATCTGCTGGGCGGGCGCCGGGAGCTCAGCGTGGCCGATCCCCTGCGGCCCGTGGGTCTCCTCGGTGGTGACCAGCGGGATTTCCAGCGGAACCTCGGCGCCGATCGCCACCTCGACGCCCGGCCGGCCGCAAAGCTGAAGCAGCGCCAGGGTGTTGAGCGCGACCTGGCGGGCACCAACGTTCCCGGCCGTGCAGGTGATGGCCTGCAGGTGGACCTCCGGCCGGGACAGCAGGTAGACGAGGGCCAGGGCGTCGTCGATTCCGGTGTCGACGTCCATCAGGATGGTGTGCGCCGGTGCGGGCACACCGGAACGGGACCCGGCGGCGGCCCCCGGTGACAGCGGGTCCATCTAGAACAGCGCGACCTTCGGCGTCCGCGGGAAGATGTCGCCCAGTTCGTCACGTTCAGCGGCGCTGGGAATCCAGGCCACGGCAGCGGCGTTCTGCCGGACCTGTTCGGGCCGGGTGGCGCCGGCGATGACGCTGCTGACCGAGGGCTGGGCCGCGAGCCAGGAGAACGCCACCTGGATCTCCGTCAGGCCGCGCTCGGCGGCGAAGGCGCTGAAGGCAGCCAGCTGGTCCCAGTCGGCGTCGTGGACCAGATTGGTGCGGGTGTGGCTGAGCCGTGAGCCCTCGGGCGCGGTGTCCTTGGCGTACTTGCCGGTCAGCAGGCCGTTGGCGAGCGGGAAGTACGGCAGCACGCCCAGTCCGTAGGCCTCGGCGGCGGGCGTGACCTCGAGCTCGGCGCGGCGGTCCAGCAGGCTGTAGTGGCTCTGGCTGGAGATAAAGCGTGCTCCCCCGCGGGCGCGGGCCACGAACTCGGCCTCGGCGATCTGCCAGCCGGCGCGGTTGGAGTGGCCGATGTAGCGGACCTTGCCGCTGGTGACGAGCTCGTCGAGAGCGGCGAGGGTCTCCTCGATCGGGGTCAGCGGGTCGGGGGTGTGGAACTGGTAGAGGTCGATCCAGTCCGTCCCGAGCCGGCGCAGCGAGGCCTCCGCTGCGGTGATGATGTAGCGGCGGGAGCCGCGGGCACCAAAGTCGTTGCCGTTGGTCCCGCGCATGTCCAGTCCGAACTTCGTGGCGACGACGGCGTCGCCGCGGCGGCCTTTCAAGGCCTTGCCCAGCATCGTCTCGCTGAGGCCCGGCTCCCGGCCGTAGCTGTCGGCCACGTCGAAGAGGGTAATCCCGGCGTCCAGGGCCGCATGCACGACGGCGTCGGTCCCCTCCTGCGACTCAGTCACCGTATTGGACCGGCCCAGATTGTTGCAGCCAAGCCCTACGACCGAGACGGTCAGTCCGGAATTTCCTACGCGGCGGTATTCAGTCATGGGGTTCAGCCTATAACGGCCGGCAGCGGCCCCCTGGAAGGACCGGCACTGCCGGCCCGTCGCTACCCTGCAGGCAGTTCCAGCCCGCGTTCGTCCAGGGCATCCTCGAGCTGGGCGAGGGTCCGGGGGCAGATGCCGTGCATCCCGGCGAGGGCACGGCCCCCCAGCGCCACCACCTGCTCAAGGCTCTCGACGCCGGCGTGGGCGAGGGCCCGGCGGGCGGGAGCCGCGATCCCCCGCGGCAGCGGGGTACGGCCAGGTTCAACGGATTTCGGCGCCATGATGCATGCCTTCCAGTCGATGTCCCCCAAAACTGATGTGGATCGTGCCGGTGGAGCTTCCCCGGAACTACAGGGTGAAGCTGTTGGCCGGCTTCGGAGAGTGCTTGAGCTTGAAGGAGGTCTCGCGGAAGGCTGCGGCACCGATGCTCAGTTTGGTGAAGTCCAGGTCCTCGCCGCGGATGCAGACCTTGATCGCGTTGACGGCCTTGTTGACGTCCGGAGTGAGAATGAAGATGTTCAACTTGGCATCCGAGAATTCCGAGCGGTCCACTACGCCGAGGCCGCGCCAGGCCAGGTGGCTGATCAGGGCGTCCTTGGCCTTTTCCTCAAGGTAGCGGTCGCGGTCCGTGCCGTCCTTGGTTTTCAGGGCGTATTGGGCGACAACCCAGGACTGCTCCTCCTCGGGGATCTCGGCGAAGCCGTCCTCGGCGCACTGCACGGCAAAGGCATCCATCAGGCCCTCCGCAGCGGCGGCGTCGGCGACGTCGGTCTCATCGGTTTTGCTCTGGTGCCCGACGACTCCGTGGTTCATCACGAACTGGCTGTAATCCTCGTCGAACCAGCCCTCCCTGAACTCGAGGACCCCGTCGTCGTTGCGTTTGTAAACCCGGATAATTCCGCTCATGCCCGTCCTCTCCTGAACCATTCGCGGTCTGCGCCGTCGAAGGGTGGCTGTTGTGCCTTGACGGCCTGGTAAAGCTGGTTCGACGCGGCGCTGATCCGGTCCACCACGTCTGCGGGGTAGTCCATCTCGATCCGGTGTTCGGCAAACTCGTCCTGATCGTCCACGTACACCCCGCGGTCCGCGGTCCGGATCACGTCAAGGTCCATGTCGATCAGGTGGAACTCGGTGACTCCGGGCCGGATCGTGTTCCAGCCGTGGCCGGTCGCCAGGTCGACGTAGACCTGGACGCCGGCGGGATGCGCCTCGTCGTAGAACGTGGCCACGTACTCCCCGGTGCGCGGGACGAGCAGCACGGCGTCGGATTCGGCGTAGAACGCCGCGCCCGGGCGGGCGCAGAACTCATTGGTTCCCTGGAAGATCCACCAGCCGTGGTCGTCCTCGCCGAGGTAGGTGCCGGGCACCACCCAGTGGGCCTTACCGTTCCATTTCCGGTTCCGGGACACCACCAGGTCGCCCGGCACCAGTCCCTCGGGAATCCTCACAGAGATCCTCACAGGATGGGCAGGCTGCCCGTGCTGGGTTGTTCCTGGCCCGGAAGGGGCCGCGCGAAGGGCACCTTGGTCCCCAGGACCTGCGCCACGACGTCGTGGGTGACCTGCTGGGCGGTCAAACCGACCCGTTCGAGCACCTGGCTGCGGGTTCCGTGGACGAGGAACTCCACCGGAAGGCCGACCTCGTTCAGCGCGGTGTCCACCCCGGCGGCCCGCATTTCCTGGCGGATCCGGGACCCGACGCCGCCGGCACGGACCCCGTCCTCGATGCAGATGACGAGCCGGTGGTGGGAGGCGAGGGCGATGATCGATTTCCGGACCGGGAGCAGCCAGCGGGGATCCACGACCGTGGAGCTGATGCCCTGCGCGCCGAGCCGGTTGGAGACATCCAAAGCGAGTTCGGACATGGCGCCGACGCTGACGATCAGCACGTCGTTGTCGCTGGACCCGGCCGGGCGGCGGGCCAGCACATCCACGCCGTCACTGAGCCGCTCGATGGCCTCGACCTCGGCGCCCACGGTGCCCTTGGAGTAGCGGATCACGCTGGGGGCGTCCTCGATGGCGACGGCTTCGCGGAGTTCCTCGCGCAGCCGGCTCGCGTCGCGCGGCGCCGCAAGGTGCAGGCCGGGAACGATTTGGACCATGGCCATGTCCCACATGCCGTGGTGGCTGGCGCCGTCGGGCCCGGTAACGCCGGCCCGGTCCAGGACGATCGTGACGCCGGCCTTGTGCAGGGCGACGTCCATCAGGAGCTGGTCGAAGGCGCGGTTCAGGAACGTCGCGTAGACGGCGACTACGGGGTGCAGCCCGCCGAACGCCATACCGGCGGCGGAGGTGAGGGCATGCTGTTCGGCGATGCCGACGTCGAACACCCGTTCCGGGTGCCGGGCGGCGAACTTGTGCAGCCCGACGGGTATCAGCATGGCCCCCGTGATGCCGACGATGTCCTTGCGCTCGTCCGCGATGTCGGCGATCTCGTCGGCGAAGACAGCGGTCCAGGACTTTGCCCCGCCGACCTCCGTCGGCTCGCCAGTTTCCGGGTCGATGATCCCGACGGCGTGGAACTGGTCCGCTTCATGGGCGCGGGCGGGCGCGTAGCCGTGGCCCTTCTCGGTCATGGCGTGCACGATCACGGGACCGGCGTAGTTCCTGGCGGTGGCAAGGGCGTGTTCCATGGCCTGGAGGTTGTGGCCGTCCACGGGTCCGATGTACTTCATCCCGAGGTCCTCGAACATGCCCTGCGGTGCCCACCAGTCCTTGACGCCCTTCTTCATGGCGTGCAGGCTGCGGTAGGTGAACTGGCCCGCGGGTCCGCCGTTCTGCAGCTTTTTCCGCCACCAGTCCAGGGTGCCTTCGTAGGCCGGCGCGGCGCGGAAGGAATCGATGGTGGGGCGCAGCGAGGCGAGGTAGTCCGCTAATCCGCCGACCGTCGGGGCGTAGGAGCGGCCGTTGTCGTTCACGACAATCACGACACGGCGCTTCTTGTCCGCGGCGATGTTGTTCAGAGCCTCCCAGGCCATGCCGCCGGTCAGGGCGCCGTCACCCACGACGGCGATGACGTAGCGGTCGCCGTCGCCGGTCAGCTGGCGGGCGCGGGAGATCCCGTCCGCCCAGGAGAGCGAGGAGGAAGCGTGCGAGCTTTCGACGATGTCGTGCACGGATTCGGCGCGGTCCGGGTAGCCGGACATTCCGCCCTGCTGGCGCAGGGTGCTGAAGTCCTGGCGTCCGGTGAGGAGCTTGTGCACGTAGGACTGGTGGCCGGTATCGAAGACGATGCTGTCGCGGGGGGAATCAAAGATCCGGTGGACCGCGATAGTGAGTTCGACGACGCCGAGGTTCGGGCCCAGGTGCCCGCCCGTCTGGGAGACGTTGCCGATCAGGAATTCCCTGACCTCAGCTGCCAGCTGATCCAGCTGCGCCTCTGACAACTTGCTCAGGTCCTGCGGACTCCGGATGGTCTCCAAGATTCCCAACGGCCCCTCCTTCGGGTGGTAGACATGCCTTTTAACTCTAACGCCTCCGGAGAAGCCTTGGTGCCGGAATGCGCTGGGCGCGAAAAAGCCCCGGCCGGTCAGGGACCGGCCGGGGCTTTCGCACCTGGCAACTGTTCCCCCCTGCGGGAGGAGCGCTTTGCTAGTTGGCGGAGATCTGCCGCAGGACGTACTGCAGGATGCCGCCGTTGCGGTAGTAGTCAGCCTCGCCCGGGGTATCGATGCGCAGGACCGCATCGAAGGACGTGACGGTGCCGTCTTCGGCCGTGGCGGTGACCTTGAGCGTCTTCGGCGTGGTGCCTTCGTTGAGGGCGGTGACGCCTTCAACGGCGAAGGTTTCCGTGCCGGTCAGCCCGAGGCTGGCAGCGTTCTGGCCGGCCGGGTACTGCAGGGGCAGGACGCCCATGCCGATCAGGTTGGAGCGGTGGATGCGCTCGTAGCTTTCGGCCACGACAGCCTTGATGCCCAGGAGTGCGGTGCCCTTTGCTGCCCAGTCACGGGACGAGCCGGAGCCGTATTCCTTGCCGGCCAGGACAACCAGCGGGATGCCGGCGGTCTCGTAGTTCTGCGCGGCGTCGTAGACATAGGCCTGCGGGCCGTCGGCCTGGGTGAAGTCGCGGGTGAAGCCACCCTCGACGCCGTCCAGGATCTGGTTCCTGATCCGGATGTTCGCGAACGTTCCGCGGATCATGACCTCGTGGTTGCCACGCCGTGAGCCGTAGGAGTTGAAGTCCTTGCGCGCCACACCGTTGGCCAGCAGGTACTGCCCGGCCGGGGTGTCCGACTTGAACGATCCTGCCGGGGAGATGTGGTCCGTGGTGACGGAGTCGCCCAGCATCAGCAGCACCCGGGCGCCGGTGATGTCCGTGACGGGTTCCGGCTGTGCCTTCATGCCATCGAAGTACGGGGGCTTCCGGACGTACGTGGACTTCGGATCCCAGGCGAAGGTGTCGCCGGCCGGGGTGGAGAGTGCCTTCCAGCGGTCGTCGCCTTCGAAGACGCCCTCGTAGCCGCGGGCGAACATTTCCTTGTCAATCGAGGAATCGATGACCTGCTGGACCTCGACCGGGTTCGGCCAGATGTCCTTCAGGAAGACGTCGTTGCCGGCCTCGTCCTGTCCCAGGGCGTCGGTCTCGAAATCGAAGTCCATGGTTCCGGCCAGGGCGTAAGCGATGACCAGCGGCGGGGAGGCCAGGTAGTTCATCTTCACGTCCGGGTTGATCCGGCCTTCGAAGTTGCGGTTACCGGAGAGCACGGCGGTGACGGAAAGGTCGTTGGCCTGGATGGCCTCGGAGATTTCAGCGTCGAGCGGGCCGGAGTTGCCGATGCAGGTCGCGCAGCCGTAACCGACGATGTAGAAACCGAGCTTCTCCAGATACGGGGTCAGGCCCGACTTGTTGTAGTAGTCGGTGACGACCTTGGACCCGGGAGCCACGGAGGTCTTGACCCACGGCTTCGAGGTCAGGCCCTTGTCGACGGCGTTGCGGGCCAGCAGTGCGGCGGCCAGCATCACGGACGGGTTGGACGTGTTGGTGCAGGACGTGATCGAGGCGATCGACACTGCGCCGTGGTCCAGCTCGAACTCGCGGCCGTCCGCGGTCTTGACGCTGACCGGGTTGGACTGGCGGCCGTTGGCCGCCGGACCGTGGGCGTGCGGGGCCTCGTCCGTGAGGTGGCTCGCGGAGCCCGTGAAGGACGGCGCGTCGGAAGCGGGGAAGCTTTCGTCGATTGCCTCGTCCACGCTTCCGCCGGCCAGCTCTTCCTTCACGTAGTTGCGCAGGTCCTGGCGGAACTGGTCCTTGGACTCGGTGAGGATGATGCGGTCCTGCGGGCGCTTCGGGCCGGAAATCGACGGAACAACCGTCGACAGGTCCAGCTCGAGGTACTCGGAGAACTTGATCTCCTTGGAAGGATCGTGCCAGAGGCCCTGTTCCTTCGCGTAGGACTCCACGAGGGCAACGTTCTCGTCCGAGCGGCCGGTGAGGCGCAGGTAGTCGAGGGTGACGTCGTCGATCGGGAACATGGCGGCCGTGGAGCCGAACTCCGGGCTCATGTTGCCGATGGTGGCGCGGTTGGCCAGCGGCACAGCCGCGACGCCTTCGCCGTAGAACTCCACGAACTTGCCGACCACACCGTGCTTACGCAGCTGCTCGGTGATGGTCAGGACGACATCGGTGGCGGTTGCGCCGGCCGGGATGGACCCGGTCAGCTTGAAGCCCACGACGCGCGGGATCAGCATGGAGACGGGCTGGCCAAGCATGGCCGCCTCGGCTTCGATGCCGCCGACGCCCCAGCCCAGCACACCCAGGCCGTTGACCATGGTGGTGTGCGAATCCGTGCCGACGCAGGTGTCCGGGTAAGCCCGGACGACGCCGTCAATTTCGCGGGTCATGACGGTGCGGGCCAGGTACTCGATGTTGACCTGGTGCACGATGCCGGTTCCCGGCGGGACGACCTTGAAGTCATCGAAGGCTGTCTGGCCCCACCGCAGGAACTGGTACCGCTCGCCGTTGCGCTGGTACTCGATCTCCATATTGCGCTCCAGTGCGCCGGTGTTGCCGGAGAAATCGATCTGCACGGAGTGGTCGATCACCATTTCGGCAGGAGCCAGCGGGTTGACCCGCTTAGGGTCACCGCCGAGTTCCTTGACTGCTTCACGCATGGTGGCAAGGTCCACAACGCAGGGCACGCCAGTGAAGTCCTGCATGATCACGCGCGCCGGCGTGAACTGGATTTCAGTGTCGGGCTCGGCGCTGGGGTCCCAGCCGGCCAGTGCTCGGACGTGATCGGCCGTAATGTTGGCGCCGTCCTCGGTCCTCAACAGGTTTTCAAGCAATACCTTGAGGCTGAACGGAAGGTTTTCTGCACCTTCAACGGAGTTCAACCGGAAAATTTCGTATTCGGTACCGGCTACATTAAGTTTGCCTTTTGAACCGAAGCTGTCCACAATGCTCATCGCAGGACTCCTCTCGCAACAGTTTTATCTTTGTCGCGCCGCAGACCCCCTGCTAGTTAGGTTGGCCTAACTAGCGCGCCGGCCTTATTCGCACAAGGACCAGTACAGGGTGCAGGAGGTCAGCCGTGATTACGGAGCGCGACGTCGGACTACCCGGCCCATCCTAGTGGCCTCAGCCCCGGGGAGTCAGCAGCGCCACAGTCTCCATGTGGTGGGTGTGCGGATACAGGTCGAAGGCCCGCAGCCGCGCCAGCTCCCAGCCGGACTGCTGGAAGTAGCCCACATCGCGGGCAAAGGACGCCGGATCGCAGGACACATAGGCCACCGCCCGGGTACCCGCCCCGACCAACTGGTTCACGACGGCCTTGCCGGCACCGGCCCGGGGCGGGTCCAGCAGGATGGCGTCAAAGTTGCGAGCTTTCTCGCGCAGGACACGTTCCACCCGGCCCTGGACGATCTCCACCTGGGTCGCGTCATGGAGGTTTTTGCGGGCGTCCCGGCTGCTGCCGGGTGATCCTTCCACGGACAGCACGGACCCGGTGACACCCACGGCGTCCGCGAGCGGCGCGGTGAACAGCCCCGCCCCGGCGTACAGGTCCGCCACCACGGCGCCCGGTTCCAGGAAGCCGCCGTCGTGCAGGAATCCGGTCACAGCCCCCGCCAGGGTGTCCGGGCCGTCCCGGTGGATCTGCCAGAAACCGTCGCCGGTGACACGGAAGTCGTGGCCGGACGCGGTCTCCTGGACGTAGGTGCGTCCGCGCAGCCGCAGCACTTCGCCCTTGACCGGATCGAAGCTCGCGACCGAGACGTCCTCGGGCAGCTGGGCGAGGACTGCGCTGAGCCGCTTGGCGCGCGTTCCCGGGGCCGGAACCAGGAGCACCAGCGGGCGGGAGCCGTTGGCCGGGGCGGCGACTTCAATGCGGTCGATGCCCTGCAGGTCGATGTCCCAGAGCCGGAGGGCGTTGATGGCGTCCGAGGCCAGGGGCATCTCCCGGACCGGAAGGACCTGGTCGGAGCGGTGCGCGTGCATGCCGAGCTTTCCGGCTGGGGTCACGGCGAAGCCGGCGCGGGTGCGCCAGGCGAGGCCGGTCCTCGCTTCGGTTCCGGCTTCCCCCACGGCCTCCACCGTCACTCCCTCCCCCACATGCGTGAGATCCACGCCGGCGAGGCGGCGCAGCTGTTCAGCCAGCACCTCGGCCTTGAGGCTGCGCTGGCGCCCCAGGGAGATGTGGCCCAGTTCGGCGCCTCCCACGGGCGGGTGGCGGTGCGACCAGGAGCGCACGGAATCGGCCAGGTCCCAGAAGTGCTCCACCCGGTCGGGGGAAGACTCCAGCACCTCCACGACGTCGCCGCGCCAGAACTTGGCGTCCGGGCCGGACTCCGTGAGCCGGACCCGGACCTTCTCGCCGGGGATGCCGTGGCGGACGAAGACCACACGCCCCTCATGCCGGGCCACGCAGTGCCCGCCGTGGGCGACCGGCCCGATGTCGACGATCAGTTCGGTGTGGGGTTGCGTCTGGGTGTCGGGGCTCATTGGATGTCCTGCAGTCTCTTCGCTTCTTCGGATGATTTCAGCTGCCACGGCACACTGGCCACCATGACGCCCGGCTCGAAGTGCAGCCGGGCCTTAATGCGCAGTGCGGTCTGGTTGTGCACCAGTTGCTCCCACCACTTACCCACGACGTACTCGGGGATGTAGACGACGATAAGGTCGCGGGGCGAATCGCGCCGCATGTTCTTGATGTACTCCATGATGGGCGTCACCGTTTCGCGGAACGGACTGGCCAGCACCGTCAACGGTACCGGGATTTCCAGCTTCTCCCAGTCCGCGATGGTCTGCTCTGTCTCCTCGCTGCTGATGTCCACGGTGACGGCATCCAGCCGGGAGGGCCGCGATGCGCGGGCGTAGGCCAGGGCCCGCAGCACGGGTTTGCGGACATGCGAGACGAGCAGCACCGCGTGCACCCGGGTGGGCAGGGCCCGCGGCGAGGAGTCCTCGTCCACGGCGAGTTCCTTGGCCACGTTGTCGTAGTGCGCCCGGATGCTCCACATGATCAGGAACAGCACGAACATGGCCAGCAGCGCGATCCAGGCACCCTGCTGAAACTTGGTGATCAGGACGATCAGCAGGACCGTGGCGGTCATGCCGAAGCCGATGCCGTTGATGGTGCGCGACTTGAGCATCCGCCGCTTCACCGCGGGGTCCTTGGCGAGTTTAAGCGCCCGGCCCCAGTGCCGGACCATCCCAAGCTGGCTGATGGTGAAGGAGATGAAGACGCCCACGATGTAGAGCTGGATGAGCTTGGTGACGTCCGCATTGAAGGCGATGATCAGCACCAGGGCGCCGGCGGCCAGCGCCAGGACGCCGTTGCTAAAGGCCAGCCGGTCCCCGCGGGTGCGCAGCTGGCGGGGCAGGTAACCGTCCTGGGCCAGGATCGAGCCGAGCACCGGGAAACCGTTGAAGGCCGTGTTGGAGGCGAAGACGAGGATTACGCCGGTCGCGGCGACCACGATGAAGAAGGGGATGGTCGCGGCGCCGAAGATCGTCTGGGCGATCTGGCTGATCGCAGGACTCTGGATATAGTCCTCGGGCAGCAGCTCGCCGTTCAGCAGGAACTCGGTCGCCGGGTCCAGCACGATGTGCACCTTGGTGGCGTTTGCAAGGTAGATGATCCCGGCAAGCATGGAAGCGGCTATCACGCCGAGCAGGAGCAGGGTGGTGGCCGCGTTTTTGCTCTTCGGCTTCTGGAAGTTCGGCACACCGTTGCTGATCGCCTCAATGCCGGTCAGCGCTGCGGCACCGGAGGAGAAGGCCCGGAGCAGCAGGAACGCGCCGGCGAGGCCGACCAGGCCCTCGTCGAAGCCCGGCGCGGGAACAATCGTGAACGCCGCCGAGGGCGCCTCGCCCAGCTGCCCGGTGGCGGCCTGGAAGACGCCGATGGCGGTCATGCCGAGGATGGAGGCCATGAAGATGTAGGTCGGCAGGGCGAACACGGTGCCGGCTTCCTTGATGCCGCGCAGGTTCACGAGGGACAGGACCACGACCCCGATCGTCGCGATGGTGGCCTGCTGGCCATGCAGGGAAGGCACCGCGGTGGTCAGGTACGTTGCGGCGGAGGACATCGACACGGCGACGGTCAGCACGTAATCGACCAGCAGCGCGGAGGCGACGGTGAGCCCCGCATATTTGCCAAGGTTCTCGTTGGCGATCTCGTAATCGCCGCCGCCGGAGGGGTAGGCATGGACGTTCTGGCGGTAGGAGGCGACGACGGTCAGCAGCACCACCATGACGGCCAGACCCACCCAGGGCGAGAACGCCACGGCGCTGACGCCGGCCAGCGCCAGCGTCAGGAGGATTTCGTCCGGCGCGTACGCCACGGAGGACAGCGCGTCGGAGGCGAAAACGGGCAGGGCGATCCGCTTCGGAAGCAGGGTGTGAGCCAGGTTGTCGTTCCGGAACGGCCTGCCTACCAGCACCCGCTTCACGGCATTGAATATTGTCGGCACCACACAAAGCTAGTCCGATTCGGACGCGATGTCATGACGGCGACGATCCCCGCCGTCCGGGCGGCTCCCGCCGGGCAGCATGGCGGGCACCAGAGCCTGCTGTCGGGCCTGCGCCCGGTCCGCTGCCGGGCGGGTCGCTGCCGCGCCCGCGGGGCTGGCTGCCCGGGCCGCGGTGGCCGGTAGAGTTTTACCCAGCAGCAGTACAGGAGCAACAGGAGGCACGGTTGGCGCACTTCGTGATTATGGGTTGTGGCCGCGTGGGGGCAACCCTCGCGCACACACTCGAGGACGCGGGCCATTCCGTGGCCATCATCGATCAGGACGACCGCGCCTTCCGGCGGCTCCGCACGGGCTTCACCGGCCGCAAGGTGACGGGCGTCGGCTTTGACCGGGAGACCCTCAAGCAGGCCGGCGTCGCGGATGCCTATGCCTTCGCCGCCGTCTCGAGCGGCGACAACTCCAACATCCTGGCCACCCGAGTGGCCCGCGAGACCTTCCATGTCCCCCATGTGGTCGCCAGGATCTACGACCCGGGCCGCGCCGAGATCTACCAGCGCCTTGGCATCCCCACGGTCGCCGCCGTGCGCTGGAGCGCGGACCAGGTGCTCCGCCGGATCCTGCCCGAACAGCACCTCGCCGGCGACTTCCGGGACCCCTCCGGCCGGCTTGTGCTCGCCGAGGTGGATCTGAACCCTGACTGGATCGGCCACCCGGTCACCGCGATCGAGAAGGCCGCCGGGATCCGCGTCGCCTACCTGACCCGGTTCGGCGAGGGCATGCTGCCCGCCGCCGCCACCCTCTACCAGGATGGCGACACCGTGCACGCCATGCTGGGTGTGGACCGCAGCACCGAAGTCGCCCACATTCTTGCCAAGTCCCCCGCCAAGGAGTTTTAAGTGAAAGTCGTCATTGTCGGGGCGGGAAGCGTCGGTTCCTCGATCGCACGCGAACTGCTGGCCCACAAACACGAGATCCTGCTGATCGACCTGAAACCAGAGGTGATCGGGCGCAGCGGCCTGCGCGGCGCACACTGGCTGGTCGGCGACGCCTGCGAGCTGAGCACACTCCAGGACGCGAAACTTGAGGACGCCGACGTCGTGGTCTCCGCGACCGGTGACGACAAGGTCAACCTGGTGGTCTCGCTGCTGGCGAAGACCGAGTTCGGCGTCGGACGGACTGTGGGCCGGGTCAACAACCCCAAAAATGACTGGATGTTCGACGACTCCTGGGGCGTCGACGTCGCGGTCAATACCCCGCAGCTGATGACCGCCCTGGTCGAGGAGGCCGTGGAGATCGGCGACCTCGTCCGCCTGCTGACCCTGCAGACTGGTGTGTCATCGCTGGTGGAGTTCACGGTCCCCCACGATTCGCATGTGGTTGGCCTGACAGTGGGCGACATCGAGTGGCCGGAGGATTCGACCCTGGTGGCGATCCTGCGGGACCAGGCGCCGATCACGCCGAGCCGTGATGACGTGATTGACGGCGGGGACGAGCTGTTCTTCGTGACCACGATCGCGGCCGAGGATGAGCTGCGTGCCCTGCTCTCGCCGGAGTCGCAGGATGAGGACGGGCAGGTCACCGGGCAGCACCCCGTCACCACCTCAGCTCCGCACGGGAACGAGAACCCGCTGCCGGAAAACGACGGCTTCGACGGCTAGCCCGGTTGCGCCATCAGTCCGGGAGGTTCTGCACGCTGAAAACGGCGTTTACTGATAGCTCAACCGGCGGCTAGGCCGCTGGTGTGGCGGTTGGGGTCGGCCGGGTCAGCAGCCAGGCGACCCAGATGCCCAGGATGTACAGCGGTGGGCCCATCAGCAGCCGCGTCGTGGCGAGGGCCGCGAAGCCGGACTCGCCCATGAAGTACAGCGGAACCTGGACCAGCAGCCGCAGGGCCAGCACCGCGATGATCACCCAGGTACCGATCTGGTAGGCCGTGACCCGCGCCGGTTCCTTGCGCCAGTCCAGGCCCTCGTTCCGGATGAACCCGAAGATCAGCCCGGCAAAGGGCCAGCGCACGGCAATCGAGATGGTCATCGCCACGATGTAGGCGAAGTTGGTGAAGAACCCCGGGACGTAGAAGTCCTCGGCCTTGCCCGTGCTGTTGGCCAGCCACGCGGAGATCCCGACGCCGACAATCCCCGCCAGTGCCTGCGTCAGCGGTTTGCGCTGGCCCAGCCGGACGAGGGTGAAGGCCGCGGCCACGGTCAGCGCCGCGATCAGCGCCAGGGGCAGCTCACGCGTGATCGTGAAGGCGACCAGGAAGACCAGGCCCGGGAGGATGCTTTCGGCAATGCCCTGGGCCCCGCCGGCGCTCTTGAGCACGTCGATGTTGCCGTTGCCGGAACGGTGCAGTCCGGCCTTGGCCGCGTAGCCCTCGGCGAGCTGCGCCACGGTCGGCTGGGCCGCTGCGGGTTCCCGGACCGGTCCCGGCTGGGCTGCGCCGGGCTGGACTGGTCCCGGCCGGGCTGCGCCGGGCTGGACTGGTCCCGGCCGGGCTGCGCCGGGCTGGGCTGGTCCCGGCTGGGCTGCGCCGGGCTGGACTGGTCCCGGCTGGGCTGCGCCGGGCTGGACTGGTCCCGGCCGGGCTGCGCCGGGCTGGACTGGTCCCGGCCGGGCTGCGCCGGGCTGGACAACGGGCTCGGGCTTCTCGGGCACGGTCATTGTTCCTCCTGGCGGGCGACTATTTCGTAGCGGGGATTGAACATGGTCGGCAGGCCGTCGCGCACGGTGACCATGCCCTGCAGCCGGAGTTCGGTGCCGGCGTCGATCCCGGAGATCCGGCGCCGCCCGAGCCAGACAACCCGGAGCCGGTCCTTCGGGACGGCGGGCCGCTGCCGCCGCGGCCCGGCGGCAGGCTGGGCGGCAGGCTGGGCGGCGGGCTGGGCGGCTGCAGCGGACCCTCCGGGGACCGCTTTGGCGCCGCGGGTTTTGGGCGCATCGTGGTCGACGACGACCGCAGTGAAGGCGGCCACGTTGCTCGCCGGTGCGTAGGTGACCGACTCGATGTACCCCTGGCACAGCACGCGGCCACGGTCCGGCAACCCCCTCACGGAGATGGAGGAGGCCGGGTCCTGGCGGGGGGCGTCAGCCAATCTGGGTAGTCTCCGGTCCACGTTCCGGCTGCCCGAGGTCCGGGGCGGACTGCGGTGCGGGCACGGCGTTTTCCTTCGGCAGGCGGAGCTGCAGCAGGTCGCGCGGCGGCATGGGGTTCTCACCGCGTACCACCACGATCTGCCGGAACAGCCCCTCGAGGCCTGCGGCGGCGTCGCGGTCCACCGCGGCCTCGCCGCCGAAGACGCCGCGGAGGAACCAGCGCGGACCGTCGACGCCGATGAAGCGGGCCACGCGGTAGCCGTGGCTTCCGTCGGCGCCGCTGGCGGGGAGCTTGGCGAGCAGTTCGCTGCCGAACCCGCCCTGGACCTCCTCGACCTGGCCGCCCTGGCTGCCCACCGACTGGCCGATCTGCTCGCGGATTTCCTCCCACAGGCCCTCGGAGCGGGGAGCCGCGAAGGCCTGGAGCTGGAGGCTGGAGCCGTTCAGGTCCATGGTGACGGCGACGACCCGCTGGGTCGCTTCCTCGACCTCGAGCCGGAGCTGCAGGCCTTCGGCGGGAGCAATCAGGAGCGCCCCGAGGTCGACGTAGCCGTCCTGGTCCTCGATTTCAGACACGTCGAAAGGACCTGTGGCGCCGCGGCCTCTAGCAGACGTCCCGGCGGACGTCCCGGCGGAGTCGTCGGCGGAGGCGTCAGTGACAGCCTCCTGGGTTTCCCCGGAATCTGTCAGCTGTTCCTGCTTGGCTTTCCTGCCACGCCCAAAAACCATGGGGTTGTCTCCTTAGTTGTGATTCCGTGCCGCCGGCGTCGCCCCACGTCCGCACGGCGCCGGCTGTCTGATTCTGCACTCAGGGCAGAGACAGCGGCCGGCTGGTGCGTCCTGCCAATGGGTCCCGCTCATAAGTCACTGCAATACTGCGGTCTGGCCGGCTTTGGGTCAGACCGGCGCGCCGAAGCCGCCGGTGGATCCGAAGCCTCCGCCGCCGCGGACCGAGCCGCTGAGGTCCTGGACCGGCAGGAACGTGGCGTACTCCACGCGCTGAATAACCATTTGTGCAATTCTATCGCCGCGCTTGAGTTCAATCGCGTGGTCGCGGTCAGTATTGAGCAGCGTCACCGAAATTTCTCCGCGGTAGCCGGCGTCGACGGTGCCCGGGGCGTTCACGACTGTCAGTCCGTGCTTGGTCGCGAGCCCTGACCGCGGGTGGATCAGGGCCACGAAGCCGTCGGGGAGGGCAATGGCCACACCGGTGGACACCAGCCGGCGCTCCCCCGGTTCCAGCACCACGTCCTCGCGGGCGCGGAGGTCCGCTCCGGCGTCGCCCGGGTGCGCATACGACGGCGGCTCCAGGCCGTCGTCGAGCATCTTCAGCTGCACCGTCAGGGTGGGGGTCCCGAACCCTGCCGCTGGCTGTTTTTCTGGATGTTCTTCCGGTGCTGCCATTTCGGCGGCGCCCAGTGCAGTCGTTTCTTTAGTCACAGTTCCTCACTCTAACGCCCGCCGGGAAGATAGGCCTAGCCGCGGCCGGCAGGCGCGGAACCCAACCCCCCGCTTCTGCCGCCGAGGTGAAATAGCCCGGGAAAAGTGGAAAGCTGGGCTTATGCCCGAATCCAGTGCAGCCGTGCCTGCCCCCAAGACCCCCAGCGACACCGCCGTTATGTTCAGCGAGAAGCTCTGGCCGAACTTCTGGATCTGGCTGATGTCTGCGGGACTGTCGGGCGCCGGGATCCTGGTGTTTGCCCCCATCAGCATGACCGCCGGGCTTACCGCCGCCGTCGTCCTGTTCACGATCATCACCGTGCTGCTGGTCCTCTCGACCCCCTCCATTACGGTCACCGGCTCCACCCTGCGCGTTGGCCGGGCCGCAATCGAACGCCGCTTCGTAGGCGCCGCGTCCGCGTTCCGGGGCACGGAGGCGACGGCGGAACGCGGAACCCGGCTCAACGGCCTTGCGTTCATGTGCATCCGCGGCTGGATCGATCCGGTGGTCCGGATTGAAATCACAGATCCCTCGGACCGCACCCCTTACTGGCTCACGTCCACCCGGCACCCCGACAAACTGATCGCCGTGCTGAACTCCTAGCCCTCGCAGTCCTTGCAGTACTTGAGGCCGTCCTTTTCGCGGGCAACCTGCGAACGGTGGCGGACGAGGAAACAGGAGGCACAGGTGAATTCGTCGGCCTGGGCCGGCATCACCCGGACCAGCAATTCCTCCCCGGACAAGTCCGCGCCGGGCAGTTCGTAGCCTTCCGCAAGGTCCGCTTCGTCTACATCGACCACTGCGGAAGGCTTTTCCGCACGCCGCGCTTTCAACGCCTCGAGGGAGTCCTCGCTGAGGTCCTCCTCAGTCTTGCGTGGCGCATCGTAGTCTGTCGCCATTATTTGTTGCTCACACTCCGCAGTCGCTCGGTTGGTTCGCCAGGCCCGAAGGTTCCCCAAGGGCGGTAGCCCTGGGCCCCCGGATCGGTTCTCCGATGTCAACGCCGGGCACGCGGTTTTTGTGCCCGATGTCGCGTCATTTTTGCTTAAGTGCCCGTTGAAAGCCAGAGTCGTCTGGTCCGGGCCAGGGCCCCCGGGCTGCGGCATCCCGGACCCGGAGGGCGCCCGACCCGCCGGGCGGCCAAAAAGTGGCTGAAATTCGCGGAAATTGACGGCGCGCCCTCCGTCCTCACCGGAATTCGGCCGCATCAGTGGCAGAGTTTCGATTGTTATTAATGCCAGGGTGGAGGATTTGTATGCAGGATCTACGGCTTGTAGGCGTCCACGACGACGGGAAGCATCTCCTGTTGAGCGGCGCCGGCGGCGAGATGTTCCAGCTGCCAATCGATGAAGCACTTCGGGTGGCAGCCAGCCGGACGACAGCCAAGGCTGCCTCCGGTGCGGTCGCGGCGCCCATTGCCATGTCTCCGCGCGATATCCAGGCGCGGATCCGCAGCGGCTCGACGGCGGCGGAGGTGGCGGAGCTCTCCGGGATTCCACTCGCGAAGGTCCAGCGCTACGAGGGTCCGGTACTCGCCGAGCGCGAGCACGTCGCCCGGCAGGCCCGCAAGGTGGAGGTCGCCGCCCCCGCCCCCGGCCACGACGTGTACCGCTCCGTATTCGGTGACCAGCCGGCCTCGCTCGGCGAGATGGTGGACCACCGGCTCAGCGCGCACGGCATTGATGCCGCCACCGTGGAGTGGGACTCGTGGCGGCGCCCGGACGGGAGCTGGAACGTGGTGGCCCGCTTCGAGGCGAAGCCCGGCGGCCCGGCGGGCATCGGCGAGGAACCACCGGCCATGTGGACCTTCAGCCCGGCCCGCAAATCCCTGCAGAACGCCAACCGCTGGGCCCAGCAGCTCAGCGAACTCGAGCCCCTCGACGGTCCCGTTCCGGCACGCCGGCTCACTGCCGTCTCGGACCGGCCCTTTGATTTTGAAACCGACGCCGACGCTGCCGCCCGCACGGCCACCGCCCAGCTCCAGGTGGTCCAGCAGCTCCAGCTGCAGCAGGAACAGGAATCCGACGGGCTGCTCGACATGCTCCGCTCCCGCCGCGGGCAGCGCCTCGGAGTGGACGAGGACGCCGACGACGCCCTCGCGACGCTGCTGACCAACAGTGTTCCCGCGGCCCACCCGAGGCCCTCCGAAGTCCTGCCCGAGCCACCGGCCGAGCCGGAACCGGCCGTAACTGGAACGGGCGGGCCGGAAATACCGGACGCAGCGGACACGGAACCCCGGCCGGCCGCCGGTCCCTGGGAACGCCGCCGCGACGGCAGGCCCTCGATCATGTCAAGGCTCAGCCTGGCCCCCCGCCAGGAGGATGCACCGGACGACGCCCTGAAACTGCATGACGGCGTCAGCACCGACACCCGGGAAATCACCATCTCGTCCTCGCAGCTGCGGCCCGCCGGCCAGCAGGGACCCACCTCCAGCCCGGGGCTGGACGAACTGCTGGGCGGCGGAACCTCGCGGCGCCAGCAGCGTGACCCCGCCGGCGCCCGGGATGACCGCGACGCGGAGCAGCCCGAACGCCAGCCGGCGAAGCCGAAGCGCTCCAGCATTCCAAGCTGGGATGACATCGTCTTCGGAGCCCGCGGGGACTAGCAGTCAGCACGGATTCACGGCGCGGCGACGCGCTTCAGGGCCTCCACGCGCATTCAGGCGCGGGGGGCCCTTTTTCCGTCGGCCTGGAAACACAACAGCGGGACTTCGCGTTCGGCTCTTGTCAGCGAACCGTGCTGGCCCACCACTTCAAGAGCTGTGGGCCGGACCCGGCGGGTGTCATAGAAGGCCAGGGGATCCCTGGCCGCGATCATCACGTCGCCGATCCGAGGGACGACCTCGGCCCGGACCGCACCAAAGAGACCCGCTGCGATGGCGTCCTCCCGGGTGAAGGCCCAGATACGGTCGCCGAACCGTGCCCGCCAGGCTTCCAGCAGCCCTACCCGGCCGGACTCGCCTTCCGACTGCTCCAGATAAAGGTGGACCATTCGCGGTTCGCCCGCGGTATGGCGGACACCCGCCACGAGGGCAGGGTCGGCCGCGTAGTCGATCCGTTGGGATTCCGGCACGTCCAGCATGCCGTGGTCTGCTGTGAGCAGGATGGTGGTGCCTGCCGGCAGGGTCGCGCTGAGCCGTTTCACCGTCGCGTCGAGTTCCTCGAGCTGGTGTTCCCACTGCGGCGACTGGCAGCCGTGGCGGTGTCCGGCCTTGTCCAGTTCGTTGACGTAGAAGTACATCAGCGACCCTCCGGACCCGGCCATCGTCTCGGCGGCGGCCGCGGTCCTGGCATGCGAGGTAGTCGCCGTGACGTAACGGCCGCCCCGGAGCGCGGCCCGGGTCATGGCCGAATCGCTGAACTGCGGGAGGCTGACGGTGGTGACATCCACGTGCTCCGCGGCCCGCTGGAAGACGGTGGGGAACGGCTGCCACTGCTCCGGATCGACGCCGGCGTCCCAGCCGCCCAGCATGTTGACCACCCGGTCCTGGTCCGGATCCAGCACGTCGTAGCCCACCATGCCGTGCTGCCCGGCCGCGAGTCCGGTGCCGAAGCTGGCCAGGGACGCTGCCGTGGTGGACGGAAACGCCGAATCCAGGGAGACCGGCACCTGCCCCTGGCCGGACTGCATCACGGCGCGCAGGAACGGCGTGTGCGCCGACTTCTGCTTGAGCAGGTTACGGCCCAGCCCGTCGGCCAGCACGACGCAGATGCGTTTGGCCGCGGGCAGGTTCAGGTGGTTTTCGAAGCCGGGAACACCCACACTCGCCGCGGCGCTCGTAAGCACCTCGGCGATCGAGCGTTCGCCGAAGGCCGGGCCTGCGGGCAGGCTCTGCGGGAGAGTCTGGGCGGTGGACAGCGGCTCAGGCATGCGGACCGGTGTCATCTCAGCGCTGGTGGCCGCGGCTGGCGCGGCTTCCGAAAACACCCATCCGCGGGCGCGGCGGCAGTCCGGGGCCGGTGTGCGGCACGGGCGCGGTGGAACCGGTGTTGACGGCACGGAGGGCACGGGCGAACAGCTTGGCGTCCTGGACAGCCTGCAGCCCGTCGGCTTCGGCGCTGATCCGGATGACGATGTCCTCCTGCGCGATGGTGCCGCTGTAGCCGTGGTCTGCCTCGCACTGCGGGTCACCGCAGCTGGCCGGACCCATGTCGAGGCGCTGGCCGCCGGACCAGGCGATGGACAGTGTCAGTTCGCGGACCGGATCCGAGGACTTGTAGTCCTGGGGCTGGGCGAACACGTAGCTGAGCACCACGGAGCGGATCTGTGTCACGGGCACGGATTCCGTGGAGACCTGCGCGACGGTCTGCTCCCCCGCCTCGTCAAGCTGCTGGTCGTCCACGTGGGTGATGACCAGCATGTCCTCGGTCAGGACCAGCACCGTGATGTGACGGCGGACCTCGGCGCGGTCGAAGTGTGTCTCCAGGTGCACCAGGTGGGCCACGCAGTCGCGCCCGTCGAGGGCGTCGGCGACGACGTCGGCCACGAGCCGGGGGTAGAAGCCGGCCTGCTGGAGGGCACCTTCCAGGCTTTGACCCTGCGCGCTGTGGTCATGCAGGCCGTGGTGGTTCGCGCCGCCCGGGCGTCCGGAGACGGTCGCCTGGGGCTTGGGTGTCGGAGACTGAAAGCTCATGGTCTCCATTTTCACAGATCGGCTGGGGACATGCTAACCATTGCCGTCGGGAGGCTCTCCCGCCGCCGGGTTGCAGCCTCCCGCCGCCGGGCTGCGGCCGCCCCGTACCTGCCCCGCAGCGGAGCCGCCCCGCCCCGCCGCACGTCCGGGCGTCAGCTGCGCATGGCGCGGCGGGCGCTGTCGGTGCGCTGGGCGGCGTTGGCGATCCGGACGTCGACCGCGAGGATCGACGCCCCCTCCGGCCCGGCGAGCACGGGGTTGAAGTCGATGATGGCGATTTCCGGATGGTCGTCCTTGAGCCTGGTCAGCCGGGCGGCAAGGTCCTCCAGGACCCGGGCGTCCACCGCCGGCAGGCCCTGGTAGCCGAAGAGCTTCCGCGAGGCCCGGGGCGCCCGGATGAAGTCATGCAGGTCCGAGCCGGAGAGCGGCGGCACCCGGTGGGCCCAGTCGTCCAGCAGGTTAACGGCGTCACCGGCCAGGCCGAAGGACACCACCGGGCCCAGCAGCGGATCCTCGATGGCACGGAAGGTGCAGGCCTGCCCCACCGGGGCCATGGTCTGAACTTCCAGCGACGGCGAGCCGTAGCGTTCCAGAGACTTGCGCATTTCCAGCACATTCCGCCGCAGCGACTCCGCATCCTGGATATCCAGGCGCACCCCGCCGAGGTCCAGCCGGTGCCGCAGGGCGGGGTCGGTGGTCTTCAGCGCCACCGGCCAGCCCAGCCGGTCCGCGGCGGCGACGGCCTCGTCGGCGGTGTCAAAGCCGACCGACGGGACCACCCGGATGCCGTAGCGGGCCAGCAGGCCCGCGGCCGTCTCGGCGTCCAGCCGGACCAGCTGCTCGCCGCCCACCGGGTCCAGCAGCCGCTCCAGCTCCTCGTGGGTGCCCTCCGGGTCGCAGCCCTCGGGCTCCACAAACAGGCCCTGGTCCCGGTCCAGCCACTGGGCGTAGCGGACCACGGATCCCAGCGCAGCCACTGCCGCGCCGGGGTTGGAGTAACAGGGAACAACCGTCGGCCCTTCCTCGTCGCCGACCATTCCTTCGACGTAGATGGACGGGTCCAGCAGCCCGCTGAACGCCGCCACCACGGGTTTGCCGGCCGCCACCGAACATTCGGCGAGCACTCCGGCGATCTTCTCGACGGTAAGGCCGTGGGCCGGCAGCAGCGCGACCACCACGGCGTGGACAGTGTCCGCGGTGAGGACTTCCTGCAGGCTGCGCCGCAGCGCGGGCAGCGCCACGGACATCCCGGCGTCCAGGTCGACGTCGGTGACAATCCGCACCACACCGAGTCCATGTGCCACCGCGCTATCCGCGACGACCTTGCCGAGCGCCATGGAGTTGCTGAAGACAGCGATCCCCTGGCCCTTCGGCAGGGGCTGGCTAGAGACGATCTGGGCGACGTCCATGAGCTGTTCGACGGTCTCGACTTGGATCACCCCGGCCTGACGCATCATCGCGTCGAGTGCCTCCGGCGGGGCCTGGGTGGTGCGGACGGCGTGGCCGGGAGGCAGCCCGAGGCCCATCGCGCCGGACTTCGCCACGATGACCGGTTTGGTCCTGGCGAGGCGCCGGGCAAGGCGGGAAAACTTGCGCGGGTTGCCGATCGATTCGAGGTAGAGCCCGACGGCGGTGGTGTCGGCGTCGTCCTCCCAGTACTGCATCATGTCGTTGCCGGAGACGTCGGCGCGGTTCCCGGCCGAGAGGAAGGTGGAGATCCCGACGCGGCGCCGGCTGGAGGCCGCGTAGAGCGAGACGCCGATCGCTGCTGACTGGCTGAACAGCCCCAGGCCGCCGCGGCGGCCCAGCGTGGGCGCCATCGAGGCGTTCAGGGACACGGCGGGGTTCGTGTTCATGATGCCCAGCGAGGCCGGGCCGATCACGCGCATGCCGTTGGCGCGGGCCTGCCGGACGAGTTCGCGCTGGCGGATGAGGCCGCGTTCGCCGTCGTCCGCGTACCCGGCGGTGGCCACCACGATCCCCTTGACCCCGGCGGCGCCGCATTCCTCCACCACCTTGGGGACCTCGGCGTACGGGACGGCGATGATCGCGAGCTTGACCGGCCCGGGCACTTCGGAGAGCCTGGAGAAGGAAAGCATGCCGGCGAGTTCGAAGGCTTCCGGGTTGATCGCGTAGACCGGGCCGGTGAAACCGCCCTCAATGATGTGTTCCAGCAGCTGGTAGCCCACGGTGCCCCATTTCCGGCTGGCCCCGATGACGGCGACGGAGGACGGGGCGAGCAGTTCCTGGATGCTGCGGGCCTCGGCGCGGTGCTCCCGGGATTCCATCACGGCACGGGACTTGTCCGTGGGGTCGATGTTGAATTCGAGGCTGACCACACCGTCGTCGAAGTGGCGTTTGACGTCGTAGCCGGCGTCGGAGAACACCATGAGCATCTTGCGGTTTTCCGGGAGCACCTCGGCACTGAATTTCCGGATCCCGTTTTCGCGGGCGGCGGCGGCGAGGTGTTCAAGCAGGATGGACCCGATGCCCCGGCCCTGGTGCGCGTCGGAGATGTTGAACGCGACTTCGGCTTCCTCGGGGTCGTCCAGCCGGTCGTAGCGGCCGATGCCCATGATGACGCCGCCGATGGTGATCACGAGGGCCACCCGGTCCTTGTAGTCCACCTCCGTGAACCGTTTGAGTTCCTTGGCGGAGAGTTTGGACTTGAATGCGAAGAACCGCATGTAGATGGACTTCTGCGACTGCCCCACATGAAAGGCCTGCACCGCGTCCGCGTCGGACGGGTGGATCGGGCGCAGATGGGCCGTCCCGCCGTCGCGCAGCACAACATCTGCTTCCCAATACTCCGGATATACGCCGTCCTCGGGCTGATCCACCATAGGCTTAGCCTAGTCATAAACCTACGCAGCTTTCGTTCTGCAACGCTCAGAAGGACCCACCAGCCTCATGGCCCGCCGCCAAACCCCGTCCCCGGCAGGGGAAGCCAGCCAGGATTTCGTAGAAAACATCGTCGATATCGACGTCACCTCCGAAATGGAAGGCTCGTTCCTTGAGTACGCCTATTCGGTGATCTACTCGCGGGCACTTCCGGATGCCCGGGACGGCCTGAAACCCGTGCAGCGGCGCATCCTGTACATGATGAGCGAGATGGGCCTGCGGCCCGACCGCGGCCACGTCAAGAGCGCCCGTGTGGTGGGCGAGGTCATGGGCAAGTTGCACCCGCACGGCGACACCGCGATCTACGACGCGATGGTGCGCATGGCGCAGGACTTCTCGCTGCGGCTGCCGCTCATCGACGGCCACGGCAACTTCGGCTCGCTCGACGACGGCCCGGCCGCCCCGCGGTACACCGAGGCCCGCCTCGCGGCCGCGGCCCTGACCCTGACGGACCACCTCGACGAGGACGTCGTCGACTTCGTCCCCAACTACGACAACCAGTTGACCCAGCCGGACGTACTTCCGGCGGCGTTCCCGAACCTGCTGGTCAACGGCGCCACCGGCATCGCCGTCGGCATGGCCACAAACATGGCCCCGCACAATTTGGTGGAAGTGATCGCCGCGGCCCGGCACCTGATCGAACACCCGGACGCCACCCTCGAGGACATCATGAGGTTCGTCCCCGGCCCGGACCTGCCCACCGGCGGCCGGATCGTGGGCCTGGACGGCATCCGCGACGCCTACGCCACCGGCCGCGGCTCCTTCAAGACCCGCGCCAAGGTCGAGGTCGAACAGCTTTCGGCCCGCCGCACCGGGCTGGTCGTTACGGAACTGCCGTACATGGTGGGGCCGGAAAAGGTGATCGAGAAGATCAAGGACGCCGTCAACGGCAAAAAGCTCGCCGGCATCAGCGACATCGTGGACCTCACGGACCGCAAGCACGGCCTGCGCCTCGTGATCGAACTGAAGAACGGCTTCAACCCGAACGCCGTGCTGCAGCAGCTGTTCCGCTACTCGCCGATGGAGGATTCCTTCGGCATCAACAACGTCACCCTCGTCGACGGGCAGCCGCAGACCCTCGGGCTGCTGCAGCTGCTGACCGTCTATGTGGAGCACCGCATCACCGTGGTGCGCCGGCGCACCGCCTTCCGCCTCGGCAAAAAGAAGGACCGCCTGCACCTGGTCGAGGGCCTCCTCATCGCAATCGTGGACATCGACGAGGTCATCCAGATCATCCGTTCCTCGGACGAGCCGGCCGCGGCCAGGACCCGGCTGATGTCCATCTACGACCTCTCCGAGATTCAGGCCAACTACATCCTGGAGCTCAGGCTCCGGCAGCTGACCAAGTACTCGCGGATCGAACTCGAGAAGGAGCAGGAGGAACTGCGCCGGGAGATCGCCGAACTCGAAGCCATCCTCGGCTCCAGCGAGCGGCTCCGTGCCCTGGTGTCTTCCGAGCTGGCCGAGATCGCCGAGAAATACGGCACGCCGCGCCGGACCGTGCTGCTCGAATCCGAGGCCGTCTCCCCCACCGTCGCCGCCGCCCTGGCCGCCGCGCCCGGAGCCAAGGGCAAGGCCAATCCGCTGGCCCTGGAAATCGCAGACGATCCCTGCTGGGCGATCCTGACCGCCTCCGGCCAGATCGCGCGCACCGCCAACCAGGACAGCCTCGCCGAGTCCGGCCCGCGGACCCGGCACGATGTGTTCACCTCCGTGATGAAGACCTCAGCCCGGGGCGAGATTGCCGCCGTCACCTCGCAGGGCCGCATGCTCCGGCTTCAGGTGATGGACATGCCCGTGCTGCCGCCGACCCAGGGCACCCCGAACATGGCCGGCGGTGTGCCGGCCAAGGACTTCATCACCCTGCTCAAGGGCGAATCGCTGGTGGCGTTCGCGCCGCTGGATGAGGTCCTGGCGATCGGCACGGCCCAGGGTGTGGTCAAGCGGGTCCAGCCCGACTACCCGCTGAACCGCGAGGACTGGGAAGCCATCGCGCTCAAGGACAAGGACACCGTAGTGGGTGTCGCCCCCGCGGGTTCGGACGACGTCGACCTCGTCTTCGTAACGCGGCAGTCGCAGCTGCTGCGCTTCCCTTCCTCGGCGGTCCGACCGCAGGGCCGGACCGCCGGCGGCATGGCCGGCATCAAGCTGGCTGCCGGTGACCAGGTGATGTTCTTCGGCGCCGCCAGCCCGGCCGACACCGACGCCGTCGTGGTCACCATCGCCGGCACGGAAGGGGCGCTCCCGGGTACCGCTCCCGGAGCCGCCAAGGTCACTGCCCTGAGCGAATACCCAGCCAAGGGACGCGCGACCGCCGGGGTCCGGGCGCACCGGTTCCTCAAGGGCGAGGACAGCCTGCTGCTCGCGTGGGCCGGCCACGGCCCCGCGAAGGCGTCCTCCCAGGCCGGGGTGGCCCGATCCCTGCCCGGGGAACACGGCCGCCGCGACGGGTCCGGGATTCCGCTCTCCCAGGCCATCGACGCGATCGGTCCGAGCATGTCCTGGCGGCCGGCCACCGAAGCGGAAGCCTAGGCCCGCCGGGGTTATGGCCGTCGCACAGTCTTCCGGCACGCCCGGGAACCCGCCACGCCCGCCGCTCACCCTTGCCACCCGTGCCGCTATCGCTCACCCATTCACCACAGGTGGCCGCTACCAGGCCCCCGCCTTTGCGGCCATTCGTGCTGAACGGCCGGGGTTGCGCAGGTGCAGGCACGGAATCAGGCGAAGCAATGGTGTCGGGCCCAATGGGGAATCTTCGACTTCGACTTCGAGGTGAGGTGAGGTGAGGTGCCACCGGCGGCATGGACTGCAGAAGTAGACTCCCGTGGGCGACTTACGTCGCCGCGCAGATGACACCTTTGTTTTGCCGAAGGGCGGGCTCTGCAGACAGGAACGTCTGATAAGGGTTTTCCGGGCAGTCGGACATGGTTTAGGGTCCTTAATTGCGGCGAACCCGGCGTGCTTTATCTCACTCCCCGCTCAAGGGTGCACACCTCTGTCGATGTTTGGCCCACGCCTGGTGTCGAAGGCTAATATCCTCTGGGTTCCACTTGCTGCGCAGCCCCGCATTTGTTGGATCGCAGGAGCGCCCCTTTGGTCTGAAAGTGCTTCGGACTAATCCATCCCCCAAGAAACCACTACTTTCGGAAAAGTCCAGTGTCAGCCTGTGTTGGCGGTGCGCACGCGCCCCGCGTTTGCTCCGGGAAAATGCGTTTAGACTGCAGGCATGCCTATCATCGCGGACAACAAGGACTGGACCTGGGTGCTTGAGCGTCCCTGTCCGGAGTGCGGTTTCGACGTCCTGGCGTGCACACCGGCCACCGCGCCCGGGCAACTGGCCAGCATGCTGCCGCGCTGGCGCGCCGCGCTGCGGCGTCCGGACGCGGCCGAACGCCCGAACGGGGACACGTGGTCCGTGCTGGAGTACGCCTGCCATGTCCGGGACGTCTTCAGCCTGTTCGACTACCGGCTGGACCTGATGCTCCGCGAGGAGGACGCCCGGTTCGGTGACTGGGACCAGGACGTGACCGCAGTCGAGAAGGACTACGCGAACGCCGACCCGGCCGAGGTCAGCGCGGAACTGACCGCGGAGGGCGAGCAGATAGCCGCTTCGTTCGCACGGGTCCCGGAGGACCAGTGGGGCCGCACGGGCACCCGCAGCAACGGCACGGAGTTCACCGTGCTGACGTTCTCGCAGTACTTCCTGCACGACGTCGTCCACCATCTCCACGATGTGGACGGGTAGCTACAGTTCCTTGTCCCAGGCCATGCTCGTGTTGACGGCGACGTAGCCCATCTTGGCGTAGAGGGCCAGGGCCCCGGTGGGGTTCTCCGAATCGACGTCGAGCGAGGCCTTGTCCATTCCGGCCGCGGCGAAGCGGCGCATCGCGTCGGCCAGGAGCGCCTGCGCCACCCCGCGGCCGCGGAACTCGCGCCGCACGCCCAGCAGGTCCGTGTAGCCCTCCTTGTAGCCGCGCGCCCCGGCGCTGACGGCGTCATGGCTGGCGAGCTGGTAGCCTGCCACCCTTCCGGTGGACTGCTCCACGACGACGGCGCTCAGGTCCGGCCGGGCCAGCGGATCGTTCACCACGAAGCCCCAGCCCTCCTCGTCCCGCGGCTCGCTGCCCCAGTGGTCCCGGAACGCCTCGTTGTGAGCGAGCCGCACCGGCTCGTGCAGCTCCGGCCCGAAGCCCACGAGTTCCAGCCCCTCGCCCAGCACCGCCTCGGGAAGACCGTCCGCCAGGGGCCGGTGCATCTCGTTGTAGTAGCGGACGATCCGGTAGCCGGCATCCCCGAACAGGGCGGCCTGGTGCGTGTGCTGCTGCTCCATATGGAGCCGAAGCCTGGGGGTGGAACCCTGCACCGCGTCCTCGGCAAAACGCTGCCGGGTCCTCGCCTCCATCCAGCCCAGCAACCCGGTGCCGATTCCGTGTCCCTGCCACGCCGGGTCGACGCAGCCGTACCCGATCGCCTTCTCGCCGTCCGGGTTTTTGGTGATCCGGCCATAGGCCCGGGCCGCTCCCCGCGCGTCGAAGCCGAGAACTGTGTTCGCGGCGGCCGGGTTCGTCCGTGATTCGAGGACCTGTTCCAGGTCGGCGCGGCGCTCATACCAGACGGGCCGTTCGACGGCGGCGGTCCGGGCGATCAGTGCCGCCCAGTCGTCCAGGTCCGCGGTGCCGGCAGCCCGCCACTGAAGGCCGGGGTCCAGGCTGGCCAGGGGGTCGGCGAATCCGTTCATGGCAACAGGCTAGCCGCCGGCCTACCCCCGCGCCAGCAACGGTGTTGGCGCCTGGGACACGGCAGCATACCTTGCCGCCGCCCGGTCTAGGTCCAGCCGGCTGTCGTCCGCGGCGATGTCGTCCGGATTGTGGGTCACCAGGACCACGGTGCGGTCCCGCAGTCCGTGCCGGAGCTCGGCCAGCATCGCCCGGCCGGACTCCGCATCCAGGTGGGCTGTGGGTTCATCGAGCAGGATCACGTCCGCACCGGTCAGGAGCGTTCGGGCGACGGCGAGGCGCTGGCGTTCGCCTCCGCTGAGGAAGGCTCCGCCGGGTCCGATCCGGGTGTCAAGGCCGTGCTCCAGCCGCCCGATCAGCGGTCCGAGGCCCACCGCGGCCAGGGCGTCCTGCAACCGCGGTTCCGGCTCTCCCCCGCGCCGGCTCTCCGGGAGCCCCAGCAGCAGGTTGCCGCGGATGGTCGAATCGAAGAGGTGCGCCTCCTGCGGGCACCAGGCGGCACGCCCGCCCAGCAGGATCTGGCCGCTGGCGGCCGGGAGGAAGCCCAGGACGACGGCGAGCAGGGTGGACTTACCGGAGCCGGAGGTCCCGGTAACGGCGAGCCAGCGCCCGGGTTCCGCCGTGGCGCTGAGCCCGGTGAAGACCGGCGGCCCGCCGGGCCAGGCGGCCGCGAGGTCCCGGATCTCGATCCCGTGCCTGTCTCCGGGCCGGCCGGCGACCCGGACCAGGCCGCCGGACGCGTCGGTGTCGCCGTCGTCCAGGACGCCCGCGGCGCCGATGCGCTCCAGCACGGCCCGCAGCGCCGGATATTGCCGGACCGCCGTCGTGATGGCCGCGTAGGGCTCGACGAGCGCGAGCTGGAGCAGCACCACAACAGCAACGGTGGAGGCCTCAACGGCTCCGCTGAGGGCCAGCGGAGCTGCCAGCACGGCGCTGGCCAGGGCGGCGGTGCCGCAGGCCAGCACCGTCAGGCCCTGGCCGAGCCCTTCGGCCCACGCCGAGCGCTGGGAGGCTGCCGTGGCAGAGCGGTCTGCGCGGGCGATGGCCGCGAGTACCGGCGCCGAGACGCCATTGGCGTGGAGTTCGGCGCGGGCGTCGAGTGCGGCCGCCACCTGGCGGAGGACCCCGGAGCGCAGCCGCTGCTCGGTGCCGGCGGACATCCGGTCCGCTGCCAGCGCCAGGGCGGGGGCCGCCACGAGGCTCAGCACCGCGGCGGCAATCACGGCAGGGAGCGCGGCCGGCAGGAGCAGTGCGATGCCGGCGACGGCTGCAGCGGCGACGGCCACGGCGGTGAGCGGTGGCAGGACCACCCGGGGCAGGAGCTCCCGGACCGTGTCGACGTCGTCCACCACGGTGCCCAGGACGTTGCCGCCCTGCAGCAGCCGGCGCAGCGAGAGGGCGCGCCGGCTCAGCGACTCCCAGAGCCGGCCGCGGAGCCGGGTCAGGGCCGCAAAGACGGCGTCGTGCAGCAGGAGGCGCTCAAGATAGCGCAGCGCGGCCCGGCCGATGCCGAAGAAGCGCACGCCCACGATCGCGGTAAGCAGGTACAGGATGGGCGGCTGCTCACTGGCGCGGATGATCAGCCAGCCGGAGAGCCCGGCGAGGGCAACGGCGAACAGCGCCGCCAGGGTGCCGACGGCGCCGGCCGCGGCGAACTTGGCTCCTACGGGTGCGAGCAGCCGGCGGAGCCGGGTTGCCGTGGCACCGGGCGGGGTGCGTCCGGCCGGTCCGGAGTGCCGCCCGCGGGGATCCTTTTTGTCGGACGGCTGGGGTCCGGACTGCCCGGGTCCGGACTGCCCGGGTCCGGGCTGTCCGACGGCGGCCGGCTGGCGTTCAAGCCGGGGTTCAAGCAGTGCGGCTGCGGCGGCGGTGGCCGCATCGGCAGCCGGCGCTGCCGGGGCAAACGCTGTGGGGGCAATTGCTGTGGCGGCAAACGCTGTGGGGGCAAACGCTGTGGCGGCGGATGCTGTGGCGGCGGATGTCGCGGCGCCGTGCGCCGCCGTGGCCCCGGGTGCCACGGCCACGAGATCGTCGGCGAGTTCCCGGGTCAGCCGGTCGTGGGCCACCAGCAGGACGGTGACCTTTCCGCGGAGCGCGGCGATGGCACGGCTCACGGCGGTGGCGGATTCCCGGTCCAGGTGGGCGGTGGGCTCATCCAGCAGCAGCACCCGTGCGCCGGCTTCGATCCTCGCCAGGCCGCGGGCCAGTGCGACGCGGCGCAACTCCCCCGGGCTGAGTTCGGCGGGATGCTTCGCGGCCAGGTGCTCCGCGGCGCAGGCAGCCAGGCAGCGCAGGGCCGCGGCGTGCTCCGGATCGCCGCCGGCACCGTCCGCCGCAACTCCCGGCGCGGATCCCAGATACAGCCGGATCTCCTCCAGCACGGTGGGGGCCACCATCACGGGATGCTGCGGCACCCAGGCGAGGTCCGCGGCCGTGAATCCTTCGAGGCGTCCGGTGACGGTGGTTTCCTGGTCCGTGCCGCCGCCGGTCCCGATGGTGCCGGCCAGCACCCCGAGGACGCTACTCTTGCCGGCGCCGCTGGGCCCGTCGAGGGCGGTGATGCGCCCCGGCGCTGCCGTGAAGGTCAGGGGCCCGACGGCGGCGTCCGGCCGGCCGCCGTAGCGGACGGTCAGCCCGGCCACGCTCAGGGCAGGCGGACGGCCGGGTCGGGCGCCACCCCCGGCGGAGGCGGCCGCCGCCCCGGTTGCGGCGGCAAGGGAGGCGGCGTCCGCCCCGGTTGCGGCGGCAAGGG
>NZ_JBVAYX010000024.1:0-53547 GCF_055412825.1 Pseudarthrobacter linnaei
CCGCGCCTCCGCCGCCGCCGATCGTGGCGCCCGCGCCTCCTCCTCCGCCGCCGGCCGTGGCGCCCGCGCCGCCACCTGCGGTGGCTCCGCCGCCCCCGCCCACTGCGGAACCTGCACCGCCCGCGCCCACCGTGACCGCTGAACCCTCGGCGACCACCGACCCGTCACTGACCCCTGGCCCGTAGACGGCACTAACCCATACCTCCACGCGTTGGTATCGAATGACAGTCGTGACCACTTCCGGCACACCGCCCCGGACACGAACTTCAGACCGATTTCGCGAGGAACCCATGACTTCCCTGTACAGCATTCCGCTTACCCTCATCGACGGCACGGACACCGATTTTGGCCGCTTCGAGGGTGAGGTGGTGCTGATCGTGAACGTGGCGTCGCAGTGCGGATTCACGCCGCAGTATGGCGGACTCGAAGCGCTGCATAATAAGTTCCGCGGTCAGGGCTTCCAGGTGCTCGGTGTCCCCTGCAACCAGTTCGCGGGCCAGGAACCCGCCGCCGACGCCGAAATCGCTGAATTCTGCGAACGGAATTTCGGCGTGACCTTCCCGCTTACCACCAAAGCCGACGTCCGCGGCAAGAACCAGCACCCGCTCTACGCCGAGCTCACCAAGTTCAAGACCAGTTTTCTGCCGGGACGGGTGAAATGGAACTTTGAGAAGTTTCTGGTGAACCGCGACGGCGACGTGGTGGCCCGTTTCGCCCCCACCGTGGAGCCGGACTCACCGGAGATTATTGAAGCGGTGCAGTCCGCCCTTAGTTGAGAGCCGGCTCGCAGAGCACAAGGGGACAACGGCCCCTATCCCTAAGTATGATTACCGCCCTAGACTGGCCGGACCTTCCAGATGAGCCGGGCACACCCACGGCGCGGACGCGCGTGGGTGAGCTGGCGGTACCGCCGCCACGCGCCCGGGGACGGTACATCAGCACGCTTCGTGAATCACAACTGGACACTCATATTGGGGTCCGTGAAACCAGGAGGAAAGTGATGACAGGGAACAAAGCCGTTGCCTACAAGGGGCCGGGCAAGGTCGAACTGATCGACATAGACTACCCCAGCTTCGAACTCAAAGACGGCCCGGGGGTTAACCCCGCCAACGTGGGCCGTTCTGTGCGCCATGGCGTAATCCTGAAAACCGTTGCCACGAACATTTGCGGCTCCGACCAGCACATGGTTCGAGGGCGCACCACAGCCCCCGCGGACCTGGTGCTGGGCCACGAAATCACCGGCGAAGTCGTGGAAGTTGGACCGGACGTCGAATTCATCAAGGTAGGGGACATCTGCTCGGTCCCCTTCAACATCGCCTGCGGCCGCTGCCGCAATTGCAAGGAGCGGAAGACGGGCATCTGCCTCAACGTCAACCCCGCCCGCCCGGGCGCCGCCTACGGCTACGTTGACATGGGAGGCTGGGTCGGCGGCCAGGCCAACTACGTCCTGGTGCCGTACGCAGACTGGAACCTGCTGAAGTTCCCGGACAAGGACCAGGCCCTCGAGAAGATGATGGACCTGACGATGCTGTCAGACATCTTCCCGACCGGCTTCCATGGCGCCGTCAGTGCCGGCGTGGGCGTTGGCTCCACGGTCTACATCGCGGGGGCCGGCCCGGTCGGGCTGGCCGCGGCCACCAGCGCGCAGCTGCTGGGTGCCGCCGTCGTGATTGTCGGTGACCTGAACGCCGGGCGCCTGGCGCAGGCGCGCAGCTTTGGCTGCGAGACCATTGACCTGTCCGAGGGCGGGCCCGCCGAGCAGATCGAGCAGATCCTCGGCGTGCCAGAAGTCGACTGCGGTGTCGACGCCGTCGGCTTCGAAGCCCGGGGGCACGGTCACGACGCCAAGGAAGCTCCGGCAACAGTACTCAACTCGCTGATGGAGATCACGGCCGCCGGCGGTGCGCTGGGTATTCCGGGGCTCTACGTCACCGGGGACCCGGGCGGCATCGACGAGGCCGCCAAGAAGGGCGCTCTCTCGCTCAGCCTCGGCACCGGCTGGGCCAAGTCGCTGAGCTTCACCACGGGCCAGTGTCCGGTGATGAAGTACAACCGCCAGCTCATGATGGCGATCCTGCATGACAAGGTCCACATCGCCAAGAACGTCAACGCCAAGGCAATCCCGCTCGAGGACGCACCGAAGGGCTACGCGGAGTTCGACGCCGGCGCGGCCACGAAATACGTGCTGAATCCGAACGGATACCTGAGCTAACTGCACGGACGCCGAGTAGCGATTATCCGGCGGGCACGGCCGGCCCTGACCAGGGCAGGTATGTGTCCGCCGGATTACTCGGTTATTGCCTCTTTTCGAACATGCCTACTGGAGTTTGCACATTGTTAGCCGAATGTCTGGTTGGATAGACATTACTGAGAGGGACGCTGGAGGCAACCGCTTCCACCCAACCAGGAAGGTAGCAATGGAGCTCATCGAGGCCGAACACCCCCGGCCACGTCATTTCTTACTCCATCTGAGTGACCCCCACCTGCTGGGAGGTTCGGCACCATTGCACGGTGTGGTCGACAGCGACGCCCTGCTCCAGCAACTCTTTGACGAAGTCAGGGCTTCCGGCGCCCGCCCCGAAGCCGTGATTTTCACCGGCGACCTCGCCGACCGGGGAGAACCCGAGGCCTATGCCAAGTTGCGGGCCATCGTCGAGCCCGCCTGCAAGGCCATGGGCGCGAAAGTCATCTGGGCGATGGGCAACCACGACAACCGGGCCCACTTCCGCACCGGCCTGCTGGACTTGCCGGCCGACGACGCCCCCGTGGACCACACCTACTACATCAACGGGCTGCGGATTATCACGCTCGACACCTCAGTCCCCGGCTTCCACCACGGAGAGCTGAGCCCCGATCAGCTGGAGTGGCTCGCGGCCGAACTCGCCACTCCCGCCCCGGACGGAACCATCCTTGCCCTGCACCACCCGCCGGTGCCCTCGGTCCTGGACCTCGCCGTCCTCGTGGAGCTTCGGAACCAGACGGCACTGGCCGGCGTTCTGCGGAACTCTGACGTCCGCTCGATTTTGGGCGGCCACCTGCACTACTCGACGACGGCGACTTTCGCGGGGATCCCGGTCTCCGTGGCGTCGGCCACCTGCTATACCCAGGACCTCAACGTTCCGGTCGGAGGAACCCGCGGACGGGACGGCGGACAGGCCTTCAACCTGGTCCACGTCTACGAGCACACGATCGTGCACTCCGTGGTCCTGCTCGGCAACACCCCGGCAGTCGGCGAACTCGTCTCGGCCGCGGAAGCCCAGCGGCGGATCACCGCCGCAGGGATCCGCATCCCGGTCAAGGCGAAACTCGAAGACCCGGCCAGGACGCCGGACCACCGCACGCTGACCGCCAGCAACTAACCCCTACTTCTCCCAGGGAGCCTTGATGGGGTAATACTTCTCCAGGAAGTCCGTCACGAGTTCGGCCCGTTCCCCGGCCGGGACCTCCGGGAAGCTGCCGTCGTTGAGGCAGAAGAAGTCCATGTTCCGCTTGGCGAGAAGCTTGGGCAGATAGTTGAGTCCTGCCCGTGCGGTGGTGTCCACGTAGCGCACCTTGGCCGCCGTCTGGGTGACGGCGCGGCCGGTGAGCAGCGCGTAGTAGTGGTAGAACGAGTTGGTCACCGAGATGTTGTCCGCGGCGCGGAACGTGCTGGCCGCCGTCTTGGCGAATTCCGCCGGAAACTCCTGCTCCATCTGGGCGACGACGCTGCGCCGCAGCGGTGCAGCCGTGTGCTCCAGGTGCCGGGTGGTGATCCGGCCGAAGCGGTCCCAGAGCAGCTTACGGTTCACCCGGGCTGCGTTCTCGAACCCGCTGCGCTCCGTGTCGTTGTCCCCGAGCCCGATCCGGGTTTCCGCCTCGATGAACTTCGTGACGCCGCCAGGGGTGAAGAACAGGTCGGGTCCGACGGCGCGGCCGAAGAACATGTCGTCATTGGAGTACAGGAAGTGCTCGGACAGGCCTTCGATGTGGTGGAGCTGGCACTCCACTGCCTGCGAGTTGTGGGTGGGCAGCACGGAGGGGTCCGCGAAGAACTCCTCGCTGCGGACGATCGTGACACCCGGGTGATCCGCCAGCCAGGAGGGCGCGGGGGAGTCCGTGGCGATGAAGATGCGGCGGATCCAGGGCGCGAACATGTAAACCGAGCGCAGCGCGTACTTGAGTTCGTCGATCTGGCGGAAGCGGGCCTCGTGATCGTCGCCTTCGCCCACCACGACGCCGGCCATCCGTGCGCGCCGCGCCGCAATGTACTCCGGGGAGCTGCCGTCCACCCAGGAAAACACGAGATCGACATCGAAGCTGATGTCACTGGCGTGGTCCGCGAACATGTTCTCGATGGTGGGCCAGGTGTGGCCGTAGCGCTCCACCGTGCCGCGGACGGCGTCCTGAGCCAGCATCGTCCTGCGGGTCAGCGAGTTCTCGATCGGGAGGATCAGCTCGTCGCCTTCAAAACTCCACAGTTCCAGCTGCACCCCGGCCGAGGCGCCGAACTCGAAGCCGCCTTCCGGTTCGACCCGGGGACGGTACAGCCGGAAGATCCGCGACTGCCGGTTGGGGGAGAGCTCGCCGTCGGCGACCAGTACCGAGGACTTCTTCTTGGCATCGACGCTCATCGAGTAGAAGGGCTCATCGTGGCAGGCCTCCACGAGCGCGGCGCGGAGTTCCTTGCGGTCCTTCCAGTCCACGGCCATGACGGGCCGGTCGTTGTTGCCGCGGACCAGGAGGTAGTCCAGGCCGGCGCCGTCCAGCACCGAACGGATGAACATCAGGTCCTCGACCATGGCCTGGTACGGCGTGCGGTTCTCATTGATCAGGCCGTACCGGCCCCGGCGGCGCACAACGTCCTGGCGCGCCCGGAATCTCGCGACGGCAGCAGCGGAAGTGACCTCATCATGGGCGTCTACCGATGCCTGGCTGCCGTAGTAGATCTCGTCCTGGACCAATGCGTCTGTAATTTTGGTTCTCCGTGATTGTTTGCGTGAATGTGTCCCTACTTGCATGATAACGTCCGCCCCAACATCGACCCGAATTTCCCCGGCGCTTAAACGCCGCCAGTGGGGGCCGCAAGAGCCCCCGTCCACCCCCGGACTCCTGGTCCGGGAGTGTTGCAGTCCGCCGGTTCAGCCCAGCAGGGCCGCGCGCCAGCTGCGCAGGAAAGCCGCCCCGGCGTCGTCGTGGATGACGTCCTCTCCGAGTCCCAGATCCGCCGCGGTGAGTACGTCGTACGGTTTCACCGGGACGCCGTCGGCGGGCCGGACGTCCACGTGTTTCACCGGGTGGTCGTTGTGGTGCAGCCAGTCGGCCATGGCGTAGTCGGTGCGGGAATCGCCCACCGTCCGCCAGGCCTGCGGGGTGACGCCCTGCGCCGCCAGCAGCTCCACGGCCCGGCTCGCGCCGAGGTCCTTGCCGAGCCGGACCGACTCGATGTCGGTGGAGATAATGGTCGGATCCACCCGGTAATCGATCCGGTCATCGGAATCCGGGGCGTGGTGGTCCAGCCGCACCACGCCGAGACCGTGCCGGCCCATCAGGTCCATGGCGTCGGAGTCGAAGAGCTGCTGCTCGGCGCGGTAGTCGGAGTTCTCGACGGCGATGTGCTGCTCCACGGAGACCATGGCCAGCTTGGTCTCGTCGAAGAACATGTGACCGGCGTAATCCTCGGCCACCAGACGCCGGACGTCGTCGCCAAAGGTCCGCGGAATGGCCAGATCGTGATCGACGTGGACCGGCCCGGGTCCCTCCGCGGTGTAGCTGAACCAGACGGCGCCCTTCTCGCACACGGCATGGATGAGGGTGCCGGCCGGCATTCCCGCGGCGATCATCGGCTCCATCACCTGTTCGCGGATGAAGGCAGCCGATCGGCCGGTGTTGAAGACTACCGGGATCCCCGCCGCGGCCAGCGCTAGCAGGTCCGCGATGATCACCGGCTGTACTGCACGGGTGACGGGGCTCGCCACGGGACCGTCGACGTCGAGCAGCAGTGCCAGCGGGGGAGCCGACGGCGAGAGGGGAGCTGAGGTCTCGGGAATTGTCATGGCCCCATTCTCCCAGCAGCCGGGCATCTTTGCATGTTGTGGACCGTACCGCCGTCAAGGTGTTAACTGTGGCAGCGAGGGCCGGACGGTGTGACAAATGGTTACTGTTTGGCTACAACGTCCCGGCACCGGGAGTCGTGGATTCCTTTGGCGCTCCAAGTTCTTTAGTCTTGCAGGGTGATATTCAAAGCCGTGGGCGAGGGACGCCCGTACCCCGACCATGGTTACAGCACGCCCAAGGAGTGGGCGGCGCTTCCGCCGCGGCCAGTCCGGCTGGATGAGCTGGTGACCACCAAACGCACGCTCGACCTAGAGGCGCTGCTGGCAGAGGACTCGACGTTCTTCGGCGACCTGTTCCCGCACGTGGTGGAGTACCGCGGCGTCCTGTACCTGGAGGACGGCCTGCACCGCGCCGTTCGGACCGCTCTGCACCAGCGCACAGCGATCCACGCGCGCGTGCTGGTGATAGATGGCTAGGAAGCCCAAGGACATCACCGTCCTGCACGGGCACCAGGTCATTACCGGCTCGGATCTGCGGGCCACCTTCGTGGAGGATGACGAGCTGCACGACAATCCCGTCAGGATGCGACGACGCATCCTGCACGGGGTCGTCTTGGTGCTGCTCATCGGGCTGGTGGCCGCAGCCATTTTGGTCGCGCTGGCGATCATGAACGGCCAGATCAAGATTCCGACGGCGGAGCGCAGCCAGGCCGCCGCCTCCGATTGCCCGGAAGCGCGCTTTGACTACACGCCGCCGGAGACGATCACCCTCAACGTTTACAACTCGACCTCCCGCCCGGGACTGGCCCGCTCCGTGGCCGACGAGTTCGCGGCCCGCAAGTTCCTCGTCGGGGCCGTTGCCAATACGAGCTCAAGCTACCGCGGGGTGGCGCTGGTCGTCTCCGGGGCCGCGGGCCAGTCCGCGGCGTTCAGTGTGCAGCGGAACCTGCCGGGCTCGGACTACTTCCAGGACGGCCGGACGGACCCGAGCGTGGACGTCATCCTCACTGGAGACTTCCAGCAACTGACGGACCCGGAACTCGTCGACCAGACGCCGGGCCAACTCAGCTGCCCGCGCGAGGACCGGCGGATCGTGGACGAATCCGGGTTGCCCGTGACGCCGCCGGCCGGGTAGCGCGCGGAGCCGGGCCCTGACGTCAGGAGGGCGCGCGGAGTGGCCGGCCGTCGTCGTCGAACCGGGCCCCGGCACCGAGCTGGACGAACCGCACGGTCCGAAGAATCCTGGCCTCCGCCTCGGCGTCCTGGCCAGCGCCGTCACCGCGGGCGGCGCTGGAGGACAGGGTGCCGTGGATGAGCTGCGCGAGCTGGGTGATGTCCGACTCCGGCAGGTAGCGCTGGGCGATGCCGTCCCGGAGGATGCCCTGCAGGAGCACGCTGAGCTCCCCGACGTGGTCCGCCAGCTTCGCGAACGATGCCGGCGAGAGCACGGCTCCCATCGCGGGGCCCGGCGGCAGGTGCCGCCGGCTGAGGTCCTCGACCTGGGCGCGAACGTACAGGGCCAGGCGGTCGACCGGATTCTCCAGCGCAGCCAGGGATTCGCGCAGGTCGACCAGGAACCGCTCGGTCTCGTCCAGCGCATAAGCGATCAGCAGCTCTTCAATGTCCGCGTAATAGTTGTAGACGGCGGTGCGGCCGATCCGGGCGTGGCGTGCGACGTCGGTCATGGTCAGCCCCGGGAGCCCATGCGTGAAGAGGAGTTCGCCGAAGGCAGTCAGGATGCGGTGCTGGGTCTCGGCTCGTTGGGCGGCGTTGCTCGCAGCCGAAATCCTGGGCATACGGACACCTTAGCGCGATCTGTCAGTAAACCGGCGCTGCGGCGGCGGCCAAGCTGCGGGTTCGCCGGAGAACGGCCCAGTCGCCGGAAACTTCCGGCGACCCCGGACGCTTCCGGCGAGTTCGACGTCGGCGGGGCGTCAGCTGGCGCAGCCCTCAGGACCGCACGCATCGGCGGTTCCGTGGGAGTCCCCGTCCCGGGCGGCGCTGACCATTTCCAGCGGGCGGCTGTCCTGCCACGCCTGCTCGAGGGCGGCGGTGAACGTCTCGGCGGGCTGGGCGCCGGAGAGCCCGAATTTCCGGTCGATCACGAAGAACGGGACCCCGGTGACGCCGATTGCTCGGCCTTCCTCGATGTCCAGCCGGACGTCGTCGGCGTATTTGTCGGTGGTGAACAGTTCCGCCAGTTCGGCGGCGGCGATCCCCAGGTCCAGGCCCAGCGAGGTCAGGTAGTCCCGGCTGCCGATGTCCAAGCCCCGCTCGAAGTGGTCGCTGAGCAGGCGTTCCTTGGCGGCGTCCTGCTGCCCGTGTACGGCGGCGAGGTGGATCAGCCGGTGGGCGGTGAAGCTGTTGGCGACCACGACGTCGTCAAAGCGGTAGTTGAGGCCCTCGCCCCTGGCCTGCTCTGCCACGTGCGCGAACATTCCGGCGACCTGGGCCGGGGCCAGGCCCTTGCGGGTGCTCAGGTAGTCCAGTTCGGTGCCGTCGAAGTGGTCGGGCAGCGACGGATCCAGCTGGTAGCTGCGCCACGTCACCTCCACGGCCTCGCGGTGCGGGAAGGCCGCCAGTGCGGTTTCAAAGCGGCGTTTGCCGATGTAGCACCAGGGGCAGGCGACGTCGGACCAGATCTCAATCTTCATGCTCGCCACAACCCTGACGCGGGCGGCTCCATTCCCTGGCGGACTGTCGGCTTGGTCACGGGCGCGTCGGGCAGGGGGCGGCGCCGGCACGCGCGCTCAGGCACGTACTCCCAAGGTGACCCGGCGCTCCATAACGAAGTCGTGCTCCACGGTGTTGCCGAGCTTGAACGACTTGGTGCCGACCCTGCGGAAGCCGGACTTCTCGTAGAACCGGATGGCCCGGGCGTTCTGGCTGTTCACGCCGAGCCAGAGCCCGCGGGCGCCGGCGCCCGCTGCCGCGCCGATGCTGGCGTCCATCAGTTCGGCCGCGGCGCCCAGACCGTGGTGGTCGGGGTGGACGTAGCACTTGCTGAGTTCGGTGCACGGCAGTTCCCTCAGGACCGCGGCCACGTCCGGGTCCCTGGCGGGGCGGGCCACCAGCAGGCTGTAGCCGCGCAGCCCGCCGCCGGTCTCGATCACCAGCACTGTGACGTCCGGATCTGCCAGATAGGCGCCGAAGTGGGCCTCACTGAGGGTGTTGGCCAGATGCGCCGCGATGTCCTCCGGCCGGGACTCCGGAGGACACGCGAGCGGGAAGGTGACGGCCGCAAGAGCAGCCAGCCTCCCGGCGTCGTCCGCTGTTGCTGTCCGGATCTGGTGCGTCATAGCTAAAACCCTAGCCCCCGGAAGGCTCCGCCGCAGGTCTTCTCCGGGCAGCGGCGTGCGCACGAACCGCTCAGCCGGGAAGGCCAGCTCCTCCCCGTGCTGCCGCGGCTCGGTAATCCGGGGTGGGGCGGTATCAGCCGCTCGGGGTCCCTTCCGCCGTGGCGTCGGCTTCGTAGCTGAGGCCGATCTGGCGGCGGATCTCGTCCATGGCGGCCATGACGGCCACGCTCTCGCTCGGCGGAAGAACCGTGCCGGCTGTGACGCCCGCGTGGATGAGACGTTCCATCTCGGCGGCCTGGAATTGCATCCCTCTGCCCTTCACCGGCTCGTCGAACCTCTCCAGGACGTTTCCGTGCGTGTCGAACCGGGTCAAGGGAGTGGGGTTGTACCACGTGGGTTCGATATCGATCCAGCCTTCCGTCCCGATGACGACTGCCCGGTTGGCTCCGTCGGCATCCAGCGCACAGTCCACTATGGCCTGCTGTCCTTGCGGGTATTCGAAGATCGCCGCCGTCTGGCGGTCCACCCCTGTCGCCGTCAGGGAGGCGCTGGCCCGGATGTTTTCCGGAGCGCCAAGGACATCAAAGGCGAAGGAGACCGGATAGATGCCGAGGTCCAGCAGCGCTCCGCCGCCCAGGGCAGGGTCGTTCAGCCGGTGGGCGGGGTCCTTGGGAAGGTTTTGGTTGTGGCTGGCGCTGACCTTCCGGATCTCGCCGAGCGTGCCGTCACGGATGATCTCGCGGAGCCGGACCATGTGCGGCAGGAAGCGGCTCCACATGGCCTCGAGTGCCACAAGTCCCTTGGATTCGGCCAGTTCCACGATTTCCCGGGCTTCGCGGGCGTTGATGGTGAACGGCTTCTCGACCAGTACGTGCTTCCCGGCCTTCAAAGCGAGCAGTGCGTGGGCATGGTGGAAGGTGTGCGGTGTTGCGACGTAGACGACGTCGACGCCCGGGTCCGTGACCATTGCCTCGTAGCTGTCATGGATGGTGGGAATGCTGAACTTTTCGCTGAACGCTTTGCTCGATTCCAGCGTGCGTGAACCGACGGCCTGCACGGTGAATCCGTTGTCGATCAGGTCCTGCGTTTGCAGCCCTGCGATGAAACCGGTGCCGAGGATTCCCCAGCGGATCTGTCCGTCGGAGGTTCCGGGGTTGAGGTTGGCCACGTCATTAGTCCTTTGTTGTCGGGAAACTCTCGAGCGGGTAGGCGACGTACGCGAACCGTGTGGAATCAGGGGACCAGCTGTTGACGTTAAGTGTGCCCTGACCACCAAGGAGCGGCCAGGTGTGCAGGGGTGCTGCCCAGTCGCCGGTAGACACAAGCACGACCTCGACCGGCAGGTCAGCGGGGTGGCCTACGGTTCCGCCGGGGAACCGGATGTAGCTGGCCAGGCGGCCGTCAGGGGACAGATGGGGGAACCAATCGACGGTTCCGCTCTCCAGCAGCCGCTCGGCGTTCGCGTCCGGGGCGCTGCCGCTGGCTGTGTTCAGCCGTGCGATTTGTGCATGGCCGGGTTGGCTGGTGAAGGCTTCGGTGTTGAAGTAGAGCCATCCGCCGTCCGGGGAATATTCGGGTCCGTCGCAGTGGCCATCCACGTTCAACTCGGTGGCGGCGCCACCGCCGGCCGGGATGGTCATGAGCCTGCCAGGCTGGCTGAAATCGCCGGCCTGGATCCCCACGGAGGCCAGCTCCTGTCCGTCCGGGCTCACTCCGTGGAGGAAATGGAAGTACCCGTCGTCACCAGTAATCCGCGTGGCCGCACCGCCGTCAAGCGCCGCACGGAAGATGTGGCCATCGTTCCCCGAAAGGTAGATGCCGGTGCCGTCCGGCGCAAGGACATGGTCGTTGTTCAGGTCCGGGATCCCGGTGAGGGGCACCTGAGCGATGGCCCGGCTCTCGACATCGAAGCGCCACAACGTCCCGGCGCCGTTCAGGATGAGCGCCGCGCCGTCGAGGGTCCAGTTCGGCGCCTCAAGGAGCACGTCCTCCGTCGTGAAAACCAGCTCGCGTTCACCCGTCACGGACGCGATCCACACCTCGCAGCGCTGGCCGGGCTGAAGTGCCCGAATCACGGGGCGACCTCCAGGGAGGCCGTCGGGAGCCCCTCCACCGGCGGGCGACCGGAGGCTCCGGTCACGTCCATCCCTACTGCTTGAAGGCAGCGTCGAAGGAGGTGTTCGACGCCGGGAAGTCGTACTTCTTGAGCGCGGCGAGGGCCTCGGGGGCGCCGTGCAGCCGGTCCATGCCGGCGTCTTCCCATTCGATCGAGATCGGGCCGGTGTAGCCGATCGCGGCCAGGGCGCGGAAGGACGATTCCCAGGGCACGTCGCCGCGGCCGGCGGAGACGAAGTCCCAGCCCCGGCGCGGGTCGCCCCAGGGCAGGTGCGAGCCCATCACGGTGTTCCGGCCGGTCGGCCGCAGCTTCGTGTCCTTGCAGTCCACGTGGTAGATCCGGTCCTTGAAGTCCCAGATGAAGGAGACCGGATCGATGCCCTGCCACATGAAATGGGACGGGTCCCAGTTCAGCCCGAAGGCCTCCCGGTGGCCGATCGCCTCCAGGGTGCGGACGGTGGTCCAGTAGTCGTAGGCGATCTCGGAGGGGTGGACCTCGTGGGCGAAGCGGACGCCGCAGTCGTCGAAGACGTCAAGGATCGGGTTCCAGCGGTTGGCGAAGTCCTGGTAGCCGGCCTCGATGACTTTCTCCGGGACGGGCGGGAACATCGCGACGTACTGCCAAATGGAGGAGCCGGTGAAGCCGACCACAGTGTCCACGCCGAGGGCCTTGGCGAGCCGGGCGGTGTGCTGCATTTCCTCGGCGGCGCGCTGGCGGACGCCTTCGGGGTCGCCGTCGCCCCAGACCCTGGCCCCGACGATGGCCTCGTGGCGGAAGTCGATCGGGTCATCGCAGACGGCCTGGCCCTTGAGGTGGTTGGAGATGGCCCAGACCTTGAGGTTGAATTTCTCCAGCACGGCGAGTTTGGACTCGACGTAGCCGGGTTCGTCCCAGCGCCAGGCGTCCAGGTGGTTCCCGGAGACGGCGATTTCCAGGCCGTCGTAGCCCCAGCCGGAGGCCAGGCGGGCGACCTCCTCGAAGGGCAGGTCGGCCCACTGGCCGGTGAACAGGGTGTACGGGCGGGCCATGTCAGGCTCCTTCGGTTGGCGGAACGGTGGCGGGGCCGGAGGCCAGCTGGATGATGGCGCTCTTGGCCGCCGCACTTTCCTCGACTGCGGCCAGAATACGCTGAACGGTCAGGCCGTCCTCGAACGACGGCGAGGGCTGGCTGCCGCTGCCGATCGCGACGAGAAAGTCACGGATTTCATGGGTGAAAGTGTGCTCCCAGCCGATCACGTGGCCCTGCGGCCACCAGGCGGCGGCGTACGGGTGTTCCGGTTCGTTGACCAGGATGCGCCGGAAGCCCTGTTCCCGGACGGGGACGGTGGCGTCCAGGAAGCCCAGTTCGTTCAGGTCTTCCAGATCGAACAGGATGGCACCTTTCTCGCCGTAGATCTCCAGTTTGAGCGAGTTCTTCTGGCCGGTGGCCATGCGGGAGACCTCCACCGAGGCGACCGCCCCGGACGCGAGCGAGAGCGTCGCCCAGGCGGCGTCGTCGACCGTCACCTCTTCCGGACCGTTACGGCCGGGGCGGTGCGAGGTGAAGGTGTGCAGCCGGCCGGTGACTTCGGTGACCTGGTCGCCGAGCAGGAACAGCACCTGGTCGATGGCGTGGGAGGCAATGTCGCCCAGCGCCCCGGAGCCAGCGGTTTCCCTGTTCAGCCGCCACGTCATGGGCGACTCCGGGTCCACGAGCCAGTCCTGCAGATAGGCCGCCCGGACATGCCGGATCGCGCCGAGCCGGCCCTCGCTGATCAGTTCCCGGGCCAGGGCAAGGGCGGGGATGCGCCGGTAGTTGAAGCCGATCATGGACTGAATACCCTGGCTGCGGGCCGACTGGGCCGCCGCGGTCATGGACTCGGCCTCCGCCAGGGTGTTGGCGAGCGGTTTCTCCACGAGCACGTGTTTCCCGGCCTCAAGCGCTGCGACGGCGATCTCCGCGTGCATAAAGCCGGGGGCGCAGATGTCCACGATCTGGATGTCGTCGCGGGCGATTACCGAGCGCCAGTCCGTGGAGGACTCCGCCCAGCCATACCTGGCGGCGGCCGCGGCGACCCCGGCAGCGTCCCGCCCGACCAGGACGCGCTGTTCGAAGGCCGGGACCTCGAAGTAGCTGGCCACATTGCGCCAGGCGTTCGAATGGGCCTTGCCCATAAACGCGTAGCCGATCATGGCCACGCCCAGCGGGAAACCGGTCCCGGCGGGAGGGCCGGGCGGGGCGGGGTTGCTGGTGCCGGCGGGAGGGCCGGGCGGGGCGGGGTTGCTGGTGCCGGCGGGCGCCGGCGGTGGCGTGTGCGCCGTCGTCATCTGATGCTCCTTGAAACTGGGGTGGCTGGCCTCAACGGCGCTTGCCTGGCTGGCGTGGGTCGGGGTGCGCTCGGCGTTGAAGTCAACGTGCCCGGCATCGCATCTACTTCACGGCGCCGGCGGACAGCCCTGCGACGAGGTGTTTCTGGACCAGGATGAAGCCGATAAGCACGGGCAGGCTGACCACAACGGAGGCGGCCATGAGTTGGTTCCAGAAGACGTCCGATTCGCTGGCATAGGATTTCAGCCCCAAGGAAAGGGTCTTGGTGGCCTCGTTGGTTAAGACTGAGGCGAACAGGACCTCCCCCCAGGCGGATATGAACGAGTACACCGCCACGGCGATGATGCCCGGCTTGGCCACCGGCAGGATCACCCGGAACAGGGCGCCCATCCGGCCGGTGCCGTCGATCATCGAGGCCTCTTCGAGTTCCTTAGGGATGGCGGCGAAATATCCGGTCAGCATCCAAATCGCAAAGGGAAGCGTGAAGGTCATGTACGTGATGATCAGGCCCAAGTACGAGCCCTGGAGTTGCAGCCCGGTCATGTTCCGGATCTGCGTGAAGATGAGGTACAGCGGCAGCAGAAACAGGATGCCCGGGAACATCTGGGTGGACAGCACGGTCAGGCTGAAGGCCCGGCGGCCGCGGAACTGCAGCCGGGCGACGGCATAGGCGGCCAGGACGGCGACGGTGACCGAACACACCGTGGCGGCCACCGTAATGATCAGGCTGTTCTGGAAGTACTTGGCCAGCGGCACCGTGGTCCAGATATCGAAGTACGGGGCCGCCGTTATTTCGTCAGGGATCCACTGGAATAGTCCGGAAACGTCCTTCAGGGGCTTTAGCGAGGTGGACACCACGACGTAGAGCGGGACGGCCACCCAGAGGGAGAGGATGGTCAGAACGATGTTCCGCAGGATGCGGAAATTGCGGGTCTCAATCATTGTCGGCCCCCTTGGGCAGCACCATGCGGATATAGAAGAAGGACGCGATGAACAGGGCGATCAGGAGCAGTACGCTCATGGCCCCGCCCAGGCCGAAGTTCCAGCTGCCGAAGGAGTTCTGATAGATCAGCGGCGAGACCAAGGTTGCTTCCTTCGGGGACGCTGCGCCAAAGAGCACGAAGGGGATATTGAATTGGTTGAAGGTCCACAGCGACATCACCAGCAGCAGGACACCATTGGCTGGCCGGACCATGGGCAGCGTAATGCGGCGAAACTGCTGCCAGAGGGATGCCCCATCGATCGAGGCGGCCTCGTAGACGTCGGCTGGGACGGTCTGCAAGGCGGCCATCAGCATGAGAAACGCGAAGGGCCACAGCTGCCAGACGTTCACCACTATCATGGCGCCGAAGGAGTTCTCGCCCAGGAGCCAGAAGGGGCGTTCATCGCCGAAAACGTGCAGGGTGTCGACGAGGATCTGGTTCACGGCTCCGTCGCGCTGGTTGAACATGAAGGCCCAGGCAATGGTTCCCACATAGGCGGGCAGGGCGTAGGGAACCAAGAAGAAGGTCCTCAGGATGGCGCGGCCCTTGAAGTTGGAGGAGAGGAACACGGCGCCGGCCATGCCCAGGACCCAGGAAAATCCAACCACCGTGACGGTGTAGAGCATGGTCCGGCCCACGGTGCTGAAGAATGCTTGGCCGATGGTGCTTTCGGGGTTCAGGCCGTTGACAAAGTTCTGCAGGCCAACAAACGGGGCGTTGAGCCAGTTCGTCAGGTTCAGTTGCGTGAGTGAAATGAAGGCGATCCAGACCCCGAGAATCATCGGGCCGATATGGATGAGCAGTTCGAGCAGGGCCGCTGGCAGTATCAGGCCATAGGGAAGGATGTTCTTTCTCTTCTTGCGAATGTGAGGGTCGGCGCCGTCGCTAGGCGGGAGGGGGAGGGAACCCGGGGCGGGCTCGCCGCTGACGGCGGCTGGGCCGCTGTCCAATGCTGAATGGGTCATGGAAGCTCCTTGGCCAGGGGTGCGGGGCTTGGCCCCCGCACCCCTCAGGCATTGTTACTGGGCCGCAGCCATCTGGTTGTTGGCGTCCTTGAGGGCGGCCTGGACGTCGGCTTCGGAGACGGTTCCGGTGGCTGCTTTGGCGAAGAGATTCTTGATGGCCGTGCCCATGAGGGTTTCCATCTGGCCTTCCTTGGGAATCAGCGGCATCGGCAGGGCGTGGTTGGCCAGCGCGTCGTTCTTGAGCTTGACCTCGTCAGTCTGGAAGGCGGCGTCGGAGGAGGCGCCGGAAACCACCGGCAGGGAGCGGAAGGCTTTGTTCAGCGCGACCTGCTCGGCGTCATTGGTGAGCCAGCCGGTCAGCTTGATCGCGTTCTCCTTGTTCTTGGAGTTCTTGAACACGCTCAGGTTGATGCCGGCGACATGGCTCTGTGTGCCCTCGGGACCGCTGGCACCGGCCTTCATCATGGGCACGGGGGCAACGGCCCAGTCCTTGAAGCCGCGGGCGTCGAAGTTCTTGACCGGGCTCTGGTCGAACATCATGGCCGCTTTGCCGTTGATCAGGTTGTCGACCTTCTGGGCACCGTCCGAGATTTCAGCGTCCGACGGCGACATCACCTTGTCGGTGGCCATCAGGTCAATCCATTGCTTGACCCCCGCTACCTGAGCGGGACTGTCGAAGGTCGGCTTGCCGTCCTTGTCGAACAGGGCGCCGCCGTTCTGCAATCCCCGCACAAATGCCTGGTGGGAGTTGGCGGAGACCGAGGCGCCAGCAGCAGTGAATCCCCACTGGTCCGGCTTGCCGTCGCCGGTGGTGTCCTTGGTCAGTTTCTTGGCGTCCGCGACGAACTCATCCCAGGTGGCCGGCGGCGTCTCGATGCCGGCTTCCTTGAACATCTTCGGGTTGTAGTACATGTTGTAAGCGAGTCCGTAGAGCGGAACCGACGTCGGGGTCTTACCCTCGGCGCCGCCGGTGGACCAGCTGGTCTTCAGGAAGCGGTCCTTGCCGCCGACCGCTTCGAGAAGGGCGCCCTCCACCGGTTCGAACGCACCGGTTTCCTGCAGCGTGACGGCCCACGTGTTGCCGATGTTCAGGACGTCCGGGCCGTCGCCGCTGGTGACGGCGGTCAGAATGCGGTTGTACAGATCGTTCCAGCCGATCACCTCAAGCTTGACCTTCACTCCGGTCTTTTCCGTGAAACGGTCCAAAGTGGGTTTGAGCTTGGCCGCGGTGTCTTCGAGGCTGTTGCCCTGGTTGGATGCCCAGTAGGTGATGGTGTCGCTGGAGGCCTGGCTGCTGCCGCCGCAGGCGGTCATTCCGAATGCCAGCGTCGCCGTAGCGGCCAGGGCCGACAGGACTTTCAGGGGGTTCTTCATGGTTGCTCCGGGTTTCTCGTCGTCGAGGTGGGGCTGGTGGGGTCAAGCTGAACTGCTAGGCGGAAAGCGTTGCCGCGGCCGGGTCCCAGTCTTCGGGCAGAGCCGGGACCCTGGCGGCAGAGCTGTCGACGTCCACGAAGGCTCGGGTGTCGATCGACTCGGAGATGGAGGCCATGGTGTCAAGGATGTGGAAGGCCAGCTCACCCTGGGCCCGGTGCGGCCGGCCTTCGCGGATGGCGCGGGCCATTTCCAGTACGCCGGCCCCGCGGCTGGCGGTGGAGCCGGTAGATGGCACGGTGGTCCAATCGTCGGAGCCGAGCGCGCAGATCCGGATATCGCCGTCGAAGTTGTTTGGATCCGGCAGCGCAATGGTGGCGTCGGAACCGGTGATCTCCACGAAGCCGGCGCGCTTGAACGGTGAGTCAAAGCTGAAGATGCTCTGTCCGGACTCGCCGCCTTCGAATTCCAGGATGGAGCTAACGTGCGTCGGGACGGTGACGGCGAACTTCTCGCCGGCCTTGGGCCCGGAGCCGATCACCCGGGTTTCGCGGGACTTGGATCCGAACGCCGCCACCCTGCGGACGCTGCCGAAGGTCTGGACCAAAGTGGTGAGGTAGTACGGACCAATGTCGAACAGGGGGCCGGCACCGTGCTGGAACAGGAACGCGGGATTCGGGTGCCAGGATTCCGGACCGGGGGACTGCATCAGGGTGAGGGCGGTCAGTGGCGTGCCAATGTCGCCGCGTTCGATCATCCGGCGCGCGGTCTGCAGACCAGCGCCGAGGAAAGTGTCCGGGGCACAGCCGAGACGGACACCGGCCGCGTCGGCCGCCTTGAGCAGTCCACGGCCGCTTTCCCGGTCCAGTGAGAAGGGCTTCTCGCTCCAGACGTGTTTGCCGGCATTGACTGCCTGCGTGGCCACCTCGACGTGGGCTGCCGGGATGGTCAGGTTGATGACGATCTCGACGTCGGGGTGACCGAGGACGGCCTCCACGCCGCCGTGGTTCTCAATCCCGTACTCCGCGGCGCGGGCGGCGGCGGCGTCCTCGAAGAGGTCCCCGATCGCGACGACCCTCACGTCCGGGAAGCTCGTGAGGTTGTCCAGGTACTGCTTGCTGATGACTCCGGCGCCGAGTATGCCAACGCCGACCGGGCCTGATCCAAGGGGGCCGAAGCCGGACCCTGCTGTGTGGCTCATGCGGAGACCTTTCCGGCGCTGAGGTAGTTGTAGCTGTCCCGGACGGCGTCGAACATATCGCCTTGGAAGTCGTCGAGTTCGATCACGCCGGCCTCGAGGGAACCTGCTGATGCGAGCACGTCCCAGATGGGCATCTTGCCGTCGCCCACGGCGAGCTGGCTGGAGGGATCCGCGGTGACGGGGCCGTCCTTGATGTGGATGAACTTCACCCGGTCACCAAGCCGGGCGAGCAGTTCAGCAGGATTCTGCCCGCCGACGGCAGCCCAGTAGGTGTCCAGCTCAAGAACAACCGCAGGGTCCAAATGGTCAGTGAGGTGCTCCAATGCGGTCTTCCCGTCAATCACGGACTCAACTTCCCACCAGTGGTTGTGGTAGCCGACGCGAACGCCGTATCCGGCTCCCTTGGCCGCGGCGGCGTTGAGCTGGGCCGCAGTTTCCTTGATGTCTTCGATCGTGTTCCAGCGCTCGATCGGAACGTGGGGATCGATCACCGTACCGATGCCCAGCTGCTGGGCGGCCGTGAAGATGGCGTCCTGATCATCGCTGAGCAGCGGAGCGTGGCCGGACGGGGCGGTGAGGTTGTTCTCGGCCATGGCCTGCTTCAGTTCAGCGGCTTTGGCAACGAAACGGTAGGGCTCAACCATGGTGAAGCCAATTGCGGCCAGGCGCTGGATGGTTCCAGCCAGATCCTCTTCAAGGGCCTTACGGACCGTGTAGAGCTGGATCGAGTATGACACTGTCTCTCCTCGTCGTTGGGGGGATGAGCGGCAGTCCCCGCCTGATGCCGTCCCAAGGGGATGGCCGATTATGCAGGTAAGTGAGCTGCCTCACCCCAAGCTAGGACCACTTTTGTCGATCGTCAAGCAAAAGTTGCGAATCTAGTTGCAAACTTTCTGAAGCGTGACAGGCATAAGAACTTCGTGCTATCACTTACTCATGAGCACGCCCACCGGCACTGAACCGGCCGCCCCCGAGGCCGCCGGCAGTCTGTCCCGCGCCGGGGACCTGTTCCAGCTCCTGCGTGACGGCAAGGCCCGCACCCGCGCCGAATTGGCTCTGACTACCGGCCTCGCCCGTTCCACCGTCGCGTCCCGTATCGACGCGCTGATGCACTCAGGACTGGTTGGACCGGCGGGCGAGGCCAGCTCCAGCGGCGGCCGTCCGCCGTCGCGCTTTGCCTTCAACCCCGCCGCCCGCGTCGTGCTGGCGGTCGACGTGGGCGCCACCCACGTCATCATCGCCGTCACGGACCTCGGCGGAGCCGTGCTGGCGGAGCGCCGGCTGGCCCAGGACGTCGCTGACGGCCCGGACACCGTGCTGGACCGGGTGGTGGCGGAGGGCATCAAGTTGCTTGACCGGTCCGGCCGCGGCAGGGACGGCCTGGCCGGCATCGGCATTGGGCTGCCCGGCCCGGTGGAACATGCCACCGGGATGCCGGTGAAACCGCCGATCATGCCCGGCTGGGACGGGTTCGACGTCGTCCGGCACGTCCAGCGCTCGCTCCCGGTCCCGGTCCCGGTACTGGTGGACAACGACGTGAACATCATGGCCTTGGGGGAGCGGACCGCCTACTGGCCGGAACACGACAACTTCCTCTTCATCAAGGTCGCCACGGGAATCGGCGCCGGCATCATCAGCAGCGGCCAGCTCCAGCGCGGTGCCAACGGCACGGCCGGGGACCTCGGCCACGTCCGGGTGCCGCGCGGCGACGACGTACTCTGCCGCTGCGGCAACTACGGCTGCCTTGAGGCGCTCGCCTCCGGTCCCGCCGTCGCGCATGCCCTCACGCTGCAGGGACTGCAGGCCGACAACGGCGGCGACGTGCTGCGGCTCGTGGCCGAGGGAAACCTGCAGGCGATCCAGGCCCTGCGCCAGGCGGGCCGGGACCTGGGCGACGTGCTGGCCACCGTCGTGAACCTGCTCAATCCGTCCGTCATCGTGATCGGTGGCAGCCTTGGCCAGGCCGGCGAACACCTCATGGCCGGGGTCCGCGAGGTCGTCTACCGGCGCTCGCTGCCGCTGGCCACCACCCACCTGCGGATCGGGCTGTCCATGGCGGGGGACCAGTCCGCGATCCTGGGTGCCAGCCAGATGGTCACCCAGTATGTGCTCTCGCCTGCCGTGATCGAGGCGACCCTGCAGGCGGCGGGCTGACACCGGGAATCCGCGCGGGTGTCACAATCGCCGGGTCCGGCGGGGGCCCGTGATAGCAATGGGACTGATGAAAGCATATTTCTGCCCGCCGGCCGAGCCGCGGCACCCATGAGCGCCAACGTGCTGGCGAACGTGCCGCGCAGCTGGATCCTGCTGGCCGCCATCGGGCTCATCGCACTGAACATGCGCGGCCCGTTTGTGGCCGTGGCGCCGCTGGTCGGCCCGATGCAGGCAGAACTGGGCTTCTCGCCGGTGGAACTTGGTCTGCTGACCGGCATCCCGGTGCTGTGCTTCGCCCTTGCCGCGCCGCTCGCTGCGCTGACCGGACGCAAGCTCGGCGCGGAAGTCGCCATCACCCTCACCCTGCTGGGCGTCCTGCTGGGCGTGATTGTGAGGTCGGTGGGCAACGGCGCGGTCGTCATGCTGGGCACGGTGATTCTCGGGGTCGCCATCACGATCGGCAACATCGTCGTACCGCTGATCATCCGGCGCGACTTCGCCCCCGCCCGGCAGGGCACGGCGATGGGCATCTACACCGCTGCCCTGAACATCGGCTCCTTTGTCACCGCCATGGTGATGGCGCCGCTGGCCGAACTGTTTGGCTGGCGGCTGGCCCTGGCCGCCTGTGGGCTCTTCGCCGTTGCGGCCCTCGTAGTCTGGGTGCTCGCCTTCGGCAGCCGGGCGTTCCGGCCCGAGCCGGTTCCCACCCCGGAGCCGGCCCGTGCCGGGATCAAGCGGGCGTCGCGCTGGATCACGGTCGGGCTGACCGCAGGGTTCGCCGGGCAAGCGTTCTCCTACTACGGTGTGACCGCCTGGCTGCCCAGCATCCTCGCGGACGAACTCGGCATGACGGCCGCGGAGGCAGGCGCCGGCTCCTCGCTGTTCCAGATCCTCGCCATCGTAGGCGGCCTGGGCGTGCCGCTCGCGGCCCGTTTCGCCAGCACGACGACGGTGGGGCTCACCCTGGGGCTGTTGTGGGTGACCGTTCCGGCGGGCCTGCTGCTGGCGCCGGAGCTGTGGTGGCTGTGGTCCTCATTGGGCGGCATCGCCCAGGGCGGCGGCATCACGCTCATCTTCATCGCCATCATCCGGCTGGCCCGGGACCAGGCCTCGGCGGGCCGGATGTCCGCCATCGTGCAGGGTGTGGGCTACTCCTTTGGTGCCCTGGCGCCGACCCTGCTGGGCTATGCCAACGGGGTCTCGGGGTCGTGGGCCGGTCCGCTGCTGATGGTGCTCGGCTCGGTCGCGATGTTCATCCTCGGGACCGCGCTTTCCCTCCGCCACGTCCCCAGGGCGCACTGACCCTCGCTGCCTCGCTGCCTCGCTAAACTGCCTGGAATGCCGCGCCGAGGTGACAGCTGAGGCCCATGTTCATGGCGAACATGGGCCCTAACTGTCTCCTCGACGCCGTTGTCGAGTCCCCGAGGGGGTCTTCCGTCGCTGGGCCACCGCCCCGGATCTCGGGGGTGCCTGTTGCGAAGGGCATGGCAGCCCAGCAGACGGAAATCTGTACCTACCGGTGTGCTCCCGGACCGGCCTTAGGCGGGGACGAGGGCGGGATCCTCGGTGGGGAGGTCGCCGCCGTCGCGCGCTTCATGCAGGAACCGGTCGTAGGCCGGAAGTGTCAGGAATGCCGGGAACGCCGGGGTGAGCGTGACTTCCTCGAAGATGTCCCGGGCATCGGCGAAGCGGTCGCCTTCGAAGCGTTCGAGCTTGGCGAACTCCTCGTCCAGCATGTCCTCGACCCATTCGCGGGTGATGACGTCGCCGTGGTCCGTGATGGCCCGGGAGAAGATCCACTGCCACAGCTGCGAGCGGGAGATCTCCGCTGTGGCGGCGTCCTCCATCAAGTTGTGGATGGCCACGGCGCCGTTGCCGCGGAGCCAGGACTCTATGTAGCGGATGCCGACCTCGATGTTGTTCCGGATGCCCTGTTCGGTGATGGTGCCGGTGGTGGAGGCGATGTCGAGCAGGGCGCGGTCGTCGGGGGTGACGTCCTCGCGGAGCCGTTCCAGCTGGTTCGGGCGGTCGCCGAGGACGCCGTCGAACACTTCGCGGCAGACCGGAACCAGGTCCGGGTGTGCCACCCAGGAGCCGTCGAAGCCGTCGCCGGCCTCCCGGGTCTTGTCGGCGCGGACCTTCTCGATGGCGATCGCGTTGGCTTCGGCGTCCTTGCGGTTGGGGACGGCTGCGGCCATACCGCCGATCGCCATGGCGCCGCGCTTGTGGCAGGCCCGGACCAGCTGTTCGGTGTAGGCGCGCATGAACGGCTGGGTCATGGTCACCTGGCTGCGGTCCGGCAGGACGAAGCGCGGGCCCCGGGTGCGGAAGTTCTTGATCAGCGAGAAGATGTAGTCCCAGCGGCCGGCGTTCAGGCCGGCGGCGTGGTCGCGCAGTTCGTAGAGGATCTCCTCCATTTCGAACGCGGCCGTGATGGTTTCGATCAGCACGGTGGCGCGGATGGTGCCCTGCGGGATGCCGAGCAGGTCCTGGGCGAGGACGAAGATGTCGTTCCACAAGCGGGCCTCGAGGTGGCTCTCGATCTTCGGCAGGTAGAAGTACGGGCCCTTGCCCTGGGCGATCAGCCGGCGGGCGTTGTGGAAGAAGTACAGGCCGAAGTCGACGATGCCGCCGGCGATCGGGGTGCCGTCAATGAGCATGTGCTTTTCCGGCAGGTGCCAGCCGCGGGGCCGGACCACAATGGTGGGCAGTTCCTCGGCGGAGCGGAGCTTGTATTCCTTGCCTTCGGGGGAGGTGAAGTCGATCCGGCGCTCCAGTGCGTCGGTGAGGTTGAGCTGGCCCTGGATGACGTTGCGCCACGACGGGGTGGACGAGTCCTCCATGTCCGCGAGCCACACCTTGGCGCCGGAGTTCAGCGCGTTGATGGTCATCTTCTTGTCCACCGGGCCGGTGATCTCGACGCGGCGGTCCGTCAGGCCCGGTGCCGGGGGAGCAACGCGCCAGTTCGGATCGTTCCGGACGGACTCGGTCTCGCTCAGGAACCGCGGGTCCTGGCCCTTGCCAATCTGCTGCCGGCGGTCCCGGCGGGCCTGCAACAGCTCCAGCCGCCGACCCTTGGTCGCCTTGTGCAGCTTGGCAACAAAGGCCAAGGCATCAGGAGTCAGGACCTCGCTCTGCCGGCAAATCGGCTGCGCGGTCAACGTAACGCCGTTGATGGTGTAGTCGTCAGTGAAGCTGTTCATGGGAGTTGCTCCTTGAATGTCCGCCGTTGCCCTATCACTTTTGGTCTCCAAAGGAGGCCGATGAGGACCAAAAGTGATAGGGCAACTGGCGGGAAAAGCTGGGGGTTTAGTGGAACTGGCCTTCTTCGGTGGATCCCACCAGAGCCAGGGTGGATGCGTTCGGGTTGAGCGCGGTTGCGATGTCGTCGAAGTAGCCGGTGCCGACTTCGCGCTGGTGCTTGGTCGCGGTGTAGCCGCGGGATTCGGAGGCGAATTCCTTCTCCTGCAGCTCGACGTAGGCGCTCATGCCTTCACGGGCGTAACCGTGGGCGAGGTCGAACATCGAGTAGTTCAGGGCGTGGAACCCGGCCAGGGTGATGAACTGGAAGGTGAAGCCCATGGCGCCGAGTTCGCGCTGGAACTTGGCGATCGTGGCGTCGTCGAGGTGCTTCTTCCAGTTGAACGAAGGGGAGCAGTTGTAGGAAAGCATCTGGTCCGGGAAGTCGGCCTTGACGGCTTCGGCGAACTTGCGGGCCAGCTCCAGGTCCGGGGTGCCCGTCTCCATCCAGATGAGGTCTGAGTACGGGGCGTAGGCCTTGGCGCGGGCGATGCAGGGCTCGATGCCGTTGCGGACCTTGTAGAAGCCCTCCGCGGTGCGCTCGCCGGTGACGAATTCCTGGTCGCGCTCGTCGACGTCGGAGGTGATCAGGGTGGCTGCCTCGGCGTCGGTGCGGGCGATGATCACGGACGGGGTGCCCGCGACGTCCGCGGCCAGGCGGGCGGCGTTCAGGGTGCGGACGTGCTGCTGGCTGGGGATCAGGACCTTGCCGCCGAGGTGGCCGCACTTCTTTTCCGAGGCGAGCTGGTCTTCCCAGTGCACGCCCGAGGCGCCGGCCTGGATCATGGACTTCATCAGCTCGTACGCGTTGAGCGGGCCGCCGAAACCGGCCTCGGCGTCGGCGACGATCGGGACCATCCAGTCCTCGACGGTCTGGATGCCCTCGGAGAACTCAATCTGGTCGGCGCGCAGCAGGGCGTTGTTGATGCGGCGGACCACGGTCGGAACCGAGTTGGCCGGGTACAGGGACTGGTCCGGGTAGGTGTGGCCGGAGTTGTTGGCATCGGCGGCAACCTGCCAGCCGGAGAGGTAGATGGCTCGGAGGCCAGCCTTGACCTGCTGCACGGCCTGGTTTCCGGTCAGGGCGCCGAGGGCGTTGGTGTACTTGCCCTCCTTCTTCTCTTCGGTGAGCTGCTTCCACAGCTTCTCGGAGCCGCGGCGGGCCAGGGTGTGTTCCTCGGAGACGCGGCCGCGGAGGCGTACCACGTCGGAGGCCTTGTAGTCCCGAGTGACACCTTCCCAGCGCGGGTTGGTAGCCCACTCGAGCTCCAGTGCGGTGGCCTGCTGTTCGGGCGTCTGGTTGGGCTCAAATGCTGCAGTCATCTTTGTCTCCTTAGTGGGGCCCCGGGCCGGCCTTACTGCTTCCTCGCAGTGCGACTGGATGATCCGGTGCGGTGTAACTTTTCCGTAAGACCTACTTTTCTGTACTTTCAACCGGCTTTCTAGATGAAAAGACTGGAAAGAAACGCACTTCTTCGCGTATCCTCAATAAATGCACCCCGCCAGTTGGAATCGACCCGCCTCCGCCGCTTCGCCCGCCGTCCCGGAGGTGGATGTCATCAGCATGGGCCGCCGCGTCCGCCACCTCCGCAAGGCTGCCGGACTCACGCTCGATGACCTGAGCGCCACGGTGGGAACGGCCCCCAGCCAGCTGAGCCTGATCGAGAATGGAAAACGTGAGCCCAAGCTCGGACTGCTCCAGCAGCTCGCGGCGGCACTGGGTGTCAGCATCGACGAGCTGTTGGGCGCTGAGCCGCCCAACCGGCGCGCCGCCCTGGAGATAGAGCTGGAGCGCTACCAGCGCAGCCCCATCTACGAGTCCCTCAAGCTGCCCAAGATCCGCATCAGTTCGCGGCTCCCGATGGACGTGCTGGAGTCCATGGTGGGGCTCCAGCACGAGCTCGAACGCCGGCTTAACGAGCAGGTCGCGACGCCGGAAGAGGCCCGCCGCGCGAACGGGGAACTGCGCGCCATGATGCGTGAGCGGAACAACTACTTCCCGGAGTACGAGGCTGAAGCGCAGAAGGTCCTGGCCTCCGTCGGGCACACGAGCGGCCCGCTGTCCCATCACGTCATCGCCGACATTGCCGGGCATCTCGGGTTCACCCTCCACCACGTGGGCGATCTGCCGCACTCCACCCGTTCGGTGACTGACCTTAAGAACCGCCGGATTTACCTCACGCAGAGCGCGCGCAGCGACCACGACCCGCGTTCGGTGCTGCTGCAGGCGCTGGGCCACTACGTGCTGGGGCACCAGACCCCCACCAACTATGGTGACTTTCTGATGCAGCGGGTGGCCACGAACTATTTCGCCGCCGCGCTCCTGCTGCCGGAACAGGCCACCGTGGAGTTCCTGCAGAAAGCCAAGCAGGCCAAGGAGATCGCGGTGGAGGACATCCGGGACGCCTTCGCGGTGTCCTACGAGACCGCCGCGCACCGCTTCACCAACCTCGCCACCCAGCACCTGGACCTTCGGACGCACTTCCAGAAGACCCACAAGAGCGGCATCATCTACAAGGCCTACGAGAACGACGGCGTGACGTTCCCGCAGGACCACACCGGCGCCATCGAGGGCCAGCCGTCCTGCAAGAACTGGACGTCCCGGGTGGTCTTCGACGTGCCGGACAAGTTCTCCGCGTACAACCAGTACACCGACACCCCGGCCGGGACCTTCTGGTGCACGGCGCGGACCGAACGCTCCGCCAACGGCGAGTTCTCCCTTTCGGTCGGTGTTCCGTACGCCCAGGTGAAGTGGTTCCGCGGCCGGGACACCACGGAGCGGTCCAAGTCGACCTGCCCGGACGAAAGCTGCTGCCGGCGCCCGCCGGCGGCCCTGACCTCGGAGTGGGCCGGCAACGCCTGGCCCTCGGCGCGGGCGCATTCGCACCTGCTCGCCGCGATGCCGCCGGGCGCGTTCCCCGGCGTGGACGAGACCGAGGTCTACAGCTTCCTGCAGGCACACGCGGGCAGCTGATCCGGCCGTTCCCGCGGTCCAGCACCCCGATCGCCGGTAACTCTCCGGGTCGCCGAAAATTTCCGGCGAACGGGAGAGTTACCGGCGACCTCGGCGTGCTAGGGCCTACGGCGTGCCCGGCCAGCACGGCCGGGGACAGGTAGCTACCCATCGCGGCGACGACGGTGGCTAAGACCTCCTCGGCGTCGGCAGCGGTAGTGAGTGGCACTCTGACCGGACCAACACCCACGATCACTGGAACCAAAACCGGGGGTGGCGCACTGACAGCAACCCCCGGCGCGTGGGGCCCTCGCCGGTAGCCCTCAAATACCAGTGGTACCGCGGCGCCACAGCAATCGCCGGTGCCACCGCCCAGACCTACACGCTGGTCGCGGCCGACAAGGGGAGTGCACCAAAAGTCCGGTGACCGGCACAAAGACCGGTTACACAGTCCTTAGCCGGGACTCGGTGCGGACAGCCGCCATCGGCTGCGGCGGATCTCGCGGCGCTGAGGTCCTGCCGTGTCGCCGGAAGCCGCCGGGTTCGCCGGGAACTTCCGGCGGTCTGGGCGGCTTTGGGCGAACTCGGCGCCGCGCAGGGTGAAGGGCCCTAGCGCGGGCCGCCCTGCCAGAGGGCGTCGAACGGCGCTCCCGAGGCCACCCGGTTCCGGATCCCGGCGGTCACAAAAGCCTTGGCTGTCCGGGCTGCCTCCAGCGGCGTCGCGCCCTTGGCGAGCTCGGCCGTCACGGCGGCGGCCAGCGAGCAGCCGGCACCGGAGACTGCCACTTCGCCCACCTTCGGGGCGGACAGGACCTCCAGTGTCTCGCCGTCGTAGTAGACGTCGACGGCGTCGGGTCCGGGCAGGCGCACGCCGCCCTTGGCGAGCACCGCGGCGCCGCTGAGCTCGTGGATCCGGACGGCGGCGGCCTTGAGCGATTCGAGGTCGGTGATTTTGAGACCGGAAAGGGACTCGGCCTCGAAGTGGTTCGGCGTGACAAACGTGGCCAGCGGCAGGATCTGCGCCTTGAGGGCCTGGTCCGTATCCAGCGCGTGGCCCGGCTCCTGGCCCTTGCAGATCAGCACCGGATCCAACACCACGTTCTTGAACCCAGCGGCGGCCAGCGCCGCGGCGACCGTCGAAATTGTCGCGGGACTGCCCAGCATGCCGATCTTCACGGTATTCAGCACGGACGGCGCGCCGGACCCGGCACCGTAGGCCGCCGTCGTCGCCTCCAGCTGGTCGGCGATGACCTGCGGGTCGATCGGGACGAAGCGGTGGTTCCAGTTGTCCTGCGGATCGAAGGACACGATGCACGTCAGGTTGGCGATGCCGAAGACGCCGAGTTCCTGGAAGGTCTTCAGGTCAGCCTGCGCGCCGGCGCCGCCGGTCGCTTCGGAGCCGGCGATGGTCAGGGCAACGGCGGGAGTGGCCGCGGCGGCGTCGGAGGCGGTGTTGGAAACAGCCGCGGCGGAGTTGAGGGCGGTGGAAGTCATGGACCCATCCTGCCATTCCAGGAAAGCCCGCCGCATTGTGCGAATGACCAATATGACCACAACCAACGTGTCCCGGATCACCGGGAATAAGGTGGCGGACGGTGTTGCCTCTTGCGGCGCCGGATCCAGGAAGGTTCATTGATGAGCACCCAGCTGTCCGAATCGGCGCAGACGAGACGAGCCGTGAGCAATATTCTCAAAGGCTCTGCCGGCAACCTCGTCGAATGGTACGACCTCTACGTTTACACAGTTTTCGCGGCCTATTTCCAGTCGCATTTCTTCAATTCCAAGGATGAGCTCCAGGCGGGCCTTGAGGCCATGGCCGTCTTTTCGACCTCGTTCCTGATGCGCCCTGTTGGTGCCTGGTTCTTCGGCCGCTATGCCGACCGCAAGGGACGCAAGGCGGCCCTGACACTCAGCGTGACGATCATGTCGGCCGGTTCCTTCGCCATAGCCATCCTGCCGACGACCCAGCAGATCGGCGTCTGGGCACTGATTCTGCTGATCCTGGTGCGGCTGGTCCAGGGCTTCTCCGTGGGCGGCGAATACGGCACCAGCGCGACCTATATGTCCGAGGCCGCCACGTCCAAGCGACGCGGATTCTTCTCCAGCTTCCAGTACGTCACCCTGATCGGCGGCCAGATGCTGGCCCTGCTGGTCCTCGTCATCCTGCAGAACACCATGGACAAGGGCGCCCTGACCGAATGGGGCTGGCGCATCCCGTTCGCAATCGGCGGCGTGGCCGCGCTCGTGGTCCTGTGGCTGCGGCGCTCGATGGAAGAAACCGTGTCCGCCGAGCAGGTCGAGGCCGCCAAGATTCCGGCCGTGGCCGGCGTTGCGCAGCCCGGCACCATGAAGCTGCTGTTCACGCAGCACTGGAAGCCGCTACTGATCTGCATCGGCGTCACCCTCGGCGGCACCGTGGCGTTCTACACGTACACCAACTTCATCCTGAAGTTCATGAACGATACCTCCGGGATCGCCAAGACCGACACCTCCGTGATCAACTTCTGGGCGCTGTTCATCTTCATGCTGCTCCAGCCGCTCTACGGGATCATCTCGGACAAGGTCGGGCGCCGGCCGCTGCTGCTCTGGTTCGGCATCACCGGTGTCCTGTTCACCTGGCCGCTGCTCTCCACCCTGGCCGGCACCAAGGATCCGTTTACCGCGTTCCTGCTCATGATGGGCGGCCTGCTGATCGTCGGCGGCTACACCTCGATCAACGCCCTCGTGAAGGCCGAGCTGTTCCCGGCCTCCATCCGCGCCCTCGGCGTCGGCCTCGGCTACGCCATCGCGAACTCGCTGTTCGGCGGAACGGTTCCGCTGCTGGGTGCGGCGTTCCAGAAGGCCGAGCGCGTAGACCTGTTTTTCACCTACGTCACCGTGGCCATCGCCATCTCGTTGATGGTCTACATCTTCGCGCTGAAGAACAAGAAGTCCACACACCTGGACCACGAACAGGGCCACGCGTGGGAACCCGCTGCCGCCCCGGAAGTTCCGGTCGACGGCCGCAAGGACGACGACAAGGACCTCGTCGACGCCTCGCGCCGCTAGCTTGGTGGACCGCCCAACCGGCGGTGAGTACGACGACGGCGGGTTGCCGGCTCCGGGACTTTGGCCCGGTAGCAGGCGGCCCGCCGTCGTCGTTCAGGGGGTTGCCGAATGGGAAGCCGCGCCGAAATCCAAGCCGGGTCTGCGTGCCTGCAGCCGGGAAGCAGGCCGCTGGTCCGCAGCGCCAGACAACAACTCCAGACTGCGGGTGAGAGAATGGTGGACGGTTCCGGCAGCTTGTTTCCCCGGACCCGTCCAGTGCTAATATAGCCGGCTGCCCAGCGAGGTCCTCCCCGAGGACCCGGGACGCCGAGCGAACCACTATGAAGGAACACCCATGACTTCCGCCCAGACGTTCCCGGCCGATGCGCCGCCAAAGTTCGCCTCGATTGGTTCCTCCTACTTCGGCATCCTGCTGGCCGTCATGGCCGTCGTGCTGATTCTGTCCAACATCGGGGCATCGAAGGGCGTGGCGATCGGCCCGGTCATCACCGACGGCGGCTTCTTCCTCTTCCCGCTGGCCTACATCCTCGGGGACGTCATCAGCGAGGTCTATGGCTTCAAGGTGGCTCGCAAGGCCATCATCATCGCCTTCGCGCTGTCGGTCTTTGCCTCGCTCTGCTACTGGATCATCATCGCCTTGCCGGGTTTCGACGACGACTTCGGGGTCGCCAAACAGGCCGCGCTGGAGGGCGCGCTGGGCCCGGTTCCGCAGATCGTGCTGGCATCACTACTGGCGTTCCTGGCCGGGCAGACCATCAACGCGTGGATCCTCGTGAAGATGAAGGCACGCACGGGGGAGAAGTCGCTCTGGGCGCGCATCATGGGATCCTCGGTCGCCGGCGAGTTCGTGGACACCCTGATCTTCTGCAGCATCGCGGCTTCCGTGATCGGCATTACCGACGTCGGCACGTTCGTGAACTACGTTGTTGTGGGTTTCCTCTATAAGACCCTCGTGGAGTTCCTCTTCGTCCCGGTCACCGCGGCCGCGATCGCCTGGATCAAGCGGCGCGAACCGAGCTACGGGTAGGGCGGCTGGCGCTGCTCGGCTCAGGGCGTTTGGCGTCCAGCCAAGGCGCGAAGAATGCGGCTCTTGAACTCCTGCTCCCGGAAGAGGTCCTTCCACTCAACGCGAACAAACCGCCAGCCCTCTTCCTCCAGGGCCTTCTCCCGGCGCCGTTCTTCAAAGATCACCTCGGGTGTCGGTCTGTAGTCGAAGTACTTGGTTTTGCCATCGAACTCGAGAGCGACCATCTCCTCCTTCCACGCAAAGTCCAAGCGATGCCGCCCGGCGCGGCTTGACACTTCAAGCTGCGGCACCGGGGGTCGGATCCGCAACCGGAGAATCAGCTCTCGGCTCAGGCTTTCGCCGGGAGATTCGGACCTCGGATCGGCCGTGGCCAGGACGCGGCGGAACGTCCGGATCCCCCGACGGCCGTCCAGCGAGTCTGCCATGGCCTGCAGGGCGGATGGGTCCGCGCCAGAACGGAGCGCGTGGTCCGTGAGGATCAATGCCTGCCTGTAGCGCAGCATCATGGCGCAGTCAGCAACGGTGCGCTCCAGGGACGTTGTCCGAAGTCCGTTGACAACAGCGACGTCGTCATCGGCGAAGGGACGGGTGTGGCAGCGGACGTCCCTACCGTGGCGCTCGTTCGACGGCCGCACCTTCTGGAGGATATGGATGGCGTCATCCACGTCCCACAGGTGAAGCCGGCGGAGGCGCGCAGCGGACGTGTGGCTATAGAGGAAACGACCAGTCGACGTCGTCCGCGTTCCGTGGGCATGCGCATATATGAGCTGCCTGCTCCGGGCACTCGGGGGCTGGGCGAGCCACAGGCTGGCCCGAATGTAGCAGCCGTGTCGGAGCCGGACGAGGGTGCCCGACTCCAGGAGTGAACGGATAGCCCGTGAGCCATAACCGAGGTCCAACAGTTGCTCGGTGCGCCAGAGGTTGCCCTTCGGCGGCAACCCAAGTGGGTGGATTGTCATATGACCAGCTTCAGCTCCCAAACGCGCCGGCGGCAGGCTCGGACTTCGCTATGTGGAAAAACGGGAGATCGCCGGATGGCCGCCCGGTTCGCCGAGAGGTTTCGGCGACATCGGGTGCAAGCGGAGGCATTGCTGCGCTGGGGCGGCGCGAGATCGCCGGACAATCGCCCGTTCGCCGTAACTTTTCAGCGACTTCGGGTGCAACCGGCGAGTTCGGGCGGCGGCGGTCCCCCGGCCGGGGCGCGCGGTCCATGGCCTGGGTTGGCCCTCAGCCGGAAAGTCGGGCTGTGGTGCCGCGGACGCTAAGGGTCGGTTCGATCAGCTTGCGCTCGGGCTTGAGGGCCGGGCCCTGGATCCGTGCCAGCAGCGTGTTGCCGACGCCGACACCGACGCCGACAAGGTCACTGCGGTTGTCCATGGACGACATGTCCAGCTACCGCGACATGGCCAGCTGGGAGTTGTCGTGGCCGATCACGGAGGGGTCCGCCGGGGACGGAGAGGCCACGTGCCCTGGCGGCTGCGAGGGCACCCCGGTAGCCGGCGGCCGCTCGCAGATCGCTTCCAGACAGGCAATCGCGCAGGGTTCTACACCGAGTTCGCCCAGACGGACGGTGGGCGGGCCCCGGGGCGAGGTCGACGGTGGGCGGGCCCCGGGGCGAGGTCGACGGTGGGCGGGCCCCGGGAGGCGGGAGGCCCCTAGGAGTAGTACTGCCCCAGGGTTTCGGCCTTGAGCTCGAAGAAGGTGCCGGCCTCGATGGCGAGACGGGCGTCGTCGACCATCTTCACCACGAAGCGCTCGTTGTGGATGGAGATCAGCGTGGCGGAGACCATTTCCTTGGCCTTGAACAGGTGGTGGATGTAGGCCCGGGAGTAGTTCAGGCAGGCGTAGCAGTCGCAGCCTTCCTGCAGCGGGCCGAAGTCGCGCTTGTACATGGCGCCGGAGAGGTTGTACCTGCCGGTTGGGTGGTAGAACGCAGAATTCCGGGCCACCCGGGTCGGGGAGACACAGTCGAAGGTGTCCGCGCCGTTTTCGATCGCGGTGAAGATGTCGTCCGGCTCGGAGATGCCAAGGAGGTGCCGGGGCTTGTTCTCGGGCAGTTCCTCGTTGCACCAGCGCACGATTGTGCCCAAGTTTTCCTTTTCCAGGGCCCCGCCGATGCCGAAGCCGTCGAAGTTCAACGCGCCGAGGTCGCGGCAGGCCTTGCGGCGCAGGTCCTCGTACTGGGCGCCCTGGATCACCCCGAAGAGCGCCTGGTAGGGCTTGCCGGCACGCTCGGACGTGAGCCGAAAGTGCTCGGTGATGCAGCGCTCGGCCCAGCGCCGGGTGCGCTCCAGGGATTCCTCCTGGTAGCCGCGGGAGTTTTGCAGCGTGGTGAGCTCGTCGAACGCGAACATGATGTCCGCGCCGATCTGGTGCTGGACGTTCATGGAGATCTCCGGGCTGAAGCGGTGCCGGTCGCCGTTGAGGTGGCTCTTGAACCACACGCCCTCCTCGTCCACATGGGCCAGGCGTTCCTTGCCGGGGGCGACGGCGTCGTCGGGTCCTGAATTGTCCACCGCTTTCATGTCGATGACCTTCTTGAACCCCGAGCCCAGGCTCATCACCTGGAACCCTCCGGAGTCCGTGAACGTGGGCCCGCGCCAGTTCATGAAGGCACCCAGCCCGCCGGCCTCGTCCAGGATGTCCGCGCCCGGCTGCAGGTACAGGTGGTAGGCGTTGGCCAGCACGGCCTGTGCGCCCAGCTCCGCGACTGACTCCGGGAGGACCGACTTGACCGTGGCCTTGGTGCCGACCGCGATGAACGCCGGGGTCTGGATCTCGCCGTGCGGTGTGGTGATGGTGCCGGTGCGGCCGAGGAACTCCCCGCCATTGGCGCTGACCTGGGCCGCCGAGGGCGAGCAGCTTTCGCTCAGGCGTTTGCCCACGCGGAAGGAAAACTCGGACTGCTGGGCCGGCAGGAGCGATGGCACGGGCGTTTCAGGATTGGCTGGCACCGTTCAAGTGTGCCAGCTAAGAGCCTTCAACCCTTAGTGCAGCGGATCGGATGTGGGGTAGTTCTCAGCCCGCCACTTGTCCCAGTAGTTGCGGATGGACTCCAGCCGGTGCGCGCCGAGGTCATAGGTGGAGACGATGACCAGGGATCCGCCCTCGGGCCGGACGTCCTTGATGGCCGGCTGGTCCGCCACGATCACCAGGCCCTCGCCGTGTTCCGCGTAGTGGTGGATCGTGAGCCCCACCTGGTGGTTGCTGCGGAACCAGACCTTGCCGGAGACTTCCTCGCCCGTGGCCAGGGTGAGCGAGTACGGTTCGCCGGGCTTGGGGACGTCGGACAGGCCCAGCTTTTCGATCGCGGACCCTTCGTTGCCCGGGACGGAGAAGAAGAAGGTTCGGCGTTTGCCGTGCGGATGCCGTTCAAGGGCGAAGCGGAGCTGCTGGATGAAGGTCAGCCAGCCCTGGGTGATGTCCTCGTCCCAGGCGGCCCACTCGGAATTGTGGTCCACGGCGGCCCGCGTGACACTGACTTCCGTGCCGGCCGGGACCGGTTTTAAGGTGAACACGTCCCCGCCGTCGACCACCAGGGACGTGTGGTCGGCGCCTTCGATGACATTGGGGCTGAAATAGATCTCATTGATCTCGGCCGCCTGGTCGTCGGCTTCCCAGCCGTGCCACTGGGCTACCTTGGCGGGCTCACGCAGCATTGTCCAGACCTGCTGCGCGTCGGAGTTGATCACAACGCTCAGATTGTTCGTCATGGGGTGAATCTACAACGCCCGGCCGGAAGGGGGTAGGGGGCAAACGCCTCAGGAACGGACGGACTCGAGTTCGTTGCCGATCCGGCGGTCCAGCTCCGGGGCGCCGATGGTTTCCGAGCCGCCGTGGGCGCGCAGGAAGAGTAGGGCCTCGAGCCGCAGGAGCCGCCACTCGCGTTCCGCATCCGGAGTCGAGTTGTCCATCGAGCGGAAGATTTCCTTGTCGTACAGGTTCGGTTCGTTGAGCGAGCGCTGGCGGACCTTGGCGTTGATCCGGGCCTTGAACGGGTCCGTCTCCATGGCATCGGGGGCGCGCAGGAACTTCTCGTAGACCGCGGCCCGCTCCTCCTGGCCGAGCTGTCGGCAGATGTAACTGGACAGGGCGAGGGAGGCCTCCACCGAGGCCCAGCGGCCGCGGTTGCCGTCGAAGGGCAGCACGTTGAGCAGGTCCGCGACGGCGAGGGCGCTTTCGGCATCCTTGAGGATGATGAACATCTCCTGCGCGAGGTCGCTGAGGTCCTTGAGGCAGCTGCCGGACTTCGTATTGATGCCCTTGGCCAGCCGTTCGCTGAGCAGCAGCACTCCCGCCGAGTCCGGGTGGGCCTCGGCCACAGCCTGCACCACGGACTCCGGCGTACCCTCAAGGGCGGGGATCAGCGCCAGGTCCTCTTCGCTGGGGCCGCTCGCCGCCGGCGGAACGGGCGGCAACGGGGGGACGACGACGGCGGCAGCGGCGCCGCCGTCGGCCTCCCCGGCACTGTCCTGCCCGCCCGCGCCGCCCCTTACGTCGACCGGGACCCCAGCCGGGACGCCGGCCGCATCGCCCGCTGCCTCGGCAGCCGGTTCGGGCGGCTGAGCCGGGGAGCCGGCAGCTTCGGCGGTGGGTTCCTCAGCCCCGGCGGCAGCGCCGACGATTAGGACGGTGGAGGAGGCCGCGATCCGGAGTCCGCCGCCTCCCGTGAGGGTCGCCAGGACCATGGCAGGGGTACCGAAATCGTCGGTTTCGACGTCAACGCGCAGGATTTCGGCGGAGCGGTTGCCGTCGGGCAAGAGCAGCTGATCGCCGCTCTGCAGAAATCCAGCCTGCTGTTCGATGTAGTTCGGGGCGGCCGGGGGGTGAGTCATTGCAGTCCTTAAATTCTTTTGCGGTCCGCCCAACAGTCTACAAAGGCCCGCGTGGGAAGTCGGGGACGCAGCCGCCGCCGGTCAGTTCCCGACGCCGGCGAAGGCCAGGGCCTGGCGGATCAGGGCGCCGCGGCCGCCGCTGAATTCCAGTTGGACATCCGAGCTCATGACCTCCTGCGGGGTCATCCACGTCAGTTCCAGCGCGTCCTGCCGCGGCGAACATTCGCCGGTAACGGGGATGACGTACGCCAGGGCGACGGCGTGCTGGCGGTCATCGGTGAATCCGGTGTGGGACGGGGACGGGAAGTATTCGGCCACAGTGAACGGCACCGGGCTGATCGGCAGCTGCGGGAAGGCCAGCGGTCCGAGGTCCTTCTCCATATGCCGCAGCAGGGCCGCGCGGATGGTCTCGCGGTACAGCACGCGGCCGGACACCAGGGAGCGGACCATCGTGCCGTCCTCGTCAGCCTGCAGGAGCGTGCCAACCTCGTTCACAAACCCGAGCGGATCCAGCCGGACCGGGACGGCCTCGACGTAGACCATGGGCAGCCGGCCGCGCGCCTCGAACAAATCTTCGTCGGAGAGCCAGCCGGGGTTCGGGTCAGGAGTGCGAACGTTCATGGTTAAGTTCTACCCCATCACTGCGGCTGGGGCGTGGTCCCACTCACCCGGCGGACGGCGCCGCGGAAATCCAGAGTGGCGGGTGGGCGGCGATGCCGTCCGCATCGGGATTGGCCACGTGCAGGGTGGGGACGGCGGCCTCCTCAATGACCGCGGCCTCGTTCCCGGCCGCGTTCAGACGCTCACGGAGTGCGGCCAGGTCGCCGGCGTATTCGAAGCCCAGGCCGGCACGCCCGGACCCGGAGCCCGCGCCGACCATCAGGATCCCGCCGTTCTTCGCCATAAAGGCCTCGGATTCGGCAGTGTTGATCTCGGCTCCGCTGCCCGGGAGCGGGCGGGGCTGGGCGCCGATGTCGCGCAGGGTCCGGGCCGCCGCGACGGCGTCCTCGGAGAACCAGACCCCGACGACGGCGGTGCCCGGGTCCGCTTCCGCCGCCCCGCCCCAGCTGCCGTCCGGTGCGCGGGTGGCAGGGTCGGCGAGGAAACTGAAGCCGTCCGCGGCAGTGATCCGGCAGGACGGGCCGTGGTCCGCGTCGATGAGTTCCGCGGTGGTGCCTGCGGCGGTGGTGCCTGCGGCGGCGCCGGACTCGTTGGTCCGCCGGGCGAATTCCTTCAGGTCGCCGACCTCGACGCCGAGGGATGTGGTGCCGTCCTCGGCCGAGCCCTGCTCGACAAAATGGAGGGCGAGCCGGCCGGAGCCGGCGTCGAACTCCCGCCAGGTGGGCTCGTCAACGGTCTTGACCATGCCAAGTCCGGTGAGCAGCCGCTCCCATTCATCAAGGCGGGAGGTGAAGTGGATCAGGCGGACACGCAGCATCTTTGCTCCTCAGAGTTGTGAAGGGTTTCGCTCTCAGGGATATAGTCCCACCAAATGGGTGTCCGTGGTCAGTGCGGAGCAGAATGGTGCCATGGCTGGTGAACTTGAGGAACTGCTGGTGAAGGATGCCGCCGAGTGGCGCGCGTGGCTGGAGCGCCACCACGCCCGGAGCCCCGGCGTGTGGCTGGTGCTGCACAAGAAAGGGGGCTCGGTGACGGAGCTGGACTACGAGGCCGCCCTGCAGGAGGCCCTGTGTTTTGGCTGGATCGACGGCCAGGGCCGGCGGCGTGATGCGGAGAGTTCGTTCCAGCGGATGACCCGGCGGGGCCCGAAAAGCATGTGGTCGGCCCGGAACGTGGAGCGGATCGGGCGGCTCGAGGCTGCCGGCAGGATGGCGCCTGCCGGCCGCGCCGCCGTCGCCAGCGCCAAGGCGGACGGCCGCTGGGAAGCCGCCTACTCCGGCGCTGGGACGGCGGAAGTACCCGAGGATTTGGCGGCGGCGATCGCCGCCGAGCCCCGGGCGCAGGCGATGTTCGATGTCCTGACCTCGGTGAACAGGTATGCCCTGATTTACCGGACCAACGCCGTCAAGCGGGCTGCCGCGCGGGCGACGAAAATCGCGGGATTCGTTGAGATGCTCGCCCGGCACGAAACGCCCTATCCGCAGAACAAACGTCCCCCGGCCACCTGACCGGTACGGTCCCTTCCCGGCCCCGAGACAGCCCCGGGCCGCCCCCTAGAACCCGACGCCCATGGCCTGGGCTATCACCACGGCAGACGCCGAGGACCACGCCTGCGGATGGCACGACGCCGGATAGGGCACCGCGTGGCCGGACTCCTCGGCAGTGATGCCGGCGAACAGTTCCGGCAGGCGGTGCCCGAAGGAGCCGGACGCGGCCAGCAGGCCCTCGGCGATGGTCCGGGCTTCGGCGAGGAACCCCTCGGCAAGCAGCCCCCGGACCGCTATCGCGGTGTCGTGGCTCCAGACCGAACCGCAGTGATAACTGAACGGCCAGAAACCGGCGGCGCGTCGGGACATCGTGTGCACGCCGTAGCCGGAGAACAGCTCCGGGCTGAGCAGCCGGTCCGCCACGAGCCGGGCTTCCGAGGCGTCCAGGATTCCGGTGCCGAGCAGGTGCCCCATGTTGGAGCCCGGGATGTCCAGCGGCTCGCCGTCCCCGTCGAGGGCCATCGCGGGGAAGGGGCCGTCGTCGTCCTCGACCCAGAACCGCTCGCGGAAGTTCTGTTGCAGCACCTCGGCAAAGTCCCGCAGTGCCTGGGCGCCAGGCTCGCCATAGGCGTCAAAGAGATCGGCGGTGTCCACCGCGGCCTGGTAGGCGTAGCCCTGCACCTCGGAGAGCGCGATCGGGCCCTCGGCCTGCCGGCCGTCGCGGAACTGCAGGGCGTCCCCGGAGTCCTTCCAGCCCTGGTTGCTGAGCCCGTGGCCGGTCGTGTCCTGGTAGCTGAGGAACCCGCCGTTCGTGCTTCCGGGCGCACCTGCGGCGGCCAGCAGCCATTCCACCGCCCGGGCCGCGTTGGGCAGCAGCGAGCGGACCGCGGCGTCGTCCAGGCCGGCCTGGCCGAGTTCGGCCAGCAGGCACAGCCACAGCGGGGTGGAATCCACGGCGCCGTAGTACACCGGGGGCAGGCGCAGGCCCTGGCTCTCCAGGACGAGTTCCTTGGCCCGGAGCTCGTGCAGGATCTTGCCGGGTTCCTCGGCGGCTCCCGGATCGTGCTTCGTGCCTTGGAACGCCGCCAGGGCACGCAGCGTGCCGGCGGCGAGCCCGGCATCGAGCGGCAGGAGCAGCCGCGCGGCCCAGAGCGAGTCGCGGCCGAACAGGGTGAAATACCAGGGCGCCCCGGCGGCAGCGAACGGCGCGTCGGGCAGGGTCCGCGTGGCCAGGCGAAGGCCGGCGAGCTCGTCGAGTGCGTTGTCCAGCAGCAGGCCCAGGGCGCCGGAGGGTTCGGCGCGGACCCTGCGCGAGGCGGGCGGCGGGGCTGCCACCACGGCGTCCTCGCTGTCGGCCAGGACGGCCTGCCATTCCACCGCGAAGGGGCGTCCGCGTCCTGCCTTGCCGCGCCAGAGGAGCCGTTCGCCTGACATGACGCTGCCGGGTGCTGCGACGGTCAGGGACCGTGCGCCGTCGCGCCAGCGCAGCGTGGAATCGTCTGCGGAGAACGGCTCGGAGGGCTCCCGGAAGCGGCTGAGCCGGATGGCGGCCATGTCGGTAAAGTCCGCGGCTAGCTGGATTTCAATTTCCACGTCGAGCGCCTCGAGGGACGTGCTCAGTTGCAGGAAGTGCCGGACGACGCCGGGCGTGACCGTCCAGGTCTGGAGAAGTTCGACGGCGGGGTCCTCGGTTGGGCCCGGGATGCCGCGGACCAGCCCCCGCACGCGCAGCACACCGCCGGCCTCGGCCTCCACCGTGGCGGGCTCCGGCGCCAGGCCGTTCACCCGCACCTCGGCCCGGGACAGCATCCGGGTGTCCCCGTGCAGCAGCCCGGTGAACCAGCCACCGCCCGCGGCGGCGGGGGAGCCCGCGCCGTCGGAGGCGGCGTGGCCGCTGGCGAGCCGCCCCTCGGCGTCGAGCCACAACTGGGTGGGGGCGGCAACAGAGCAGTGCTGGCGGTGGAGCGCTGGCTGAACAGTCATGCGCCCCACCCTATGCCGGGAGCCGGACCGGCTCAACGGAACCCGCGGGCAACGCCCCGCGGCGGCTACGCCGGGGGCAGCTCTTCCATCGGGAAGGCCACCGCTTCGCCGACGACGCGGAGGCACAGTTCGGTGCCCGGGCGGGCGATCGAGGCGTTCCAGTGCCGGATGGTGATGATTTCGCCGCCGCCGGGGTAGCGGTGGTCCGCCACGGCCCCTTCCGCGAGGACGGGAGGGACGGCGAGCTTAAGCCGCACGGTGGTTTCGGGCCCGAAGTAATCGGTGTCCACCACGACGCCGCGGATCGGGCCGTCCTCGGCGATCCGGATCTGTTCCGGCCGCAGCATGAGCTGGACCCGTCCCTGCGCCGGGGGCCGGCGCACCGGGATGCCGCCCAGGGAACAGGTGGCAAGGGAGCCTTCCATCCAGGCGTCGAGGATGACGGCGTCGCCCAGGAATTCCGCGGTGGCGCGGTCCGCGGGGCGGGTGTAGACGACGAACGGGTTGCCGATCTGCGCGAGGCGTCCGCCGCGCATCACCGCGACCTGGTCCGCAAACGACAGCGCCTCGCCCTGGTCATGGGTGACCAGGATGGTGGTGACGCCGGCGTCCTGGAGCACCTTGCCCACCGCGCGGCGGGTGGCGACGCGCAGGCCGGCGTCCAGGGCGGAGAACGGCTCGTCCAGCAGCATCAGTTCCGGCTCGCGGGCGAGGGCGCGGGCCAGGGCGACCCGCTGCTGCTGCCCGCCGGAGAGCTGATGCGGGCGCCGCTTGGCCATGGCGGCGTCCAGGGAGACCATGTCCAGCAGCTCGGCCACCCGGTCCTTCACGCCGCGGTGCCCGCCGGGGAGCTTGCCGGCGTCGAGTCCGAAGGAGATGTTCTGCCCGACGCTCAGGTGCGGGAAGAGCGCGCCGTCCTGAGCCACATAACCCACCTGGCGCCTGTGCGCAGGCACCCAGACGCCGTCTCCGGCCACCTTGGCGCCGTTGAGCAAGATACTGCCGGTATCCGGGTGCTCAAACCCGGCGATCAGCCGCAGCAGCGTGGTCTTGCCGGAGCCGGAGGGCCCCACGATCGCCGTCGTGCCGCCCTTGGCCACCGACAGGTTGACACCCATAAGGACGGCCTGGGGGCCGAAATTCTTGGTGACGGCGTCGATTTCCAGGTGGTTGTTGGTGCTGGTGGCCACGGAGGCGGCGACCCGCGGTTGCGGGAGCCGGGAAGGGCTGTACTGGGTCACTGTCCCGCTGCTTTCTTGGACTGCTGGAAGAGGAGGTAGGTCATGGGCGCCGAAATCAGGATCATCAGCAGCGCGTACGGGGCGGCGCCGGCGTAGTCGATTTCGCTGCTTTTGCTCCAGAACTCGGTGGCGAGCGTCCGGGTGCCGTTGGGGGAGAGCAGCAGTGTCGCGGTCAGTTCGTTCACGATGGCCAGGAACACCAGCGCGGCGCCGCCCGCGGCGGCCGGGGCGGTGAGCCGCAGCGTGACCCGGAGGAAGGCCAGCAGCGGCGGCTTGCCGAGTGCCTGGGCGGCCTCGTCGAGTTCCTTCGGTGCCTGGGACAGGCCGGAACGGATGTTGACCAGGGCCCGCGGCAGGAACAGCAGCACGTAGGCCGCGATCAGCAGCGCCGAGGTCTGGTAGAGGCTCGGCGCCGCCTTGATGCTGACCGTCACGAAGGCCAGGCCCACCACGATGCCGGGCATGGAGCTCGTGATGTAGTTGGACAGCTCCAGGGCCTTGCTGAACCAGCTGGGGTGCCGCACGGCCAGATACGCCATCGGGAACGCCACGACGGTCGTGGCCAGTGCGCCGGCGAGGCCGTACATCAGGGTCTGCAGCAGGGCCGGCAGGAACTCGTCGGCCGCCCAGATGTCCGGGCCGCCGGCGATGATCCAGCGCAGCACGAACGTCAGCGGCAGCCCGAACGCCAGTGCGGTGAGCGCGGTCAGGAACAGCTGGGCCGGGAGCTGGTAGGCGTGTAGCGGAAGGCGCAGGGCGCGGGCCTGGGCGCCGGGGCCGATCTTGGCGTAGCGGGCGCTGCCGCGGCTGCGCACTTCAAGCAGCAGCAGGATCAGGCACAGGAACACGAGCACGCTGGCCAGCATGTTCCCGGCGGTGCCGTTGAAGGTGGACTGGTACTGCACCATGATCGCGGTGGTGAACGTGTCGAACCGGATCATCGCGAAGGCGCCATACTCGGCCAGCAGGTGCAGGGAGACGAGCAGCGCCCCGCCGGTCATCGCGATGCGCAGTTGCGGCAGCACCACGCGGAAGAAGGTGCGCCACGCGCCCAGGCCCAGGGACGCTGCGGACTGTTCGATGGCCGGGTCCAGCCGGCTGAGCGCGGCGGCGGCCGGGATGTAGACGAGCGGGAAATAGGAGAGCGTCGCGACCAGCACGCCGGACCACAGGCCCTCGAGCGACGGCACCGCGGAAACCCAGGCGTAGCTGTTGACGAAAGCGGGGATAGCCAGCGGGGCCGCGAGCAGCACGGCCCACCATTTGTGCCCCCTGAGCTGGGTTCGTTCCACCAGCCACGCGCCGCCCACACCGAGGACCAGGCACAGCGGCACGGTGATCAGCATCAGCAGCACGGTGTTGAGCAGCAGCTCGCCCACGCGGGCCCGGAAGATCAGGTCCACGGCGGTGTCCCAGCCGGTGGCGGCCGTCATGACGATGACGTAGCCCAGCGGAATCAGCGCGAACAGGGCGATCAGGACCGCGAGGACGGCAACAATGGAAACGCCGAAGGGCGGGCGGGGGCGCTTGCCCCTGCCCGCCGTCGTCGTGCTTCCGGGTGTTCCGGGAGCCGCCAGCTTCGTTGTCACGTGGCTAGAGCAGTCCTGCCTTGGTCATCAGCTCGGTGACCTTGGCGGAGTTCAGCTTGGCCGGGTCCACCGTCGGTGCCTGCAGTTCCGCCAGCGGGACGAGCTTCTCGTTGGCCGGGACGTCGGAGGCGATGGCGTACTCGAAGGAGGTGCCCTTCTGCAGGACTTCCTGGCCCTTCTTGCCGGTGATGAACTTGACGAAGGCCTGGGCCGCTGCCGCGTTCTTCGAGGAATTCAGCACGCCGCCGCCGGAGACGGACACGAACGCGCCCGGGTCCTGGTTCTTGAAGTAGTGCGGGCTGACGTTCTTGGAGTTCTCGCCGGTCTTGGCCTGGTCGCCGTAGTAGTAGTAGTGGTAGATCAGGGCGGCGTCGACCTCACCGGCGTTGACCGCCTTCATGGCCGTGCTGTTGCCCTTGTAGGCCCTGGAGTTCGCCTTCATGCCCTTCAGCCATTCCTCGGTGGCGGCTTCGCCCTTGAGTTCCAGCAGGGCGGAGACGATCGCCTGGAAGTCGGCGCCGGACGGCGAGGCCGCCCACTTGCCCTGCCACTCCGGCTTGGCCAGGTCCAGCATGGATGTGGGCAGCTGGTCTTCGCTCAGCTTGGCCTTGTCGTACACCAGTACGGTGGAGCGGGCTGCGATGCCGGTCCACTTGTTGGTGGAGGGACGGAATTCGGCGGGCACCTGGTCGATAGTGGCCTTGTCGACGTCGGCGAAGAGGCCGGCGTTTTCCACCTGGGCCATGGCCGGGGAGTTTTCGGTGAGGAAGACGTCGGCCGGGGAGGCCTGGCCTTCCTGGATGATCTGGTTGGACATCTCGGTGTCGGAGCCCTGCCGCATGGTGACCTTGACGCCGGTTTCCGCGGTGAAGGCGTCGACCCATTCCTTGGTCAGGGACTCGTGTTGGGCGTTGTAGACCGTGATTTCACCGGTGACCGTGCCGCCAGCGGGGGCGCTGCTGCTGGGGGAGGTGGAGGCGCCGGAGCCACAGGCGGCCAGGCCGAGAGTGGCGGTGGCGGCAAGTGCGATACCTGCCAGCGCGTTCTTGCGGATCTTCATGGGGCTGCTTTCTGGAGGAAGGTCGTAGGAACCCCAGCCCCCCTGTGAGCGGGGAAGTTAGGGCATGCTCACTACGAAAAACTGTAGGTTAGCCAAACCTAACCAACCAAGCTGAAAGCGCCTTAAGTGATAAGGATCACATCAATTACGAAACTATTGCGTGACTTAATTCCCGGTGGCGATGGCGGCGGCCGCTTCGAGCACCATCCAGGCCTGCAGCTGGGTGGAGAGTTCGACGGCGGCGCCTGCCGGGTAGGTGTCCCGCGCCGGCAGTTCGGGGCGGCTGGAGAACACGATCCGGCCGCCCTGGCGGGCGAGGGGTTCCCCGGCCGGCAGCAGGCGCCGGCCCTCCCAGAAGGCCTCGGCGGTGTCGGTGACGAGCGTCGCGGCCGTCACCCGGGTCGCGGCGGGAAGCCGCCCGTCGACGGCGGCGAGGGAAAGGTACCGGGCGAGGATGCCGGTGAACAGGCCGCCGTCGCCGGTGCCCTCGCAGCGCAGCACCGCGGCGCCGCGCCCCGCCAGGGGTGCGGGGAGGGTAAGGCTGCGTGCCACCGCCGCCACGAGTGAGGCGGCGCGGGCCAGGTTGGCCTCGCCGCCGAGCTCCAGCAGCGCGCCCAGGACCGGGCCCTGGTTGTAGGTGTAGATGGCGCTTTCCAGCACCACGTCGCCGCCGGGGGCAATCCGGAGGCCGTCGCGGTACAGGCCCTGTTCGGGGTCGAACAGCCGGGCGTCCAGCCAGTCCAGCAGGGCCTGCGCCTTGGCCGCCTGGCCGGTGCGGGCGAAGTGGAGCGCCACCGGTGCCGTGGCCGGGGTGTTCTTGAAGTCCCGTTTCTTGCTCCAGAAGGTGCCGCCCCCGAGGTCGTCCGTGGAGGCGGAGTCGAACTGCAGCGTAAGGGTCTGCAGGATCCTGGCGTTGCGGCGGCGTCCGGCTTTCATGCGGCTGTCCCTGGCGAGGTTCTCCAGCCGCAGCGTGGACAGTGCCAGCCAGGCCATGTCGTCGTAGTAGTTGTTGACGACGGTGAGGAAGTTGCGCAGCCGGATTCCCGTGACGAGCCGGGAGGCGAGCCGGCCGGCGCTGGGCCGGTTCCCGCCGTCGAACCGGTTCCCGGGCCGTCCGCCCGGGCCGAGTTCGCGGCGTCCGGTGTCCACCAGGGCGTCCATGTAGTGGGCCTGCCACCAGTAGTGCCAGGGCCGGGCCAGGTTCCTGAGCCGGCCGGAGGGCCGGACGGTCGCGGCGAGGTGGGTTCCCGGCAGAAAAAAGAGCCGCTGCCCGAACAGCCTGGTCACCGAGCGGGCGGCTTCGTCGGCCCGGAAAGACCAGTTGGGTGAGGTGTAATTGTCGGCCGGGGTCATGGTTCCAGCCTAGTAGCGGCCGGGTAATGGTGCGGAATGCCCGTATTCCAGTTAACATTCATTAACTAACGTTCGCGGTGCGGCCGTGACGCTGCGCGCAGCGTCCCTGCAGGCCCGGGCTCCGGTTCCACATCAAGGAGGATGCATGGATATCAAAGGTACTGTTGCGCTGATTACGGGCGGAGCCTCCGGTCTGGGGGCCGCGACGGCGCGGCGCCTGTTCGACGCCGGCGCCTCGGTGGTCCTGGTGGACCTGCCAGGCTCCGCCGGCGCGGCCTTCGCCGCCGAGCTGAACGCCGGGGGCACCGTCCGGGCAGAGACCTCCGGGGCCGGCAGCCCGATGCTGCCGGGGCGCCGGGCGGTCTTCGTTCCCGCCGACGTTACCAGCGAGGGCGAGATTCAGGCCGCCGTCGACGCCGCCGTCGCCCTCGGTCCGCTGCGGATCGTGGTCAACTGTGCCGGGATCGCCACCCCCGGCAAGGTGCTGGGCCGGGAGGGCGCACTGCCGCTGGAGAGCTTCAACCGCGTCATCCAGATCAACCTCGTGGGCACCTTCAACGTCATCCGCCTGGCGGCGGCCGCGATGGTGGCCACCGAGCCGGTCGTGACCGAGCTCGGCGGGCCGGAGCGCGGCGTCATCATCAACACCGCCTCCGTCGCCGCGTTCGACGGCCAGATCGGCCAGCCGGCCTACGCCGCCTCCAAGGGGGCCGTGCACGCGATGACACTGCCGATCGCCCGCGAACTGGCGCGCTCGCTGGTTCGGGTGGTCACCATCGCGCCGGGCATCTTCGAGACGCCCATGATGGCTGGACTGCCGCAGGAAGCCCAGGACTCACTCGGCCAGCAGGTGCCGCACCCGTCCCGGCTGGGCCGCCCGGCCGAGTACGCTCTCCTCGCCGCGCACATCGTGGAGAACGCCATGCTCAACGGCGAGACCATCCGCCTCGACGGCGCCATCCGGATGGGACCGAAATGATGCAGGCCGCACTCGCCGATTCCCCTGCTCCCGCTGAATCCGTCGCGGGGCTGCCGACCGCCGATTTCTTCGACTTCGAGTCGATGCTCAACCCTCGTGAACAGGCAAAGCTGGCCGAACTGCGGGTGTTCCTGGCCCGCGAGGTGGCACCGTTCGCCGGCGAGTGGTGGAATAAGGCCGAGTTCCCCGTACACATCCTGCCCAAGCTCGCAGCCCTGGAGCTCAGTGCCCCGGCCCAGCGCGGCTACAGCAACCTGTTCGCCGGTCTGGTCATTGCCGAGATGACCCGGGTGGACACCTCGCTGGCGACGTTTTTCCTGGTCCACCACGACCTCTTTGTCGAATCGCTCTACGGCTTCGGCTCCGAGGAGCAAAAGGCGCGCCTGCTCGAGGACGCCGCCAGCCTCCGGACCACCGGGGCATTCGCCTTGACCGAACCCGAGCATGGCTCCGACGTGGCCGGCGGCATGGAGACCGTCGCCCGGCGTGTCCGGGGCGGGGCGCCCGACGGCGGGGACAGCTGGGTGCTCAACGGCGCCAAGCGCTGGATCGGCAACGGGACGTTCTGCGACTACATGCTGGTGTGGGCCCGCGACGAGGCCGACGGCGGCATCCGCGGCTTCATCGTGGACGCCACCCTGCCGGGGGTGAGCCGGAGCAGGATCGAGAACAAGATCGCGCTGCGCACGGTGCAGAACGCCGACATCGTCTTCAAGGACGTGCAGGTGGCCGAGTCGGACCGCTTCGCCGGGATCAACAGCTTCGAGGACACCAATGAGCTGCTGCGCGGCTCACGGATCATGGTCGCCTGGCAGGGTGTTGGCCAGCAGCTGGCGGCGTTCGACGTCGCCCGGCAGTACGCCATCGAACGCCGGCAGTTCGGGCGCCCGCTGGCGAAATTCCAGCTCGTCCAGCAGCAGCTGGTCACGATGCTCGGCAATGCCGTCGCGAGCATGGGCATGATGGTCCGGATCGCGCAGCTGCAGGACCAGGGCGCCGCGGACATGCCGCAGGTGGCGCTGGCGAAGTCCTATGTGAGCGCCCGGATGCGGGAGACCGTGGGGATGGGCCGGTCCCTGCTGGGCGGCAACGGGATCGTCACCGACTACCGGATGGCCAAGATCTTCGCCGACGCAGAGGCGATCTACACCTACGAGGGCTCGTTCGAGATCAACACGCTGATCGTCGGCCGGGCCGTGACCGGAGTGTCCGCGATCGTCTAGGCGTGATCTAAAACAGCGCGGGCTCTTTCTCGCCGGCCTCGATCCGGTAGTCCAGGCTGTTGTTTTTCACCGGCATGGGGCAGGTGCCGTACGGGGTGAAGGCGCTGGGGTAGTTGATCGCCCGGTTGAAGTCCAGGACCACGGTCCGGTTTCCCAGGGAGTCGACGCGGGGCCGGGCCGTGGAAAGCTTCCGCCACTCGGCAGTTGCCAGTTCCGGCGGGGCTGCTCCATTGGTCTCGTCATGGAACGTCACCGTCAGCGCGCCGAGCTTCTCCGCTTCGGCCTGCAGGTGGAAGTCGTGGTCCTTGCCGGGGAGCCGGAACACCAGTTCGCCGACGGACCGGTGGACGCCGTCGACCAGCGGGTTGGCGGTGCCGATCGGGACCTCGACCGGCTCCGGATAGGGGTGGAAGCTGGCCTCGACCACCAGGTCCGGCCGGTAGTCGAAGGCGGGAACGCCGTCGAACCCGGTGAACACCGGCGACTTCGAATCCCGGGTGCGCACGGCGTACTTCTCGGCGCGCATGGCGAGTTCCACCATGACCTGCCGTCCGTCCGTGCCGCCGTACTGGACCCACAGCAGCGATTCCTCATTGGCCAGCGCCGCGCTGATGGTGCCGTCCACGGGCTCGCCGGTCTTCACGAGGGTCAGTCCCTCGGCCGCCGCGGCGGTGAGGAACGCCGTCGTGCCGTCCGTGGACCAGAGCCCGGGGACGAGCTCGACCTCCGACGGCCGGTCCTCCAGCCACTGGAAGGAGGTCAGGGTCAGCCAGCCGTACGCGCTGGCCAGGGCCGTGTTGCGGCTGTTCCGGAAGCGCTGCCAGCGGGCGAGCTGGGCGTGGGGATCGGGGTGCAGGGTGTTCACGGGTTCCTCCCGAGGCTTGCGGACACGAGTTGGGCTGCGGTGTGGCGGGCGGCGGTGGCGGCCGCCGGATCGGCGTCGAGCACCCCGCTGGCGAGGCCGCCGTCGAGGACCAGGGTCAGGCCGCGGGCGAGCTGGTCCGGATCCGGGGCGCCGGCCTGGGCGGCCAGGTTCCTGATCCAGGTCCGGATGTGCTCCTTGTGCGCCACCGTCCGTGCGTGAATGCGGGTTCCGGAGGCGGATTCGGCGGCGGCATTGATGAAGGCGCAGCCGCGGTAGCCGTCGCGGCCGCAGGCGCTGGCTAGGGCGTCGAACAGCCCCACGAGCTGGTCTGCGGCATCAGGTCCGGCGGCTTCCGCCGCGGCGTGGAGCTGCCCGGTCCAGACCCCGTCGACCTTCTCCAGGTAGGCGAGGATCAGGTCATCCTTGGCCGGGAAGTACTTGTAGAACGTGGCCTTCGCGACGCCGGACTCGGCGATGATCGTGTCGATGCCGGCGGCCCGGAGCCCCTGGGCGTAGAAGAGCCGGAAGGCCGTGGCGAGGATCTTGTCCCTGGCCTGCCCTGCTGGCGTGCGGGCGCCCTGTGGTGCTGCGGCTGCTGGCGGCGTCATGGCTCCATCGTACCCAGACAAGTCTGTCTACGGTTGCCGTAGACAGGTCTGTCTGGTAACTTCCTGCTGAGGGGTAGACGGAATTGTCTACCCGGGGATGTCCTGAAACCGGCCATCCAGAATTGAACCATCCAGAATTGAACCATCCAGAACTGAACCATCCAGAACTGAGGACGCCGTGAAGATTGCTGTATTGGGAACCGGGACCGTTGGCCCCACGGTTGCCGCGGCACTGTCCGCCCTCGGGCATGACGTCGTGATGGGCACGCGGGACCCGAAGGCGACGCTGGCCCGGACCGAGCCCGGCGCGACGGGCGGCCCACCCTTTGCTGCATGGCACGCGGCGCACCGCCGGATCGGCGTGGCCACGTTCGCGGACGCCGCCGCCCGCTCGGATCTGGTCGTCAACGCCACCAGCGGCGCGGGCTCCCTTGAGGCGCTCGCCGCTGCGGGGGCGGCAAACCTGGCCGGCAAGGTGGTCATGGATGTCGCGAACCCGCTGGACTTCTCCCGCGGCTTTCCGCCGTCGCTGACCCCGGTGAACACCGACAGCCTCGGTGAGCAGATCCAGCGGGCCTTCCCGGAAGCCCGGGTGGTCAAGACCCTCAACACGATGACTGCCAGCGTGATGGTGGATCCGGCGAGTGTGGCCGGGGGCGAGCACTCGGTCTTCGTGTCCGGAAACGACGCAGCGGCCAAGGAGATCGTGGGCGGGCTGCTCACGGGCTTCGGGCACCGGGACATCATCGACCTGGGCGACATCACCACCGCCCGCGGCGCCGAAATGATGCTGCCCCTCTGGGTGCGGCTCTGGGGCGCGCTGGGCACCGGAGCGTTCAACTTCAAAATCGCGCGCTAAGGAAACGGACACTATCTGAGACGGATTCCCTGCCGGCCGTGGCTGCGGGTAGCATCCTAAGGAAGAAAGTAACCCGGCTCACAGTATCCAGCGCAGTGTACGAGCCAAGTCCTCTCGAAAGATTGTTTCCATGGCTGACACTGCAACGAATCCCGGCGCCGATCTCGCCTCCGAACTGCGCGCGGACGTCCGCCGGGTCTCCACCCTCCTCGGCGAATCCCTGGTCCGCCAGCACGGCCCCGAACTCCTGGATCTGGTGGAGCAGGTGCGCCTGCTGACCAAGGAGTCCAAGGAAGCCGCCCGCGGCGGAGCGGATGCCACCGGGCCGTGGAGCTCACACGACGTCGTCGCCCAGGTCCGCGAACTGCTCGGCTCCCTGCCCCTGGACCAGGCGACCGACCTGGTCCGCGCCTTCGCGTTCTACTTCCACCTGGCCAACGCCGCCGAGCAGGTGCACCGGGTCCGCGGGCTGCGCACCCGGCAGGAAAAGGACGGCTGGCTGGCCAAGGCTGTCACCGACATCGCCGGCCTGGCCGGCCCCGCGGTGCTGCAGGAGGTCGTGAACGAACTCGACGTCCGGCCCATCTTCACCGCGCACCCCACCGAGGCCTCCCGCCGCTCCGTGCTGGACAAGGTCCGCCGGCTCTCCGACATTCTCGCCGAGAGCACCGCGGAGGGCACCTCCGCACGCCGCCGACAGGACCGCCAGCTCGCCGAAGTGATCGACCAGATGTGGCAGACCGACGAACTCCGCCAGGTCCGGCCCACGCCGGTGGACGAGGCCCGGAACGCGATCTACTACCTCACCGGAATCCTCGGCGACGCCATGCCGGAGATGCTCTCTGACCTCTCCGAACTGCTCGCCGAACACGGTGTCAGCCTCCCCGCGGAGAAGGCTCCGATCCGTTTCGGCTCCTGGATCGGCGGCGACCGGGACGGCAACCCCAACGTCACCGCGGCCGTCACCCGCGAAATCCTGCAGATCCAGAACCAGCACGCCATCCGGATCAGCATCGGCCTGATCGATGGGCTGATCTCCATCCTGTCCAACTCGACGGCGCTCGCCGGGGCGGACCAGGAGCTGCTGGACTCGATCGACGTCGACCTCAAAAACCTCCCGGGCCTGGACCGCCGTGTCCTGGAATTGAACGCCCAGGAGCCGTACCGCCTCAAGCTCACCTGCATCAAGGCCAAGCTGCTCAACACCGGCCGTCGCGTGGCGGCCGGAGCGGCGCATGAACCGGGCCGCGACTACACCGCCACCGCGGAGCTCCTCGCCGAGCTGGCCCTGCTGGAGCGCTCGCTGCGTAACCACCACGCCGCGCTCGCCGCCGACGGCGCCCTGGCCCGGGTCCGGCGCGCCATCGCCTCCTTTGGCCTGCATCTGGCCACCCTGGACATCCGCGAGCACGCCGACCATCACCACGATGCGGTGGGGCAGCTGATGGACCGCCTCGGCGGCCCGGGCGTCCGGTACGCGGAACTCAGCCGTTCGGAGCGGCTTGAGGTGCTCGGGTCCGAGCTCGCCTCCCGCCGCCCGCTGTCCGGCCACCCGGTCAAGCTCGACGGCGTCGCCGACGGCACCTATGACGTCTTCCGTGAGATCCGGCGGGCCCTGCGCACCTACGGCCCGGATGTGATCGAAACGTACATCATCTCGATGACCCGCGGCGCGGATGACGTCCTGGCCGCGGCCGTGCTGGCCCGCGAGGCCGGCCTGGTCAGCATTTTCGGCGCGGCCCCGTACGCCCGGATCGGCTTCGCCCCGCTCCTGGAAACCGTGGAGGAACTCCGGGCCTCGGCCGAGATCGTGGACGAGCTCCTCTCCGACCCCTCCTACCGCGAGCTGGTCCGGCTGCGCGGCGACGTCCAGGAGATCATGCTCGGCTACTCGGACTCCAACAAGGAATCCGGGGTCATGACCAGCCAGTGGGAAATCCACAAGACCCAGCGCAAACTCCGGGACATCGCGGCGAAGCACGGCGTCCGGGTGCGCCTCTTCCACGGCCGCGGCGGTTCCGTGGGGCGCGGCGGCGGGCCGACCTACGACGCCATCATGGCCCAGCCGAACGGGGTGCTGGAAGGCGAAATCAAGTTCACCGAACAGGGTGAAGTCATCTCGGACAAGTACTCGCTGCCCGAACTCGCCCGCGAAAACCTGGAGCTGTCGCTCGCCGCGGTCATGCAGGGCTCCGCGCTGCACCGCACACCGCGCACCTCGGAGGACCAGCGCGAACGCTACGGCCACGTGATGGAGACCATTTCCGATGCCGCCTTCGCCCGGTACCGGACACTGATCGATGACCCGGACCTGCCGGCCTACTTCATGGCGTCCACCCCGGTGGAACAGCTGGGGTCCCTGAACATCGGCTCCCGGCCGTCCAAACGGCCGGATTCCGGCGCGGGCCTCGAGGGCCTGCGGGCCATCCCGTGGGTGTTCGGCTGGACGCAGTCCCGGCAGATCGTCCCGGGCTGGTTCGGCGTCGGCTCCGGGCTCAAGGCTGCCCGCGAGGCCGGCCACTCGGCCCAGCTGGTGGAGATGATGGACGGCTGGCACTTCTTCCGCTCGGTGCTCTCCAACGTGGAAATGACGCTGGCGAAGACGGACATGGACATCGCCGGCTACTACGTCTCCACGCTGGTCCCGGCCGAACTCCATCACCTGTTCCGCACCATCCGGGCCGAATACGAACTGACCGTCACCGAGATCCAGAACCTGACCGGGGAGGACCTGCTGCTCGACGCGCAGCCCACCCTGAAGCGCTCCCTGGAGATCCGGGACCAGTACCTCGACCCGATCAGCTACCTCCAGGTGGAACTGCTGCGCCGGATCCGTTCCGAGGCCGCCGCGGGGAGCATGCCCAACGGTGAGATCGACGAGCGTCTCCAGCGCGCCATGCTGATCACGGTCAACGGCGTGGCGGCGGGCCTGCGCAACACCGGCTAAAACCGGTGCGGAGGGCAGGCGGCTCGTCCCGCTAGGGTTGTTCCATGCCGTCGTTCCAGACCAGACTGAAGATCACCGGGCTCAAGCCGGGCAACCCGCCGGAGGCCGTGATGGCCGCGGCCGTCGAAGCCCTGGAGGCGCGGCACCACGTCGAGGCGAACCAGCTGGATCTGGCCGGCGGGGTTCCGCAACTGAACCTGCGCTTCCTGGTCGAGCCCACCTCGTCCAGCGGCGAGAACCGCCAGGCGCTGGAGTCGGCCGCGATGATGCGCGACGCCGTCGAACGCGTTGCGGTGACCGGCCACCTGATGGTGCTCCGCCGCAACCGCGGCCGCTGGGCGCCCGTCTAGGCAGGTGCCGGCCGCCTCAGAAGTCGAGTTCCTCGTCGGGTCCGTCCGCGACGGGGGAGCCATTGCCGCGCCGCCGCGTGACGATCACGCCCAGGATGACCCCGACCAGGACCCCGACGCCGACACCGATTAGGGAGCTCGCCCAGAACGGCAGCCCGGTGGCCGCGCCGGTGACATAGCCGAGGCTGACGGACCAGACAGCCCAGAGCAGGCCGCCGAGGCCCGCACAGAGGCTGAATCCGCGGGTGGAGACGTTGGCGATGCCAGCGGCGGCCGTCGTCGCCAGCCGGCCGCCCGGGATGAAGCGGACGCCGATGATCGCCCCGTAGGTGGTCGACCGGCCGGCTTTCCCGATGGCGGTGTGCACGGCCTGATGGAAAGCCCGGCCCCAGCGCCAGCGGTCCAGGGTATGGCTCAGGCGCCGCTTGAAGAGCTGGAAAACCATGATGTCGCCAAGCCAGGACGCCGCCGCGGCAAGGAGCACCACCAGAAAGGCGTTGGCGCGCCCGACGGCGGACAGCGCGCCGCCGGTGATGACCACCATTTCGGAAGGCAAGGGCGGGAAAATGGCGTCGCCCATAACAACCGGGATGATCCAGAAATAGATCGCGTCCCCCCAGCCGTCCGCGCTGCCGAAGTCCATGGGCACAAGTTACCGCATTTCCGGACCGGCGCCCGTCCGTGACGTGGCGGGCCGGCCGGCGGTTGACGGTAGGCGGTGGACGCGGGCCGCGGGCCGCGGGCCGCGGGCCGCGCGCCACCGGCCACGGGCGGTGGCGCATGGGCGGCC